>CP053680.1:1893750-2197500 GCA_019623805.1 Gammaproteobacteria bacterium (ex Lamellibrachia satsuma)
CTCTGGTCGCTGGATCAACCCACCAGCGACTCCAAAGCTGACGAGGCTTGACAATAAGCCCGAAGATTCCACAAATTATGCTAACGACCGATGGACCGGTTTGACCGGATATTCGAACTCAACCGCATTCTACAGGCGGCCCGCCACCCGGTTTCCCGCAGGCGGCTGGAGGAGGAACTGGAGTGCTCACGCGCCACGGTCAAGCGTCTTATCGAGGAGATGCGCCTCTTTCTCAACGCCCCCATCATCTATGACCGCACCTTCAATGGCTATAGTTACGCGCAGGACGAAGGGGAGATGTATCAGCTGCCGGGACTCTGGTTCAATGCCTCGGAGCTCTATGCGCTGCTGAGCATGCAGCAGTTGCTGGAACAGGTACAACCCGGTCTGCTCGGGAGCCACCTGCAACCCTTTCGGCGCCAAATCGAGCAACTGCTGAACCGCCAACACGCCGGAGGGGAGCAGATAACCAAGCGCATCCGCATCCTGCAAGCCGCCACCAGATCTGCGGGAAATTATTTTTCCAACCTGGCAACTGCCATTGCCCTGAGAAAGCGACTGCGACTCGACTACTACAGCCGTTCACTGGATCAGTCCACAGTACGGGAAGTCTCCCCACAACGCCTCACCCACTATCGGGACAACTGGTATCTGGATGCCTGGTGCCACCTGCGCAAGGGGCTGAGGACCTTTGCCCTCGACGCCATTATCGAGAGCGCTGTGCTGGAGAAAAAAGCACGTGATATCAACGAAGACGAGCTTGATCACCACTATCAATCGGCTTACGGCATCTTCAGCGGCCAATCCGACAACACAGCCGTGCTCCATTTCACGGCCGAACGGGCTCGCTGGGTGGCAAAAGAGCAGTGGCACCCATGCCAGGAGAGCCGCTGGCTGGAGGATGGGCGTTATCAGCTGTGCATTCCCTACCACAATCCGGCGGAACTGATCATGGATATTCTGAAGTATGGACCGGATGTGGAGGTAATTTCTCCCACGGAACTGCGTAAATCGGTAGCGGACAGGATAGCGGCGATGTCGAATATTTACGACTGCAGGCCCGATCAAGCGTAGCAGATCGAGCGTGCCAGGGTCAGCAAAACGCGTGGGATTGCCGGTTCCGCTATGCTTGAACCGGCCTACTTCTGTCGTTTATCTAAATCGTCGTCCGGAGATACCCACTGCAATATCCTGCAGTAACAGCCAGGGGTCGCCATCGCCCATTCCCTTGATAGTGCGATCCACTTTTGCACAGAGCATCAGCAGCCGCCGCCAGTGGGCAGCCTGCTGCTTCAAGCCCTGACGCACCAGGGGCTTGCGCTTCTCCCAGATCCGGTACGCCCCCAGCACCCGCTCTGTCGAACCGCCCTGTTCAATCTCGTGGGACATGACCGCCAGTTGCCGTATTTCCCGGGACAACGCCCAGAGCACCACAGGTGTCGCCACTCCTTCACCTTTCAGTCCATCCAGCATGCGCAACCCGCGCGCGGTATCACCCTTCAGCAGCGCGTCCACCAGACCAAAAACGTCGAATCTTGCACTGTCGGCCACCGCCGCCAACTGCTCAGCACTGATGACTCCAGGCCCCTGAAGCAGCAGCAGCTTTTCAATCTCCTGGGAGGCGGCAAGCAGATTTCCTTCGATGCGCTCTGCCAGCATCTCCACCACACCGGACTCGGGGATCAACCCGACACCACGCAGACGCTGCTCGATCCAGGGTAGCAGGCGCGCGCCCTCCACGGGCCAGATCTGCACCAGCACCCCGGCTTGATCCAGCGATTTCACCCATTTACTGTTCTGCTGACTGCGCTCCAGTTTAGGCGCAGTGATCAGCAACAGCGTATCCTGGGGCGGATTGGCAGCATAAGCGGTTAAGGCCTTGGCACCCTCAGCCCCCACCTTGGCGCTGCTCAAACGCAAATCAAGGATACGCTGTTCACCGAATAGGGAGAGGCTGTCTGCGGCACCGCTGAGGGCGTTCCAATCGAAATTAGGGCTGTGATCCAGCACCTCGCGCTCTGAGTAACCTTGCGCCCGGGCATTGGCCCGAACCAGATCGGCGGCCTCACCCATCTGCAACGGCTCATCTCCGGTAAGAAAATAGAGCGGCGCCAGGCTTTTTTTCAGACTGACGGCAAGTTGGTCGTTGCGCAGGCGCATGCGTCTAAGCCTAGTCCAGCTGCGCTTGCAGGCGCCGGACAATCTGATCCGCCATATCGGTACGCATATCACCCCGCACCAGTTTAGCCTCGTTACGACGACCCAGTTCGTCCGTACCGCTATAGGTCAACTCACGCACAAGTTCCAGATGCTGCTCGGGCAGCGCAGTATTACCCTCACGGTCTACCACGGAAAAGTCACTCTTCAAACGCAACTCATACTCCAGCGCCTTGCCGTTTTCATCGACGGAGAGGACCCGGTATTTGAATATCTCGGTGAGTGAGAGGCGATACTTCGCCTCCGCCGCACTGGCAGCCAAGAGTGCACCGGAAGCCCGCAGATCCCGCTGTAGAACCCCGGCCAGACTCTGTCGGTTTTCGGCATCCTCCACAAACAGGCCATTCAGGTTGGGTGTGGCCTGTTGATAGCCTTTCAGATGAAACCCGCAGCCTGAAACTATCAGCAAAATCGACAATAAAAAGCCGCTACGCCAGTGTCGTCCTTTCAGCATTTCCAATCAGGGCTCCCGTCGGTCGGGTTAGCAATAGCGTAACCCGACATGTTTCTGATGTTGATGGGTTACGCTACGCTAACCCAACCTACATTTTGGCTTCCCCCCGCGGGGAGGGAATGGATGTAGGTCCGGTCGACCACTACTTGGCAACAATGCTCACCAATTTTTTGGGCACGACTATGACCTTGCGCACTGTGGCATCACCGACAAACTTCTGCACATTCTCATTGCCGAGGGCGATCTCTTCAACCTTCGACTTATCTGCATCCACCGGCACCTGAATCTTGGCCCGCACCTTGCCGTTGACCTGGATGACGTACTGAATGCTCTCCTGCTTCAGCGCGTTCTCGTCGGGTTGGGGCCAGCCTGCATCAAGAATATCTTCACCATAACCCAACTCACGCCACAAATGGTGACTGACGTGAGGGGCAATAGGACCCAGCAGGCGCAAGACGATACCCAGACCTTCATGCAACACCACGAGGTCCACCTCTTCTTCACCCAATTTATAGAGTGTATTGACAATGGTCATGCAGGCTGAAACCACCGTGTTGAACTGCTGCCTGTCATAGTCAAAAAGTGCCTTCTTAAGCGCTTCATGGATCTCACGCCGCGTATCCTTCAATGCAGAAAGAGGGACAGATTTGGGGTCTGTCCCCCTTTCTGCCGCTCCCTTTGTCGCCAGCGCCCAAAGCCGCTTAAGAAAGCGAAATGCACCCTCCACACCCTCATCGTTCCACTCCAGTGACTGATCCGGGGGCGAGGTGAACATGGTGTAGAGACGCACGGTGTCGGCACCGTAGCGGTCGATCAGCGATTGGGGATCGATGCCGTTGTTCTTCGACTTCGACATCTTCTCTATACCGCCGATTTTCACCGGCTGACTATCGGCGGACAGGCTGGCGCTCAGCGGCCGACCCTTTTCATCCTGTTCCACCGCCACTTCAGCAGGATTGTACCAATGCATGGAGCCGTCACTCTGATCCCGGTAGTAGGTTTCCGCCACCACCATGCCCTGGGTCAACAGGCGGGTAAATGGCTCGCTGCTCTGCACCAACCCCACATCGCGCATGAGCTTGTGGAAAAAGCGGGCGTAGAGCAGATGCAGCACCGCATGTTCGATACCGCCAACGTAGTGGTCCACCGGCAGCCAGTAGTCAGCCCGCTCATCAAGCATGGTCTCGGCACCGGGGCAGGTGTAGCGGGCGTAGTACCAGCTCGACTCCATGAAAGTATCGAAGGTATCGGTCTCACGTTGAGCCGCACCGCCACACTCGGGGCAGATGCATTTGGCAAATGCGCCATCTGCCTTGATCGGATTGATCGTGTCCTCGTCGTAGACGATATCCTCCGGCAGCACCACCGGCAGATCCGCCATCGGGACCGGCACGGTGCCGCACTTGTCGCAGTGGATCATGGGGATCGGCGTACCCCAGTAGCGCTGCCGGGAGACACCCCAGTCGCGCAGGCGGAAGTTCTTGGTTTTCTCTCCCTTGTTACGCGCCTGAAGCCACTCGGCGACGGCGTCGAACGCCGCCTCTGAGGTGAGATCGTTGAAGGGGCCGGAATTCTTGAGCACACCCTTTTCGATATAGGCGGCGGCCTGGATGTCGATATTTGTGCCATCCGCCGGGTGGATCACTTGTTTGATCGGGATGCCGTATTTGCCGGCGAAGGCATGGTCGCGCTCATCGTGACCGGGCACTGCCATCACTGCGCCGGTCCCGTAACCCATGAGCACGAAGTTAGCGGCATAGATCGGTACAGGCTCGCCGCTCACCGGATGGATCGCGTTGATACCCAGGGGAATGCCCTTCTTATCAATGGTCTCCAGATCAGCCTCGGAGGTGCCGCCCTGGCGGCACTCATCAACGAACCCGGCGATTTCAGTATTGCTCTCCGCAGCCTGCAGTGCGAGTGAGTGCTCACCAGCTACCGCCACATAGGTAACGCCCATGAGAGTATCTGGACGGGTGGTAAAGATGGTCAGACTCTCATCCGAACCTTCGATACCAAACGCCATCTTCACACCGAAAGAGCGACCGATCCAGTTGCGCTGCATGGTGCGGACCTGGTCGGGCCAGCCTTCCAGATTGTCGATCTCATCAAGCAGCTCATCGGCGTAATCGGTAATCTTGATGAACCACTGGGGGATTTCGCGGCGCTCCACCAGCGCCCCGGAGCGCCAGCCGCGGCCGTCGATCACCTGCTCGTTGGCGAGCACTGTCTGATCCACCGGATCCCAGTTGACCACCGCGTTCTTGCGGTAGACCAACCCTTTTTTATAGAGCTCGGTGAAGAACCACTGTTCCCATTTGTAGTAGTCGGGCCGACAGGTGGCCAGCTCCCGGTCCCAGTCATAACCGAAACCGAGGCTATTGAGCTGCCCCTTCATATATTCGATGTTGTCGTAGGTCCAGCCCGCAGGCGCAGCCTTGTTCTTGCGCGCCGCGTTCTCTGCCGGCAGCCCAAAAGCATCCCAACCCATAGGCTGCAATACATTTTTTCCCTGCATACGCTGATAGCGGGCGATCACGTCCCCAATGGTGTAGTTACGCACATGCCCCATATGCAGCTTACCGCTGGGATAGGGAAACATTGAGAGGCAGTAAAACTTTTCCTTAGATGGATCTTCAACCACCTTAAAGGTCTTCTCTTCCTCCCAATAGGTCTGGGCCTGTTGTTCTATCTGACGGGGATCGTAGGTGTTTTGCATGGTCCGGCTTCGGGAAAATGTGTTCGGATAATCGCGGAAGGATAACCTAACCTCCGACTTTCAGGAAGTTAGGTCGAGCATTCGTTCAATCACATGGTCGATCGCCCGCTCCCAGGCGAGGCGAGTCTCTTCACTGAACTCCGAATCACATTCCGCCACTGTCTCGACCAATGCCTTTCGCCAACCAGCGAAAAAACGGCGTTCCACATTCAGGCGCCGGTGTATCTTTCCCAGCATCTCCATGTACATACCCAGTCCCGGCTGACCCTCTGTTGTGTCAGCCAGCATCTCCAGGGTGGTCAGCAACTTCTGCTTGATTTGCGGCATATCCCGGTTATGGAAAAAAGCCGCAACTTCATCGGATTGACCAACAAAGCGGTCATAAAAACGATCAATAAATTGATCGTTCGCTGTGGAGCGTCTGAGACTTTCACGGAAACGTTTCCGGTCGATTTCATTCATTGTGGTGGACACGAAGACTCTCGAATTTGGGTGCAGCCTGCGCACCATTGCAGTAAATGGGTAATAACAGAGTTTCTCACGAAACGGTAAAAAAATTCATCGTTCCTGGCTCAAAGACAATCTCAATTAGTCCTGATCATTTGCCAACGCGTAAATTTCATCCATTATTACTATATAGAAGAACCAGAAAATGGCGGTGAGGCCGCTGTAAGGAGCAGACCATGACAGATCCCGACAACAAAAATCCACTGGACAGACTTACAGACGCTTATGAGGACATTCTTGAGCATGTGCATGATGCCATTGAATCGGCAAAGGAGAATACCATCCCGGGTCTCAAGGACTATTTTGACGATGCCAAGGAGAAAGTCGTCGAACTGGGTGAACTGAGCCGCGAGGAGGCGGATAAGGTCGCAGGTTATGTTGAGCGGGATGTAAAAGATGCTGCGCACTACCTTATTGAGACAGGGGAACAGTTATCCGAGTGGTGGCAGTTTGATGTCCGGCAGGTGGAAGACCGAATGATCGAGATGTTCTCCCGAGTTGCGGATCAGACCAAGCTGGAGCTGAACAAGATCGCTGAACGGGCAAAAGAGGCATCCCGATACCACACCGGCGAGGTCACCGGACCCGGCACACTGATCTGTTCAAGCTGCGGCAAAGAGATGCATTTCAAAAAGACCGGGCACATCCCGCCCTGCTCTGGATGCCACGGTACTGAATTCCGGCGGGCAGGTGAAAAAAAGGATTAAATATCTCCTCCGAAACGAGAGGGAGTAATAAATAAAATTGTGGGAGCGGCCAGTCTTTTTGGCACACCACAAAAAAGGGCCCCCATTTCAGGGAGCCCTTTCTCATCGGGCAATGGATTGAGTGGGGCTACCGCCGCCGCTTTCCAACCTTTTTCTTCTTGGCTGAGGCTTTCTTCTTCCTAGCCACCCTCTTCTTGGAAGAGACTTTATTCTTCCCAGTTGACTTCTTTTTGGAAGACAGCTTCTTCTTTGAGGCCACTTTTTTCCTGGCGGAGACTTTTTTCTTCGCCATCGCCTTCTTCTTGCTGGAGACCTTCTTCTTCGCCGATGCCTTCTTCCTGGTAGACACCTTCTTCCTAGCGACTGCCTTTTTCCTGGCGGAGACTTTTTTCTTCGCCCTTGCCTTCTTCTTGGTGGACACCCTCTTCTTGGCGGCTACCTTTTTCCTGGCTGAGGCTTTTTTCTTCGCCGATGCCTTCTTCTTGGTGGAGACCTTCTTCTTTGAGGTCACCTTTTTCCTGGCGGAGGTTTTCTTCTTCGCCATCGCCTTCTTCTTGGTAGACCCCTTCTTCTTGGCAGTCACCTTTTTCTTGGCAGAGGCTTTTTTCTTCGCCGTCGCCTTCTTCTTGCTGGAGACCTTCTTCTTTGAGGTCACCTTTTTCTTGGTGGAGGCTTTCTTCTTCGCCGTCGCCTTCTTCTTGCTGGAGACCTTCTTCTTGGTAGCTACCTTCTTCTTGGCGGAGGCTTTTTTCTTCGCCGTCGCCTTCTTCTTGGTGGAGGCCTTCTTCTTTGAGGTCACCTTTTTCTTGGCAGAGGCTTTTTTCTTCACCGTCGTCTTCTTTTTGCTGGAGACCTTCTTCTTGGCAGCTACCTTCTTCTTGGCAGCTACCTTCTTCTTGGCGGAGGCTTTCTTCTTCGCCGTCGCCTTCTTCTTGGTGGAGACCTTCTTCTTTGAGGTCACCTTTTTCTTGGCAGAGGCTTTCTTCTTCGCCGCCACCTTCTTCCCCGTAACAACCTTCTCATCGGCCACCGTGCTTTTCTCAGACACTTTCTCCTCAACCACCTCCTCCATCACTGCAACCGGCTCAGACTTGACCACAACAACAACCTCAGGTTCAAACTCCAGCTCGGGTACTGCGGTCTGTTCCGGCTCCATCACTTCATCTTCCTTTTCCGGCAGCAGCGTTTCCGCCTCGACTACAGGAGATGCAGCAACCCCATCCAGAATCTGACAAACGTTTGCAAAGATCTCTTCGATCTCCCCTGCGCCTTCGATCCGACGTAGCTTGCCCTGCTCATCATAATGCTCGATCAGCGGCACGGTCAGGTTGTCATAGACATGCAGGCGATGACTGATGGTCTCTTCGTTATCATCCACCCGCTGATGCAGCTTGCCGCCACACTTGTCGCACACACCTTCGACGATAGTGGGATTGCTGTAGATGTTGTACATCTGACCGCAGGACTCGCAATTGCGCCGCCCCACGAGCCGTTCCATCAGCGCATCGGTTTCAACATGGATGAGTATCGCGAGATCCAAAGGCTGACCCAACTCAGTGAGCATGGCATCAAGGGTCTCGGACTGTTCAAGATTGCGCGGGAACCCGTCAAGAATATATCCCTCCTTCACATCCTGGGCCTGCAGACGTTCCCGGATCATGGCAAGAACAATATTATCGGAAACCAGGTGTCCCGACTCCATTGCCTCCTTGGCCTGTCTGCCTAGTTCAGACTCCGCCGCCACAGCGGCACGCAGCAGATCCCCGGTGGAGATCTGGGGAATCCCGTATTTCCCCACAATCTTTTTGGCCTGGGTTCCCTTACCCGATCCTGGCGCTCCAAGCAGAACGATTCTCATCGCCACTCCCCTTTAAGTTAGTGGTATTTTATGTGTGGCCAACCCGCAGCCAATTTTGGATAAACACCCATGTCCCATACACTGTTGGTAGCGGAAAAAAACGCTGTCCCATGCCCTACACCATCAGCTAATTAGGAAATTCCATGACTGCATCTAAGTTTTGGATTGGCCGCCGTTGATCAGCTTGGGTAAGCTAATATCAGAATACCCCTAAAGTCAACGAAGTTTATGTACTCATCCGGGGCAATCGATTATGCTTCGACCCCCGTGGCCTGGCGACTCTGGGCTTGATTAAATTGACGGACTGCAGACCTTCCCCCCATGCCGGAAATTCCAGATATTACCGACTCAGAGCGCTGGATCATCGATACCACCCTCAAAGAGCGCTACGACCGTGATGTGCCTTTGCAGCTCGCAGACGCTGAGATACGCCTAATGCTCTCAGACAGGGTGCTCACAAGCTGCCCGGTCGTCTACTGGAACGAGGAAGACTGCAACTTCGTGCTGTTCAAGACGGGCGACCGTAAATACCGCTGCCAATTTTTCTACCGGGGATATCAGCAGTACGGCACCGGCGTCCATGAATATGACGATTTGACCGAATGTATCGTCTCCCTGCTGCAGACACAGGCCGATTATGCGGCCAAAGAGCGGGGCGACCTGAAATAACAGTTCCAGACAATATCCATTTTTTCCGCTATTAAATTAGGGAGTTAGCCAGATATGACAGCAAAGAATGCCTTCTACGCCCAATCCGGCGGCGTGACCGCAGTCATCAACTCATCCGCCTGTGGCGTCATTGAGACCTGCCGCAAGCACAGCGACAAGATCGCCAACGTCTACGCCGGCCGCAACGGCATCATCGGCGCACTGACCGAAGATCTGATCGACACCTCCCAGGAGTCCGCTGATGATATCGCCGCACTGAAGACCACCCCTTCCGGCGGTTTCGGTTCCTGCCGCTTCAAGCTGAAAGGCCTGGAGGAGAGCAAGCGTGAATATGAGCGTTTGATCGAGATCTTTAAGGCCCATAACATCGGCTACTTCTTCTACAATGGCGGCGGCGACTCCGCCGACACCTGCTACAAGGTCTCCCAGCTCTCCGAGAAGATGGGCTATCCGGTTCAGGCCATCCACGTACCGAAAACCGTGGACAACGACCTGCCGATCACCGACAACTGCCCTGGTTTCGGCTCCGTAGCCAAATATATCGCCGTTTCCACCCTGGAGGCCTCCTACGACGTGCGCTCCATGGCCGCCACCTCCACCAAGATCTTCGTGATCGAGGTGATGGGTCGCCACGCAGGCTGGATCGCCGCCGCCGGTGCGCTGGTCGAGGACTATGGCATTCCGGTTGTTACTCTGTTCCCTGAGATCGAGTTCGACAAGGAGAAATTCATCGCTGCTGTCGATGCCAAGGTGAAAGAGCACGGCTACTGCACCATCTGCGTCTCTGAAGGCGCCCACTACCCTGACGGCACTTTCCTGGCCGAACAGGGCACTCGCGACTCCTTCGGTCACGCCCAGTTGGGCGGTGCAGCACCGATCGTCGCCAACATGGTCAAAGATGCCTTGGGCCACAAGTTTCACTGGGCTGTTGCCGATTATCTGCAACGCGCAGCACGTCATCTGGCCTCTGAGTCTGACGTCGAGCAGGCCTATGCCCTGGGTCAGGCCGCTGTTGAAAAGGCGCTGGAAGGCAAGAATTCCATCATGCCGACCGTTGTTCGCGAGTCTTCCAATCCCTACAAGTGGAGCATCGGTGAAGCCCCACTGAGCGAGGTCGCCAATGTCGAGAAGATGATGCCGATGGATTTCATCTCCGAGGATGGCTTCGGCATCACAGACAAATGCAAGGAGTACCTCTACCCACTGATCAAAGGCGAGGCCTACCCCGAGTATGACGACAACGGCATGCCCAAGTACGTCACCATGAAGGGCGCCCCTGTGCAGCAAAAGTTGGAAAAATTCGAAATCTAAGGCCAAAAATCGTGGGGGGCTGTTTCAGCGCCCCCACTTTATTTTCGTCTGATTTGATTCGAGTCAAAGATTTGGCATTTAGGAATATTAGAAAGTAGTAGGTCTGCGCGTGGGGAAGCGCAGTCAGCGACCGAAGAAATATCGACCAAAAAACCGTTATCCGATCTATTAATACGTTGAGGAGGGTTCCTACGTGAGTAACGAACTAATTTTTAGTCTGGTCTGTGCCGCTGCTGCACTGGCTTATGGATTTGTTTCCGTCAAATGGATAATTGCACAGCCGGAAGGCAACGAGCGGATGAGAGAGATCGCCGCTGCCATACAGGAAGGCGCCACCGCCTACCTAAACCGCCAGTACACTGCCATCGGCATCGTCGGCGCTGTCATGTTCGTGGTCCTTTTTGCCGCCTTGGGCACAACCACCGCCATCGGCTTCGCCATTGGCGCAGTCTTCTCAGGTGCTGCCGGTTATATCGGCATGAACATCTCGGTGCGTTCCAATCTGCGCACAGCAGAGGCCGCCAACCACGGCATCAACGCCGCACTGCAGGTCGCCTTCCGCGGCGGCGCCATCACCGGTATGCTGGTGGTCGGCCTGGGTCTGCTGGGTGTTGCCGGTTACTATGCCATCCTCGGCCAGATGGGCGTCTCCGACGGTGACGCACTGCACGCACTGGTCGGCCTCGCCTTCGGCGGCTCACTGATCTCCATCTTCGCCCGTCTTGGCGGCGGCATCTTCACCAAGGGTGCGGATGTGGGCGCCGACATCGTCGGTAAGGTTGAGGCAGGCATCCCCGAGGATGACCCACGCAATCCTGCGGTTATCGCCGACAACGTCGGTGACAACGTGGGCGACTGCGCCGGCATGGCAGCTGACCTGTTCGAGACCTACGCGGTAACCGTGGTCGCCACCATGCTGCTTGGCAGTCTGTTGGTCTCCGGTGGCGCTGCAATCACCTACCCACTGGTACTTGGCGGCGTTTCCATCATCGCCTCCGTGATCGGCACCTACTTCGTCCAGGCGAAAGAGGGCGACACCAAGATCATGATTGCCCTCTACAAGGGGCTGGCAGTATCCGGTATTATCGCTGCGGTGGCCTTCTACTTCGTCACTGACTACATGATGAAGGACGTGGTTATCGAAGGCGTGACCAATCCGACCATGGCGCTCTTCGGTGCCGCGATGATAGGGCTTGTATTGACTGCTGCGATGGTAGTGATCACCGAGTACTACACCGCTACCGAGTTCGCTCCGGTCAAACACATCGCCGAGGCATCCACCACCGGTGACGGCACCAATGTCATCGCTGGTCTGGGCGTCTCCATGAAGTCCACCGCTGCGCCGGTGCTGGCAGTCTGTGCCTCCATCTGGGGTGCCTACGATCTGGCAGGCCTCTACGGCATCGCCATCGCTGCCACTTCCATGCTCTCCATGACCGGCATCATCGTGGCCCTGGACGCCTACGGCCCCATCACCGACAACGCCGGTGGTATTGCCGAGATGGCTGAACTGGACGAGAAGATCCGCAACATCACCGATCCTCTGGATGCCGTGGGCAATACCACCAAGGCAGTGACCAAAGGTTACGCCATCGGCTCCGCCGGTCTGGCCGCCCTTGTGCTGTTCGCTGACTACACTCACAGCCTCGACACCCACCTGGGTACTCATGTCACCTTCGACCTCTCCAACCACATGGTGCTGATCGGCCTACTGATCGGCGGTCTGGTGCCCTTCCTGTTCGGCGCCATGGCGATGGAAGCTGTCGGCCGCGCAGCCGGCGGCATCGTCAACGAGGTTCGCCGCCAGTTCCGCGAGATGCCCGGCATCATGGATCACAGCGAAAAGCCTGACTATTCAAAGGCTGTGGACATGCTGACCAAGGCCGCCATCAAGGAGATGATCATCCCTTCACTGCTGCCGATTGCGGTACCGGTGATCGTTGGACTGACCCTCGGCGCTCAGGCATTGGGCGGTTTGCTGATCGGAACTATTGTCACCGGCCTCTTCGTGGCCATCTCCATGACCACCGGTGGTGGCGCATGGGATAACGCCAAGAAATACATCGAGGATGGCAATTTCGGCGGCAAAGGCTCCGATGCACATAAAGCGGCCGTCACTGGTGACACCGTAGGCGACCCCTACAAAGACACCGCCGGTCCTGCAGTCAACCCGTTGATCAAGATCATCAACATCGTTGCGCTGCTGATCGTACCGCTGCTGTAATTTCAGACCTTTGGTTTGATTGAAAAGGGGGGCTTCGGCTCCCCTTTTTTGTTGGGTTTATTTCTGACCCTCAACCAGACATCCCAACAAAAACTTTCCCATGCCATAAAAAGGGGAAATACCCAACAAGCTGGACACCCGCCGCCCATACCCTTAACCTAGCCCAAAATTTCATGGCAATAGATCTATCTTTCAGGTCGATGCTGCCAATCAATAAATACGCTTTACACACTAGGCCGGTATCTATCCGGCCTTTTGCGCCCATAAAGGTAGCAATTTATGAATCTGGACAGAGTCAGTTCCGGCAACAACGTACCCAATGAAATCAATGTCATCATTGAGATTCCTGCTCATTCAGATCCTGTCAAATATGAGCTGGATAAAGAAACCGGCGCAATGTTCGTCGACCGTTTCATGTCCACGGCAATGCACTACCCCTGCAACTACGGTTATGTGCCCCACACTCTCTCTCCGGACGGCGACCCGGTCGATGTGCTGGTGCTTACCCCATACCCCTTGATTCCCGGGTCCGTCATCTCCTGCCGCCCCGTTGGTGTGCTAAAGATGAAGGATGAGTCAGGCGATGATGCCAAGATTCTTGCTGTGCCGATCGACAAGTCCTGCAAATCCTACCGCCATGTGCAAAGCTTCAGGGATTTAGCCGGTGACGTACTCAACCGCATCTCCCACTTCTTTGAACACTACAAAGACCTCGACGAAGGGAAATGGGTGCGCGTTGACGGCTGGTACGGAATCGATGAAGCGAAGGATGAGATTCTATCGAGCATCAAGATGTTCCAGGATGCCCCTGAAAAACCCAATTTCTAACGGGGGCGAACTGGCTATAATGGCCTGCCCCCTCCAAAGCAACCAAAATCCATGAAGATCTGCATTTTATCCGACAGCCATGACCATATCCCCCTGCTCGACGCTGCGGTTGCCGAGGCCAAGTCGCTGGGCGCCGAAGCCGTCCTGCATTGTGGTGATGTTGTCGCTCCCAGCACACTGAAATGCCTGAATAAACACCGTTTGCCAGTACACGTAATACATGGCAACAATACCGGCGACCTCTATACACTGGGGCGTCTCACCAATCATGAGGATAGCGTGATTGAGTATCACGGTATGGATGCCGGGGTGGAACTCGGGGGAAAACGCATCTTTCTGGTGCACTACCCCCATTATGCACGCGCAATGGCTGCAACCGGCAACTGGGATCTGGTCTGCTGTGGCCACAGCCACAAAGTCAAATTTGAAGATCTGCCCAACATCAAGGGCGGCAAGACACTACTGGTAAACCCCGGCACTATCGGTGGCGTCGGAAAATCCGCAGCCACCTACGTCATGGCCGATCTTGGAAGTATGCAGTTTGAGGTCCGCGAGATCTCGAAGAAGATAGAACACGAGGACGATGAGTAACAAACACATGTCTGAACTCACCCACTTCAATGCTATTGGAGAGGCTCATATGGTCGATGTGGGTGATAAAACCGTTACCCACCGCGTAGCCGTCACTGAAGGTCGTATCCAAATGGAGCCTGACACCCTCCAACTGATCATGCAGGGAGGGCATAAGAAGGGCGATGTTCTCGGTATCGCCAGAGTAGCCGGCATCATGGCCGCCAAAAAGACCGCGGATCTGGTACCTCTCTGCCACCCACTGGCACTGACCAAGGTCAATATCGATCTTATCCCTGAGCCAGACGGCAACAGTGTCTACTGCCAAAGCAGGGTAGAGACCCGTGGTCAGACCGGCGTCGAGATGGAAGCACTCTGTGCAACCCAGGTAGCGCTATTGACCATCTATGATATGTGTAAGGCTGTAGATCGCGGTATGACTATCAATCAGGTACGGCTGCTGGAAAAAGCCGGCGGCAAATCGGGACACTGGAAGCGTTCTGAGTAACTACGATCATATTAACAAATGCAAAATAATGTAAAATAACATGAGAGTTTTTTATATTTCTTACCTGCATCTTTTGAACAATATGCCAACCCGAGGAGATACGCCATGGGTGCCTTTGTAGAGTGGTCAGATTCGCTAAGTGTTGGAATCGAAGAGATCGACGAACAGCACAAAATTCTGGTGGATCTGATAAACCGCATGCATCAGGCAATCCACGAGCGCCATGGCAGCGATGCTGTTAAAGGCATTCTCGCAGAACTCGCGGACTACACCCGTATTCACTTTGCCGTGGAAGAGAGCCTGATGCGCATTCTCAACTACCCTGGCTATGAAGAGCACAAAGAGATCCATGAAGAGTTGCTCGGCCACGTTGTCGAGCTCATACAAAAAGTTGAGTCAGGCAAAACCGCCATCGGTTTCGAATTGTTGCATTTTCTCAAGACCTGGCTCACAAAGCACATTATGGAAGAGGACATGCAGTACACCGGGTTCTTTCTTGCCGCCGGCGCCAGTCCTAAATTGAACAAAAAATCCTGGATCAAGCGTCTTTGGGGCAGCTGATCCAGTGGTCATTCAATAAATATAATCAGGATGCGTAGGGTGCGCCATGCGCACCAAAACAAGCCGGAATCATTACATTGATAAAGCACTAGGTATATGAATCCCTTCTACCACCGCGCACAGTTTCTCACCAGCGCGGCCAAGCTCTCTCAAAGCCCCACCGACACAGGTATCGAAGTGGCATTTGCCGGCCGCTCAAATGCCGGAAAATCCAGCGCCCTCAATACTCTATGTCAGCAAAAAAGCCTGGCGCGCACCAGCAAAACTCCAGGGCGAACCCAACTGCTGAACTTCTTTTCACTGGATGAAAACAGGCGTCTCGTCGACCTGCCGGGATACGGCTACGCAAAAGTAGCGGAGGCGGTAAAAAGCCAGTGGCAGGGAGCACTCGCAGACTATCTGGCACAACGGCACTCTCTGCGCGGCCTGATATTGTTAATGGATGTGCGCCACCCGTTAAAGGATTTTGACCGGCAGATGCTGGAATGGAACACCCACCAGAGCCTTCCCACTCACATCCTGCTGACGAAAGCGGACAAGTTGAAACGGGGAGCAGCCAACAGCGCACTCTTGAATGTCAGGGAAACGCTGAAAGAGTACCCTGAGATTACGGTGCAGCTCTTTTCATCCCCAAAGCGCCAGGGTATTACCGAAGTACATCACCTGCTCGACATTTGGTTTGACCTGGACCAGGACGAAACGAAATAAGCCCAAAGAAGTTCGTGACAGGAATTCAACAGGGCAAAAAAGAAGACCCCGAGCACCTAAAGGGGAAAGGCGTCCGGGGTCGATCTTCCCGGATGGGGTCACCGGGAAGGGCGGGCCGCCAAGGGAGGGAAGCAGCCCTATCAGTCGTCGCGACTTGTAAAATAAGACCGATATCGTCAAAGATAGTTCAAAACTGATGGAAAAACAGTCTTCATCGGCACGAAAAAACTTCAACTATTTGTTTTTACTGAAAATAAATTCCACCGGCATCCTATCGCAGAAAAAGGACCAAAACCCCTAAAACGATTTTGATCCATGCTATTTGCGCCAGAAGGCAGGGGTCAGCAGCACCAGCAAAGTAAAGATCTCCAAACGACCAAGAAGCATCGCAAAGCAGAGGATCAATTTTGCAGTGTCATTCAGACTCGCATAGTTGGCGCCAACACCAGCAAGTCCCGGCCCCAGGTTATTGATACTCGCACCCACCGCAGAGAAGGCAGTCATCAGGTCCAGCCCGGTGAATGCCAATGCCATGTACATGACGGTAAAACTTGCCACATAGAGGGCGAAAAAACCCCACACCGCCTCAACGACCCGCCTGGGGATGGTCTTGTCTCCGACCCGGATGGGGATCTGGGCACTGGGGTGGATCAGGCGATTGATCTCCCGCATCCCCTGTTTGATCAGCAGCAGAAAGCGAATCACCTTGATACCTCCGCCAGTGGAGCCGGCACAGCCGCCAATAAAGCTGGTAAAAAGCAGCAGAATCGAAATCACCCCGGGCCAAAGAGAGTAGTCGGTGGTGGTAAATCCGGTGGTTGTGCCGATTGAGACCGCCTGAAACAGCCCCTGGGTAAACGCCTCACTCCAATCGGAGTAGATGCCCATGCCATAGAGCGCAACAACGACCATCAGGGTGACTAACCCAAGCGTTGCGATATAGACTCGGAATTCGGAATCCCCCAGATAGATACTCAGCGACCTGCGCCGGACGACGAGAAAGTGGAGGGCAAAATTAACCCCGGAGAGCACCATGAAGACGACTGCAATCATCTCTATCAGAGTACTGTCAAAATACCCTATGCTTGCGTCGTGGGTTGAAAAGCCGCCAATCGCCACCGTCGAAAAAGCATGACCCAGCGCGTCAAAGGGCGTCATACCCGCCCCCCAATAGGCCAGGGCACAACTGACAGTGAGTCCAAGATAGATATACCAGAGCGCCTTTGCCGTCTCGGTGATGCGTGGCGTCAGCTTACTATCCTTCATCGGCCCTGGGGTCTCCGCACGATAGAGCTGCATGCCACCAATGCCCAGCATCGGCAACACTGCCACCGCCAGGACGATGATACCCATGCCACCAAGCCACTGCAGTTGCTGCCGGTAATAGAGGATCGACGGAGGCAGGTAATCGATCCCGATGATCACTGTTGCCCCAGTAGTGGTAAGTCCGGAGACCGACTCGAAAATCGCATCGGTTATCGTCATGTCCGCACTTTCTGAGAGCATGAAGGGCAAGGCACCGGTCAAACCCAATACGGTCCAGAACATCACCACCACCAGGAAGCCGTCCCGGACCCGCAACTCCTGATGCCGACTGCGCACCGGCGCCCAAATTGCCAGCCCCAACCCCAAGGTCAGGATAAAACCATCGGCGAAACCAATCAGCTCCCCATCGCCAAACCAGAGCGACGCCAGCATCGGCGGCAGCATGGTCAGGCTAAAGAGCATGAGCAGGACACCGAGAATGCGTTGGACGACGGAGAAGTGCATGAAAGAAAGGTTAAAGGTTAAAGGTTAAAGGTTAAAGGAAAACCATCTTGAGCAAGCTTCGGAACACGATGCCTGCCATTGGACTGTAATGAAATCACCACTGTCTTTGTCCTTTCACCTTTTCTCTAAAGAAAAATGACCCCAACCTGGAACAGCTTCTCCACATCCCTGATTTGGCGTTTATCAACCAGAAAGAGGATCACGTGGTCACCGCTCTCGATGGTGGTGTCATGATGAGCGATCAGCACTTCTTCGCCCCGCACCACTGCGCCGATGCTGGCCCCTTTGGGCAGTTTGATCTCTTCGATGGTGCGCCCCACTACCTTGGAGGAACCCCGATCACCGTGAGCCACCGCCTCTATAGCCTCAGCAGCACCCCGCCGCAGGGAGTGTACTACCACGACATCACCCCGCCGCACATGGGTCAGGAGACTGCCGATTGTAGCCAGTTCCGGTGAGATGGCGATATCGATGGGACCACTCTGCACCAGATCCACATAAGCTGCCCGATTAATCAGCGCCATCACCTTGCCGGCGCCGAGCCGCTTGGCCAGCATCGCCGAAAGAATATTGGCCTCATCGTCGTTGGTGACCGCGCAGAAAACATCCGTATTCTCAATGTTCTCCTCCAGCAGCAGATCCTCGTCCGCCGCATCGCCGTGCAGTACGATTGTCTTGTCGAGACGCTCCGCGATCTCACGCGCCCGATCCTGGTCGGATTCGATGAGTTTGACCCGGTATTTCGACTCAAGGGACTGTGCCAGCCGCCTGCCGATATTTCCGGCACCGGCAAAGATCAGCCGTTTATATCGATTCTCCTGCTTGCGCAACTCACTCATCACGGCACGAATGTTTTCTGTGGCGGCGATGAAAAAAACCTCGTCATCCGCCTCGATCACCGTATCGCCCATCGGCTGGATGACCTCACCTTCCCGGTAGATCGCCGCCACGCGGGCATCAGTGTTCGGAATATGGTCATAGAGTGTACGGAGCTTATGCCCGACCAAAGGGCCGTCATAGTAAGCCTTGACCGCTACCAGGCGAACACGTCCCCCCGCGAAGTCGAGCACCTGCAGGGCGCCAGGATACTCCACCAAGCGCAGAATATATTCTGTGACCAACTGCTCCGGACTGATCAGCACATCAACCGGAAATGACTTTTTGGCAAAGATCTCAGGATAGTCGAGATACGCCTGCGACCGGACCCTGGCAATCTTCATGGGCGTGTGGAACAGGGTGTAGGCAACCTGGCAGGCAACCATATTGGTCTCATCACTGTTGGTCACCGCCAGGATCATATCGGCATCCTCGGCCCCGGCACGACGCAATACATCCGGCTGCCCGGCATGTCCCTGCAGAATCCCAAGATCCAGCCGATCCTGCAGCTCCAGCAGCAGGTCGTTGTTCTGATCCACCACAGTAATGTCGTTGTCCTCATGCACCAGGGCATTGGCAACAGAGCGCCCCACCTGTCCGGCGCCAAGAATGATGATTTTCATTATTCGCTCAAGCTTCGGAGTTCACGCCGCCCTAAAATGATGAAGGGCTGCAATGTTTTTATCTGGTAGGGTGCGCCATGCGCACCCTACATTCTGATTCCTGTCCATTAAGAAACACCATTTTCACCTCGAAGGACACTATGGGAAGTTACGGACTTCAAGACTAGCGTCGATCCTTTATCTCAATTTCCAATGAACGCAACTTACGATAGAGATGGGTACGCTCCATCCCCACATCCTTTGCCATGCGGGAAATATTGCCTTCATGTTTTTGCAACTGGTATTCCAGATAGGCCTTTTCAAACTGCTCCCTGGCCTGCCTCAACGGCAGATCGAAGGAGACCACATCGCCCCCACCATCGCCGCTTCTGAGCTCCGGCGCTCCCAGCGCCGCCTCGACTTCATCCTGTGAGACCTCGTCTCCCGCACCGAGAATCAGCAGTCGCTGCACCAGATTTTTAAGCTCTCGTACATTGCCGTACCAGGGGTGGTTACGCAGAAAATTCTGTGCACCCACATTGAAACGCCGGTAGGGCAGCTTTTCATGTGCGACGAAATGATCGACGTAGAAATTAAGCAGATCAGGCACATCCTCCGGGTGCTCCCGCAGGGGAGGCACACGCAGGGGAACTACGTTCAGATGATAGAACAGGTCTTCCCGAAAATCCCCACTCTGCACCGACTCTTCGAGGTTTTTATGGGTTGCGGCGATGATGCGCACATCGATGCTCACCGGGTCGGTGCCACCCACCCGCAGAAAGGCGCCGGTATCCAGCGCGCCCAACAGCTGGGACTGCGCCTCCAGATCCATATCCGCCACCTCATCCAGAAACAGCGTACCACCGGCAGCCTGCTCAAGGCGGCCATAGTGGATACGCCCCCCCTCCTCGCTACCGAACAACTCCCTGGCAGAATTTTCGCTGGCGATGGAAGTCACCGCCACATCGACGAATGGACGGTCCCTGCGCACGCTCTGCATATGGAGATAGCGGGCCAGCGTCTCCCGGCCGCTGCCGGGTTCACCGGTGATCAGCACCCAGGTATCGTGCTGGGCAATCCGCTTCACCTGCTCCTTCAGCCGCTGCATCATCGGGCTCTTGCCGGTCGGCTCATGTACCGGCATGGAGTGGCGGCGCAGCCCCACATTCTCCTGCTTCAGCTGCTCGGCCTCCAGAGCACGCTCCACCGTCAGCAGCAGCTTGGCCAGTGAGAGGGGTTTCTCCAGAAAATCATAGGCCCCAAGTCGGGTTGCCTCCACAGCCGTCTCCACTGTGCCATGCCCCGACATCATGATGATCGGGCAGGGCAGGCCCTCATCCTCACCCCACTCTTTCAGCAGGGTGATGCCGTCCACGTCCGGCATCCAGATGTCGAGCAGTACCAAGTCGGGACGACGATCCCGCAAGGCCTGACGGGCAGACGCGCCGTTCTCTGCGACCACCACTTCGTGGCCTTCATCCTCCAGGATCTCTTTGACAAGATTGCGGATATCCGGCTCGTCATCCACCACCAGAATATGGGATGCACTCATTATTGTTCTTCCTCCGTACTGCACAGCATGGGCAGCTGTAGGGTCAGACAGGCACCGTCTGAACAGTTCTCGGCCCAGATGATACCGCCATGCTCCTCCACAATCTTCTTTACGATCGCCAGCCCCAAACCGGTACCTTTTGGCTTTGAGGTTACATAGGGTTCAAACAGATGTTGCAGCATCTCTTCACTGAAACCGGGTCCGTTGTCCTGCACCCGCATCTCAAAAAAGGCATGGTCTGCCCGTTCAATGATCTGAGTGGAAACCGATACACAACCATTATCCTGGCTGGCAACCGCCTCTTGGGCATTTTTCACCAGATTATGCACCACCTGGCGCAGCCGCAGGGAATCTGCTTCAATCTGACTGGTACCGGCCTGCAAAGAGACATCGAGACAGACCTCCTTATCTATACCCCTGTAGAGATCCACCACCTCGCTGATCAGCCTATCGGCCTGCAAAGGTTTAGCCTGCATCTGGGGGGGGCGCGCATATTCAGAGAAATCATTGACCATCTCCTTCATCGCCTCCACCTGCTGTACGATGGTGTGGGTTGCACGGTCCAGTACCCTGGCATCCTGCTCCGGCATGGTGTGAAGATATTTGTGCCGCAGGCGTTCCGCCGAGAGCTGGATCGGCGTCAACGGGTTCTTGATCTCATGGGCAAGACGACGCGCCACTTCACCCCAGGCCGCATCCCGCTGAGCGCGGATCAGGGCGGTGACATCATCGAACAGGATGATGAGCCCGTTACGTCCATTGGGTTGCGCAAAGGGTGTGCTCCTGCAGATCAAAACCTTTCTCCCCTCACCGCCGAAGAGCGTCACCTCACCCTTCCACTCTTCGTTTGGATTCAATAGCGGTGTCTGCAGGATCTCCACAAACTGGCGCAGCACAGGGGAACCCAGCGCCAACTCCTGCAACTGCGCCCCAATCAGGCTACCAAGATCGCTCCCCAGGATCTTTCCCGCAGCCGGGTTGGCAGTCTGTAGATTGCGCGTGGCATCAAAGGTCAACACACCGGAGGAGAGGCTGCCAAGCACAGTTTCCAGGTAGGCACGTTGCCCTTCCACCTCGCGCTGACTGCGATCCGCCTGATCCCTGGCCTGAGCGATGCGTCGGGTCATGGCGTTAAACGAGGCGACCAGAAAGGCCAGTTCGTCAGCCCGGCGCGGCACCGGCAGCTGACGATCGTAGTCACCTTCCGCTACCGCCCGGGTGCCCGCCGCTATATTAGCGATAGGCGCCACCATGCGACGCGCCGTGAAGAAGGCGGCCCAGATCGCAGACAAGACACCAAACAGCAGCACCAGCGACAGGGTCAGAGAGAAATTCCACTTCAGCGACTGCCGCAGAAACCCCAACTCCTTGTACCGGTTGTAGGCCAGCTCCAGTTTCTCCGAAAGCCCGCTGATGCGGGTTGATGTCGGGTAAAGTCCCTGCAGGATAAAAGGTCGACTCAACGGATCCCGCACCGCGACCCGAATCATCAAATCATCCTTTCCGTGCTCCAAAGCCACATAATCATTACCCGTGCGCAACTGCTGGCGGATCTCACTGTCCGGGACACCCGGCGCAAGCACGGTCGGGTCTACATTGGCGTAGGCGATGATCTGTCCACCCGGATCGGTAAGCGCCAGCTCCACTGCCCCTGACTGCTGCCGCAGTTCGGCAATCGCCAGGGAGAGGGCCGACTCCGACTGATCATCGATACTGCTCAACAACTGCTCAGTGTATTTGAGCAGCAGCCGCTGATTCAGGCCCAACGCGGACTGGCCCAACTCACGGGCATCCTCCATCGCCCGGTCGATATCCACATCGAACCAGCTGTCGATGCCCGCCTGGAGAAAACCGAAAGAGTAGTAGTAGACCACCCCGACAGGCCCCAGCGAGATAAAACTGAACAGCGCCACCATGCGCAGGGTCAGGCGGGATCCCGCCCGCTGCCGTGCATATTGTCTTATCAGGCGGATACTGTTGTAAAAGATCAGCCCGAGCAAGATGAACATGCCGGTGATGGAGACCACCAGCAGAGGCACGAAATAACGACTCAGTTCAGCGGAATTCTGCACCGCGCTGCTCATCAAATGCAGCGACACCAACAGCAGCAGCAGCAGCAGTGCCACTGACAGACCGCCCAGACGCATTGATTTCAGGGTTGTAGAGGCCATCGGGTCCACCCGGTTGTCAGTTTCCAGCCTGTGCCGAGATAGGCCATGGGACGCAACGGCAGCGGCAGGGATTCGATATCCAACCCTGCCCGCAGCCGCAGCTGATAGGACTCACCATTTATCAACTCTGCCTGCATCACCAGCGCCAACTCATCAATTTCTCCCAACGCCCGCAGTGCGGCATCACGGGTGACGAAACTCTGCTCCTCACCACTCTGCAGATCCACCACCCGGTAGAGTCCGGTCAACGCCAAAAAACGGATCTGGTAGCGCAGATAACCTTCATAGGGCAGCGGCTCCCAAAACCGGTGCCAGGTCTTCTCTACGATGAGATGTACCTCCAGCGTCAGCGGCACTCCATTACTGAGTGCCTCCAGCGCCTGCTCGCTCAATTGAAAATCGATTTGGGCACTCATCAGGTAACGCTGGTCCTGTAACTCTATCTGTACCTCCTTGACCGTAAAGTCGGCGGACCAGGCTGACGTTCCCAAAGAGAGCAGGAGGCAAAACAGCAATAGACGGAGTGCCCCGATCATTTCTCCCTCTTCTGCAGACAGGCGTAGTAGAAACCATCCATGGAGGAGTCTCCCGGTCTGATCTGACGTCCCGGAGCACAGGCTTCACCCCATGGCGCATCAATCCCGCACTCTCTGGCGCTCTCCTCTGCAGCCAGAAAAGCGGTGACCTGCTGTTCATTCTCCTCCGGCAGAATAGAACAGGTCGCATAGAGCAGACGGCCACCCGGCTTGAGCAGTGACCAGATAGCCGTCAGGATAGACCGCTGCAATACCACCAGTGGCGCAATATCCTCCTCCCGGCGCAGATACTTGATATCGGGATGGCGGCGAATGACGCCGGTGGCGGAACAGGGCACATCGAGCAGGATTCGGTCGTAGGTCTGCGCTGACCACTCTCCGGACGGCGCCGCAGCGTCACCTTCGGCCAGGGTGGCTGAAAGTCCCAGCCGCTCAAGATTCTCCTGCACCCTCAGCAGTCGTCGCCCATCCACATCGAGAGCTGTCAACCGCAACTCTTGCGCCAATTCGAGCAGATGTCCACTCTTGCCGCCGGGTGCGGCGCAGGCATCGAGCACCATCTCTCCGGGCTTGGGACCCAGCAGCTCCGCCGCCAATTGGGCACCGCCATCCTGCACCGAAACCAGGCCATCGTCGAAACCGGGCAAACTGCCCACATCGAGCGGCTGATCGAGCACAATCCCTGAGCGGGTGGCTTCGATAATCTGAGCCCCAATCCCGTTATCCGCAAGTTTCTGCAGATAGTCGTCACGGCTACCAAGCTGCTGATTAACCCGTAGGCTCATGGGCGGCCGACTGTTGAGGGCCTCAACGGTCTCCTGCCAGTTTTGCGGCCAGTGTTGTTGAATGCGCTGCAGCAACCACGCCGGCATACGGTAACGCACTGCGGGATCGGCATCGACCTTTGCCAGCAACGTCTCCTGTTGCCGTTGAAAAGCCCGCAACACGCCGTTGACCAGGCCTACGGCCCAGCGCTTGCCCAAGCGTTCCGCTGCACCGGCACTCTCATGCACCGCAGCGTGATCCGCCACACGCAAATACAGCAACTGATAGAGGCCGATGAAAAGCAGTGCCTGAATATCGAAATCCTTCGGTTTCAGAGGCTTCTTCAACAACTGCCGGGTCAGCGCTTCCAGCTGAGGATGCCAACGCATCACCCCATAGCAAAGCTCCTGGGCCAGGCCCCGGTCCTTGGCATCCTCCAGTTGCGGCAGCAGACGTGCGCTTGCCTCCGACAAGGAGTGTCCCCCCAGCACATCTTTGAGAACCCTGGCCGCGACCGACCGCGAATCTTGTTTTTTTGCCACTCTTAGTACTCCAGCAAAGTCATATTTATGGAGTACTAGCCCAACACCACGCCATCGACCCGATGTGCGTTGAGAAAGTCGGCGGCACTCATGGCACGCTTGCCCGGCATCTGAAGTTTTGTAATGCGTAACAGGCCCTTCCCTGTGACGACATCGAAACCCTCCCGTCCGCTGGCGACGATGGTCCCCGGCTCAGCCTGAGTATCACCATCCAGAGACTCACACTCCCAGATCCGCATCACCTTGCCGTTGAAATCTGCCTGGGCAACCGGCCAGGGGTTGAATGCCCGCACCTGTCGATCGATCTGTTTTCCGGGTTTCGACCAGTCGACACGCGCCTCCTGCTTGTCGAGTTTTTTTGCGTAGTTCGACTGGCTGTCATCCTGAGACTCTGCCTCAACACTCCCGTCGACAAGTCCAGGCAGCACCACGAGCAGCGCTTCCGCACCCAACCCAGCCAGCCGGTCATGCAGGGTTCCGCCGGTATCACTCTCCGTGATCGGACAGCGTTGGATGTGCAGCATGGGCCCGGTATCGAGCCCCGCCTCCATCTGCATGATGGTGACCCCAGACTCGCTGTCGCCGGCCAAAATTGCGCGCTGAATCGGCGCTGCGCCACGCCAGCGCGGCAGCAGGGAGGCGTGGATGTTGATACAACCGAGTCGTGGCGCATCCAGCACTGCCTGGGGTAACAGCAGGCCGTAGGCCACCACGACCATCAGATCCGCTTGCAGATCAGCCAGTTCGGCCTGTTCCGCTTCGCTCCTGAGACTCTTGGGCTGGCGTACCTCGATCCCATACTCAAGGGCCAGTTGTTTTACCGGGCTTGCCATCAGCTTGCGCCCGCGACCCGCCGGCCGATCGGGCTGAGTGTAGACTGCCACTACCTGGTGCTCAGTCTGCAACAATGCCTGCAATGCCTCGGCTGCGAACTCCGGGGTGCCTGCAAAGATGATCTTCAGGGCATCTGTCATCATTTTGTTCCTGAGTTATTTCCTATCGCCATACAACCGGCCACTTTGAGAACAGCGTCTCAGCAGCCGGGATGATGGCGGATAAATATTATCTGGACCAATGGGCAGCGGTTCAGATCACCTGATGTGAGCCGTCTGCATCCACCGCCTTTTGGCGACTCTCCTTCTCAAGCCGTTTGCGGATGCGCTGGCGTTTGAGACTGGAGAGGTAATCGACAAACAGCTTGCCATCCAGATGATCAATCTCGTGTTGAACGCAAACCGCCAACAGGTCGTCACTCTCCATCTCAAAGGTTTTGCCGTCGCGACTCTGTGCCCGGAACCGCACCCAGGCCGCACGGGTCACCGGCTCATAGATACCCGGCACGGAAAGGCAGCCTTCATCCATCTTCTCTTCTCCCTCGCGCACAAGTATTTCCGGGTTGATCAGACAGAGCGGCTCATTCTTCTCTTCCGAGATGTCGATCACCACCACCCGTTTCGCCACATTGACCTGGGTGGCCGCCAAACCGATTCCTGGGGCTTCATACATGGTTTCGAACATGTCATCCACCAAGCGGCGAACGGAGTCATCCACTTCCGGCACGGGCTTGGCCTTGTTGCGCAGTCGGGGATCGGGGAAGTGGAGTATGTCGAGAATGGTCATTCGTTTTCCAGAATCTGCCGGGATCATGCCCGGCGTAAAAAGTTATCCAGTCGCTTACAGACACAGGCCGATAAACATGGCACTGTGTGATTATCAAGTTTCCATCTTACCGGCCGAAACCTCTTATTGGAGCGGTTTTTCGAGACCCAGTTATAGAACAGTTGCAAGAAATTGCGCTAACATTATGATCATATTGGAATCTGCGGGCAATTTCCGGCAACAAAAAACCTTTTACAGTCTACCGGATTCGGATCTCAGCCAAAGGAATCATCATGCCTTATTTTAGCCACAAACTGCTGGGAGTCATCCTCGGCCTTCTCATCTCCGGCCAGGTCTTGACCGTTGCGGCCGTGGAGTTAAACCCAGCGCACCCGGAAAGTTATGAGGTGGTGAAGGGCGATACCCTGTGGGATATTTCAGCCCGCTTCCTGCGCGAACCCTGGCTGTGGCCGGACGTGTGGTATGTCAATCCCCAGATCGCCAACCCCCATCTGATCTATCCTGGCGACCTGATCGTCCTCACCTATAAGGATGGCAGGCCAATACTGAGCCTGCAGCGGGGCTCCCAACATCTCAAACTCTCCCCCAGGATCCGCTCCACCGCTCTGGACACGGCAATCCCGATGATCCCCATCGACGCCATCGCCCAGTTCCTGACTCGCCCCTATGTGATGGAGAAAGAGGAGATGGAAATGGCGCCCTATGTGGTCCACTTCCTCGATGATCATATCGTCGGCGGCGCCGGCATCCGATTCTACGCCCGCTCCATCGAGTCTGAAAACCCACTCAGATACGAGGTTATCCGTCCTGGCAAACCTTATAAGGATCCGGAGACGGACGAACTGCTCGGTTATGAAGCCGCTTACATCGGCGCCGCCGATCTGCAACGCACCGGCGACCCCGCCAAACTTGAGCTGGTTTCCACAACCATGGAATCGGTGATCGGCGATCGACTGTTGCCAGTCACCAAAGGCGTACCACTTAACAGCTTTCAGCCCAGGGCAGCCGAGGCGAATCTGGAGGGCCGAATCATCTCAGTGATCAACGGCGTCTCCCAGATTGGTCCATATAATGTTGTCGTGCTCAACAGAGGAGGTCGCGACGGCCTGGAACCGGGGCATGTCATGAAGATCTTCCAAGGTGGAGAGATGATCCGGGATGTGGTCGCTGGCGGCGGCAAGACCGTCAAGCTGCCCCTGGAAGAGGCCGGCTTGCTGATGGTCTTTCGGATCTTCGACCGTGTCAGCTTCGCCTTGATCATGCATGCCACCCAACCCCTTCATGTGCTGGACTGGGTGCGTTCACCTGAAGGCTGATATCGGCCCAATCACCACGAGGAAAGAAATTGTCATGGATGACAAAGCAAGCAGCCTGCGGGCTGACCCGGATTCCTGGCTACTAATCCTTCAGACACCGGGGATCGGCTGTCGCACCTATCTCAAACTGTTACACTTTTTTGGCTCGCCTGAAAAAGTCCTCGCTGCAACTCGCGCCGAGCTGCAGGATCTCGGCCTGCAGCAAAAGAGTATCGACTACCTCTTTGCCGGAAATCTCAATGGCATACAGCTATCCCTGGAGTGGCTGGGCCAGCCGGATAACCACCTGCTGACTCTGACGGAAACTGGCTATCCCCCTCTGCTGGCCGCGATCACGGATCCACCACCTCTGCTGTTTGTGCATGGCGATCCAGCACACCTCTGCCAGCCGCAACTCGCTATTGTCGGGAGCAGGAACCCCTCTCCCGCCGGTCTCAGCAACGCACGCAACTTTGCTGCCTATCTTGCCGGTGCAGGCATCACGATCACCAGCGGCCTGGCGGTAGGAATCGATGGCGCTGCCCATGAGGGCGCACTGCAACAGGGCGCCACTATCGCAGTCACCGGCACGGGACTTGACCGCGTCTACCCGGCCAGTCACCGTGACCTGGCGCACAAAATCGCCAAAAACGGCCTCCTTGTCTCCGAGTTTCCGCCGGGGATCCCACCCAGACCGGAGAACTTTCCCCGCCGCAACCGGATTATCAGCGGTCTGTCTGTAGGCACCCTGGTGGTGGAGGCCGCCCTACAGAGCGGCTCCCTAATCACCGCCCGGCTCGCAGTGGAGCAGGATCGTGAGGTTTTCGCCATCCCCGGCTCTATCCACAACCCTCAGGCCCGCGGCTGCCATGCCCTGATTCGCCAAGGCGCGAAGCTGGTGGAGACCGGCCAGGACATCGTTGACGAGTTATCCTCGCTGCTTGGCACGATGGATATTCCCGCACCGGCCCACACACTTGAGAGTGAGAACCCCGGCTTTCAGCTCGACCCAGACTACCGTAAATTATTGGACTCCATGGGCTATGACCCCATCTCTGCCGATGCCCTGATCGCTACGACGGGTTTGACCCCAGAAGCAGTTTCGTCCATGCTGCTATTGCTCGAACTGGAAGAATATGTATCATCCGCACCCGGCGGGTACTATTGCCGCACCGAAAAATCGTAATTCCCGCGACAGTGGGAGAGAGAGCGCATGAACGAGAACGTGGTCGACATCCTGATCTACCTCTACGAGAACTACATGGATGGTGAACAGGCTCCCCCCGCAGATCATAATGACCTGCGCGACGAGCTTGCCCAAGCAGGTTTTCCCTCCGGCGAGGTGGAAAAGGCCTTCAGCTGGCTGGACGAGCTTGCCGATAGTTATCAGGCACCGGCAGGTAGCTCCTGCGGGGATCACTCTCTGCGCATCTACACCGATGAGGAGCACACCCGCCTGGATGCAGACTCCCGTGGCCTGCTGATGTTTCTGGAGCAAAACTCCATCCTGACCCAGACTGCACGGGAGCTGGTCATCGACCGGGCGCTGGCACTGGATACGCCTTTCATCACGGAAGAGGAGCTGAAATGGATCGTATTACTGGTCCTGATGAATCAGCCCGGCCAGGAAGCAGCCTTCGCCCGCATGGAAGACATGGTCTACAACGAAGCCCCTGTCTACCTGCACTAAACCTAACTGAACAATCCATACGCGGGGCGCCTGCTGTCCCGCGTTTTTTTATTGAAGCCAACATAACCCCATGAATCTGGTCATCGTCGAATCACCGGCAAAATCCAAAACCATCGAAAAATATCTGGGAAAGGATTTTGCAGTTCTCGCCTCCTACGGTCACGTCAGGGATCTGATCCCCAAGGAGGGCGCTGTCGATACCGATCACAACTTCGACATGAAGTACCAGGTGATCGAAAGGAACGAGCGCCACGTTCAGGCGATTTCCAAGGCATTGAAAAAGGCCGACACACTCTATCTCGCAACCGATCCGGACCGCGAGGGTGAAGCCATCTCCTGGCACCTTGTGGAACTGCTCAAGGCCAAGGGCAAGCTGAAGAACAAGACAGTGCTCCGGGTGGTATTCAACGAGATCACGAAGAAGGCGGTCAACGACGCCATCGCCAACCCGCGGGAACTCTCACACGACCTGATCGATGCCCAGCAGGCACGCCGCGCGCTCGATTATCTGGTGGGTTTCAACCTCTCCCCACTGCTCTGGAAAAAGATACGTCGGGGCCTCTCCGCCGGTCGTGTACAGAGCCCGGCCCTGCGCATGATCGTGGAACGGGAACTGGAGATAGAGGCCTTCAAGGCGGAAGAGTTCTGGACCATCGAGGCCGATACCGAAAAGGACAATCAGCCCTTCAGCGCCAAGCTTACCCATTTCCAGGGCGAGAAACTGGATAAATTCAGCATCACCAACGAAGGCGATGCAAGCAAGACAGAACAGGTTCTACAGGCAGCTGGCAAGAACTGCCTGCTGATTGCCAAGGTCGAAAAGAAGCAACGGCGCCGCAATCCGGCACCGCCATTCACCACTTCCACCCTGCAGCAGGAGGCGGCCCGCAAGCTCGGGTTCACTACCCAGCGCACCATGCGCGTCGCCCAACAACTCTATGAGGGTGTCGACGTGGGGGAAGGCACCGTCGGCCTGATCACCTATATGCGTACCGATTCGGTAAATCTGGCGAATGAAGCGTTGGAGGATTTCCGCACCTTTATCGCAGAACGCTACGGCAATGACCAGCTACCCAAAGAGGCCCGTCATTTCAAGACCAAGGCAAAGAACGCCCAGGAGGCCCACGAGGCCATACGCCCCACCGCAGTCGAACGCGTCCCTCAAGAGATCAAAAACCACCTGAGCAAAGATCAGGCACGACTCTATGAATTGATCTGGAAACGGGCAGTGGCCTGCCAGATGATCCACGCAACCATCCACACCGTCGCGGCGGATCTGCAGTGTGGTGAAGGTAATATCTTTCGGGCCACCGGCTCCACCATTGCCAAACCCGGCTTTATGGCGGTCTACCTTGAAGGTAAAGACGACGCCGCCAAGGGTGCCGGGGACGAAAAGATGCTGCCGCCCCTCAACGAGGGTGAGACCTTGCCACTCAAAGCGATCCGTCCGGAGCAGCACTTTACCGAACCGCCGCCAAGATACAGCGAGGCAAGCCTGGTAAAGGCCCTGGAAGAGCATGGCATCGGCCGCCCCTCCACCTATGCTTCGATCATCTCCACACTACAGGACCGCGAATACGTCACCCTGGAGAAGAAGCGCTTCCAGCCAACCGATGTCGGCCGGGTGGTCAACAAGTTCCTGACCGACTACTTCACCCGCTACGTGGACTACGATTTCACCGCGAAACTTGAAGACGAACTCGATGCCGTATCCCGAGGCGAAGAGGACTGGGTGCCGCTGCTGCAGAAATTTTGGGGGCCTTTCAAGGAGCGTATCGACCATACCCAGGAGAACGTCAAACGCAGCGACGTTACCCATGAGGCTCTTGACGAGAAGTGTCCGAAGTGTGGAGAACAGCTCTCGATCCGTCTCGGCCGCCACGGTCGATTCATCGGTTGCACCAACTATCCTACCTGCGACTACACCCGCGACCTCAACGACAACGCTGAAGAGCGTGAGGAACCGGAGATCGTGGAGGGGCGCCAGTGTCCCGAATGCAGCTCGGATCTGGTCATTAAAAAAGGCCGCTACGGCAAGTTCATCGGCTGCTCAGGCTATCCCAAGTGCCGCTATATCGAACCGTTGGAGAAACCGGAAGACACCGGCGTCAGTTGTCCCAAGTGCCACAAGGGCAACCTGCTGAAGCGCAAATCACGGCGCGGTAAAATATTCTATTCCTGCTCCACCTACCCCGACTGCGACTACGCGATCTGGAACCTGCCGGTGGCGGAACCCTGTCCCAAATGCGGCTGGCCGGTACTGACCATCAAAACCACCAAGCGCAATGGCACGGAAAAGGTCTGTCCGCAGAAGGAGTGCTCCTTTGCCGAGCCGTACGATCCGCCGTCTGATTCCTAACTCAAATTTCGGAGCATGTAGGGTGCGCTGTGCGCACCATGATTGCTGCTTATTTCTGGTGCGCACAGCGCACCCTACCAAGCTCACCGGCATCCTACGTCTTGCTCGTTGCGCAGCAGTGAGTCATGGATTGCAGCAACGATCTCCACCGCCTCATCCATGTGCTCGAAGGTGTGGCTGCCACCCTCGTACAATTCAACCCGGCCGATATCGGCATAGATTGACTGGGTGATTCGATAGTCGATCAGCTCATCCCCCTGGTCGAGCAGGAGGGTAGTCACTATCCCGTCATCCACCCGTTCCACCTCAAACTGCCGGGTCGACTCGATATCCTCTGCTGAGAGTAAATAGCGCTCATCCAGTGCTTCGTTGTATTGCCAACCGGCAACCTGCAGCAGCAGATCCCAGGGACGCAACGCCGGGTTGATCATCACCAGGTGATCCACCGGAAATTGCCTCGCCAGATACTGGCTGTAAAACCCCCCCATGGAACTGCCGATCAGCAGCAGCGGCTCACCCCTCTTTTTCTGACGCAGAATACCCTCCAGCACCACTGAGAGGGTTGTAATCGCCGCCTCCGGCCGGTGGGCGGGATAGGTGGGGCTGACCACCACAATCGGATAGAGTCCCTCTCTGAATACCGCCGCTTTGCCGGAACTGCCTGCGCTGTTGAGCCCATGAAGATAGAGAATCACGCTACGCCCACTCATCCACACCCACCATCTCCACAGAGTAGCAACAAAAGTTGAAATACTCATGCCCATCCATACAATACGCCGCAGAAACGGTGCCCTTCGCCTCCAGAGTGCGAAGGGTTAAAAGGGAACAGGGTAAGCAAACCATCGCAAAACCCTGGCTGTCCCCGCAACTGTAAGTGAGGAGCGTCTCCCGACGATACCACTGGATGAAGATCCGGGAAGGTGGGCAGGCGCATCGATCCACAAGCCAGGAAACCTGCCGTTTCTGCGTCGCATGACCACTGAACGGGGCATTCAGTGGGGCGGAAATCCGCTGGTCGGCGCAAGAAGTTTGAAGCTTCTATCGTCGATGTGTAAACAAGCAGTCTCTTTTTCCGGTGTTTCTGCCCGGGATTGACGTCCGCCTCACATCTCCCGTTTATCGGTACAGTCCACGGAGATCTTTCATGCCTAGCCTATTGGAGAGAAAAACTCTTCTATCCTTCGCCATCTGTTGCTCCCCCATTACCTCAGCCGCTCAGGCGGGGAGCATTCAGAAACTCGACGACATCAATGTCACCGCCACCCGCACAGCCCGCACCGTCGATGAAACCCTGGCCCCGGTGGAGATTTTCACCCGCCAGCAGATCGAGCGCAGCCAGGCGAAAGATCTGATTGGCCTGCTTACAGGCAGCGCGGGCCTCGACTTGCCCATCGCCGGCGGGTACGGCCAAACCACCAACCTCTACCTACGGGGCACAGGTTCCAATCAGACCCTGGTGCTCATCGACGGGGTTAGGGTCGGGGAGGTTGTCACCAGTATTCCAGCACTGCAAAAGCTGCCCCTGGCGCAGATCGAGCGCATCGAGGTTGTACGCGGCCCCAGATCCAGCCTCTATGGCGCCGATGCCATCGGCGGCGTAATCCAGATTTTCACCCGCCAGGGCGAGCCTGGCATCAACCCCGGCGCCGTCGCCGCGATCGGCAGCAACAATACCATCGACCTATCCGCCAACCTTTCAGGCGGCAGCGAGCATACCCGTTTCAACCTGAACGCCAGCCACTTCAAAACCGACGGCATCAATGCCATCAAACTAAACAATCCCGATAGTGACGGCTATCGCAACGACTCCTTGGGCGGATCGTTCAGCCATGCTTTTGCCGGCGGGCAGAAACTTGACCTCCAGTTCATGCACGCCCAGGGTGAAACCACCTACGATGGCTTTGACCCCACCGCGGACTACCGTGAAGATTTCATCCAGCAGACGCTGAACGGCAAATTCACTTTCATGCCGATGGAGGCCTGGGACGTGACCCTCTCTGCCGGTGAAAGCCGGGACGAGTCAGATAATTACACCAACGACCTGCCTGCCGGGGAGTTCAATACCCGACGATTGCAAACCTTCTGGCAGAACGACATCTATTTTGTCGAAAACCAAATCATCACCGCCGGGCTCGACTATCTGCGCGACGAGTTGGAGAGCAGCGTCCAGTTTGCCGAGACCCGACGCGACAACAAAGCGGCCTTCGCCCAGTACCAAGGCGCCTATGGCGCTTTCAGCCTGGCCGCGGGTGCCCGCCGCGACGATAACGAAGCCTTCGGCAGCCACACCACCGGCAATGTCGCTCTCGGCTACGACCTCACCGACAGCATCCGCACCACTGCCGCTTTCGGCACTGGTTTCAAGGCCCCTGACTTCAGCCAACTCTACTGGCCCTTCTCATTCGGCTTCCAGGGCAATCCTGACCTGAAACCTGAAGAGTCGGAAAACATTGAGCTGGGTCTGAAAGGCAACCACGGCTGGGGAGGCTGGTCGTTCAACCTCTTCCAGAACGATATCGAAAACCTGATCCAGAATGTTTTCGACCCGGTCACTTTTCTACTGCAACCTGAGAATGTGGCGCAGGCCCGCATCCGCGGCCTGGAGACCAGCCTTGATACCCGCCTCGCCGACTGGGATCTCTCCGGCAGCCTGACCCTGCTCGACCCACGGGACCGCGATACCGATGAGGTGCTGCTGCGCCGCGCACGCAAGACCCTGCGACTGGATGCCGACCGTCAGTTTGGCGCAACCGGGGTCGGCATGTCCCTCATCGCCCAGGACAGCCGCACCGATCAGGATTTTTCCACTTGGCCTGCCCAAACGGTGGATCTGGCGGGTTATGCATTGGTCGGCCTGCGCGCCAGCCACCGCCTGAGCAAAGAGTGGATTGTACGCGCGCAGATCAAAAACCTGCTCGGCAAGGAGTATGAAACGGTTAAAAATTACAATTCGCTGGGCAGGGAGCTCTTTGTCTCCATCGCCTATGCGCCAAAGTAGGGGCATCCAGGCTTGCACTTAATGTAGGTCGGATTAGACGCGCTCTGGCACTATACTGGAATCCGGCTCCCTGCTTTTGTGCGCGATGTAATCCGACAAAACAGCGTCTTTCTTGCCTTCACAGCAGAATACAGGCTTCCCATTGCGCTCCCGGCTTTTTTGACCGACGCTATCGCCATGTCCCCGCTACGCCCGATCCTCCTTCTCCTCTCACTGCTGACAGTTGCAGGGTGGGTGCATGGGACGGATACGCCGCCCTCCAGAGTCGTTTCCATCAACCTCTGCACCGACCAGTTGCTGTTGATGCTGGCCGATGCAGATCAGATCGCCTCGGTCAGCTATCTTTCACTGCAGCCAGAGAGTTCATTTGTTGCCGAGGAGGCAAAACGATACCCGGTCAATCACGCCCGCCCCGAGGAGTTGCTGGCTCTCAACCCCGACCTGATCCTCACCGTTGAATTCACCGACAGGCGACTGCTCGGACTGCTTGAGAAGCTCGGCTACCGTATAGCGCAGCTTCCCATGCCCACCAGTATCAACGGTATCGAAAACAATATCCTGCGTTTGGCTGAATTGCTGGGACAACCTGCCCGCGGGGCGGCCCTCATCCATGAGATGCGATCAGCACTGTCGCAGATACCCCTCCAACCCGCCAACCAGAGACCCAAGGCCCTCTTCTACCAGCCACGGGGTTATACCAGCGGTAGCGGCACCTTGCAGAATGAGACCCTGGCGCTGGCGGGCTGGTCCAACCTGGCCACCAAACTAGGCATCAGCGGTTACAGCAGCATCGATCTGGAGAGTCTGCTGCTCGGGCAGCCCGATCAAATCTTCACCTCAACCTACACAGGGGAGACCCGATCACTGGCCCAGAGACAACTGCATCATCCTGCACTGCGCCGCATCACCCACAACCGCCCCATCATTGAGATCCCTTTCAAATATTGGATCTGTGGCGGACCAATGATTGCCGATGCGGTGGCTGAACTGCATGCCGCACTTCCGATGAAACCGTAATGTTGGGGGAGATAAGACAATCCCGGCTGCTCGGACTGCTTTGTGCGATCGCGGGCAGCCTGTTTCTATTCTCACTGCTCTTCGGCAGCCAGGCGATCCCGGCTTTCCAGGCATTGCAGGTGACATTCGACGACACCAGCAACGTACTGGCACTGATCCTGACCGAAGTGCGCCTGCCCCGGGCATTGATCGCGCTGTTCGCCGGGGCCACCCTGGGACTTTGCGGCGCCGCCATGCAGGCCATGCTGCGCAATCCCCTGGCAAGCCCAGGACTCATCGGCAGTGCCAGCGGTGCTGCCCTAGGAGCAGTTATCGCGCTCTACTTCGGCAGTGCCGCACTCTCCCAGTTCAGCCTGCCCATCGGCGGCATCCTGGGATCACTCGGCGCCACCCTGTTGGTCTATCTGCTGGCGGGACACAACGCCGGCACCCTCACTCTGATCCTCGCAGGTGTTGCGATCAACTCGCTGACCCTGGCCCTCATCTCCCTGCTGCTCAATCTCGCCCCCAGCCCCTATGCGGTGCAGGAGATCGTGCTTTGGATGATGGGCTCGCTGAGCAACAGCAGCATGGATAATTTCTGGATCATGCTGCCCGGCACCCTGCTGGGCTGGATGCTGCTGTTGCGTGTCGGCCGGGCGCTGGATGCCCTGACACTGGGAGAGGAGACAGCCCAGTCCATGGGCATAGACCTGCCCCGCCTGCGCTGGCGCATCTTTCTCGCCGTGGCACTGGCGGTGGGCTCGGCGGTTTCCGTTACCGGCGCCATCGGTTTTATCGGCCTGGTCGTGCCTCACATGCTGCGTCCGTTCGTCGGCTATCAACCTGGCAGACTGCTTGCCGCCAGCGCCTTGGGGGGCGCCATCCTGCTGCTTGCGGCCGATATCCTGGTACGCCTGCTACCCGCGCAGACAGAGATCAAGGTGGGCGTCGTCACTGCACTGGTGGGGGCGCCCTTTTTTCTCTACCTCATCATCAAAAGCAGGCGATATAGCCAATGAACCTGCTTCGCGGAACCGCACTCTCTCTCGCTTTCGAAAATCAACCAATCCTGGAGGCTGTGGATATCGAGCTGGATAAGGGCGAGATGCTTGGCTTGATCGGCCCCAACGGTGCGGGTAAAAGCAGCCTGCTGCGTTGTCTTGCCGGACTGATCCGGACTGATAATGGAGTACTTCAACTTGACGGACAGCGCCTTGAAAACATCCCACACACTGAACGGGCCAGACGTATCGCCTATCTGCCCCAGCAGACCGAGGTTCACTGGCCGCTCTCGGTGAAACGCATCATCGAATTGGGCCGCATTCCCCACCTGGAACCCTGGGGTAAACTTTCCGAACGGGATCAACAAGTAATCGAAGGCGTCATTGCGGATGCTGATCTGCTGCCATTTCGTCACCGCCCCTTCAACACGCTCTCCGGTGGAGAACGTGCCAGGGTACTGCTGGCCCGGGCACTTGCATCAGAACCTGAGATCCTGCTCGCCGACGAACCCGTGGCCGCGCTCGATCCAGCCCATCAACTCGATGTCATGGAGATGCTTGCAGTGCACTGCTCGCAAGGCAACGCTGTGATCGTGGTATTGCACGATTTACGGCTTGCCGCCCACTTCTGCCAGCGGCTGCAACTTCTGCAGCAAGGATGCACACTTGCCGCTGGAAAACCTGGAGAGGTGCTCACTCCGGACAATTTGGAGAGCGCCTACCAGATCCACCTGCCCGATAATCAAAGCGCCATCGACACCCTGCTCAACATCACCTGGAGCCGGATCAAAAAGTAGCCTGTTTCATCACGGTTTGAATATGGCCCGCGCGACAAAAAAGGTCAGCGCACTGGCAAATACCATCGCCATGAGCAACAGAGGCCAGATAGCCGGAACCAACTCCCATCCCGTCGCCATCATAACCCACTGTCCTTCGCCCGCACTCTCGGAGAGGGCGAACTGTTCCACCACAGAATCGCTGTAGATCAGCAAAAGGGCAATCAGGGAAAAATAGATGGCATAACACATGGGCGGGTTCCTGCTGCTATTCATGGTGCGCACGGCACACCCTACATCTTGGGTTCTGTCCACATAATCCAGCAAACAGGCTCAACATCCGATGATTTTCATCAATCCGGCAAATTTAACACCCATCCGGAAACCCACATCTACCCACAAAGGACACGAAGAGCACGAAGGTAAAAGATCGATTAACCATGAGTTTTCTTCGTGCGCTTCGTGGTGAAAACAGTGTTTCCTGACGGACACTAGGCAGGAGCGGCACCGACGAGGATAACCCGCTATTTAAAAAGATCTTCCGCAGCACTCAGCATGTCATCTCCAGAAGTTGCTGTAACGCCACCATAAGCCGCTTCCCAAGGCTCAAAATAGTCACAGAAATTTGGCCGCTCTTTGTCGGTCACCCGCTCGGCAACAGGTTCCCTGCAATCATTGGCCAAACCGGGTTTGTAGTAGCGGCAGTTTTTACAGGCATGGGTCGCCCTGCTGCAATCCGGACAACGCGCTTCACGGCTGAAATCTGCCGCCTTCAGGATCTGTCCACAATTCCAGCAACGACCCTGCCAGTTCTCTCTTGTCATGAAGCACTCCCTGCCTGGATATCATCGAGGCGATTTCTCATCGTGGCATAGTAGACCACCGGAATCACGATCAGGGTCAATACCGTCGAAACGAACAAGCCAAAGATCAATGATACCGCCAAACCGCTGAATATCGGATCATCGAGGATGAAAAAACCACCTGCCATGGCAGCCAGCGCAGTCAAAGCGATAGGTTTTGCACGCACTGCGGCGGCACTGACAACTGCCTCCTCAAAGCGCAAACCTTCCCGCACCTGCTGATTGATAAAATCCACCAGCAGGATGGAGTTGCGCACGATGATACCCGCCAGGGCTATCATGCCGATCAGGGAGGTGGCAGTGAACTGGGCACCCATCAGCGCATGTCCCGGCAGGATGCCGATGATGGTCAGCGGGATCGGCGCCATGATCACCAGGGGTACCAGGTAGGAACGGAACTGCGCCACCACCAGCAGATAGATCATCAACAGACCCACCGAGTAGGCGATACCCATATCACGGAAGGTCTCGTAGGTGATCTGCCATTCGCCGTCCCACTTGAGACTGTATTCATACGGGTTTTCCGGCTGGGAGAGAAACCACTGCTCCACACCCCCGTCGCCATTGAGCTGGTCGGAAATCCCGAACAGACCATAGAGCGGGCTATCGGTCTCACCCGCCATGTCACCCGTAACATAGACCACCGGCATCAGATCCTTGTGGTGGATAGAGTATTCCCGCACACGCGGCACCACCTGAACAATCTCCGAGAGCGGCACCAGCGTGCCACTCTGTGCGCGCACCCGCAGAGAGAGCACCTGCTCCAGATCCGCCTTGTCCGCATCCGAGTATTCCAGGCGAATAGGCACGGCATACTTCAGGTTCTCACCGTGAAGGAAGCTCACGTCTTCACCGCCCAATACCGTGGCCAGCGCCTCAGCAACCGTGCTTTGGGCCACACCCAGACGCGCCGCCTTGGCACGATCGACCTGTACGACAAACTTCACTGATGGATACTCGACGCTGTCATCCACATCGATGATGTCCGGGGTATTTTCAAAAACCCTGCGCGTCTCCCAGGCCACCTCCGTCTGTCCCTGGTAGTCAAGGCCATAAATCTCAGCCACCAGCGGCGACATCACCGGCGGACCGGGAGGCACTTCGACGATCTTGGCGTTACCGTTATACTCACGGGCGATTTTCTGCAACGGTGCTCGCACCGAAAGTGCTATTTCGTGGCTCTTACGCTCACGCAGATGTTTGTCCACCAGGTTGACCTGGATATCGCCCAGGTGAGCCCCCTCCCGCAGGTAGTACTGGCGCACCAGGGCGTTGAAGCCGATCGGCGACGCTGTACCTGAATAGACCTGATAGTCGGTCACCTCGTCCACGCCAGCGAGGTAGTCACCCATCTCGTCGAGTACACGGGTGGTCTGCTCCAGACTGGTCCCCTCCGGCATATCGAGCATCACCTGGAATTCTGACTTGTTGTCGAAGGGCAGCATCTTCAATACCACTGATTGGGTAACCACCAATGAGACCGAGATAGCCATGAGAATCAGGATGCCGCCCAGCAACACCCAGCGCATCAGATTACCCCGTGCTCCCAACAGAAAAGGACGCATGACCCTGTCGAAGAAACGACTGAGTCCGGTCTCCGCCTGGTCATCGTGGGCATGGGCCGCTATCTTCTCAACATGATTAGCCAACACAAGGTTGGTCAGCCAAGGGGTGAAGATAAAGGCCACCAACAGGGAGATCAGCATGCCGGTGCTGGCATTGATCGGGATCGGACTCATGTAGGGTCCCATCAGGCCGGTGACAAAGGCCATAGGCAACAGGGCCGCAATCACGGTAAAGGTCGCCAGAATGGTGGGGCCACCCACCTCATCCACTGCTTTCGGGATTGCCTCCCGCAGATTTTTCGCGCCCATCTGCAGATGACGATGAATGTTCTCCACCACCACTATGGCATCGTCGACAAGAATGCCGATGGAGAAGATAAGGGCGAACAGCGACACCCGGTTGAGGGTGAATCCCCAGACCCATGAGGCAAACAGGGTGATCGCCAGGGTAACCACCACAGCAGCGCCGACGATAAAGGCCTCACGCCAGCCGATAGCCAAAAAGACCAGTACGATTACCGAAAGGGTTGCAAACGCCAACTTGGTGATCAGTTTGTTCGCCTTTGCTTCAGCCGTCTCACCATAGTTGCGGGTGATGGTGACGTTAACCCCATCGGGAATGAAGGTGCCCTGGAGCTGTTCGAAACGCTCGATCACCGCCTTTGAAATATCCACCGCATTGGTGCCGGCCTTTTTCGCCACCGCGATGGTGACCGCCGGATATTTCCCGCCGGACGGGACGCCCTTAAGCTCACCCTGTTCACCACCGCCCATCCAGACATACTGGTTCGGCAAATCAGGTTCGTGGCTCACTCTGGCCACATCCCGCAGATAGATCGCCCTGCCCTCCTGGACACCGACCACCAGGGAGTCGATCTCCTCGGCAGAGGTGAGGAAGGTCCCCGCCTGTACCAACACTTCATGATTTTGTGCAGTTATCGTAATGTTGTCACGAATCCGGTTGCCCGCCTGCAGCGCATTGCGCAGGTCACTCAGGTCGATGTTGTGACCCGCCAGGGCCTGGGGGTCCAGCTCCACATGCACCACGCGGTCGGGGTTGCCGATGGTGTAGATATCCCGCGTCCCTGGCACCCGTTTCAGCTCAGACTCGATGGCGTGCGCCACCTGTCCCAGCTCATACCCTCCCTTCTCTGGATCTTCGGTCCACAGGGTCGCGGTAACGATCGGCACATCATCGATGCCCTTCGGTTTGATAATCGGCAGCCCCACTCCCAGATTTTGCGGCAACCAGTCCTGGTTGGAGTAGACCTTGCTGAAGAGTCGCACGATTGCGTCCTCACGATTTTCTCCGACCACGAATCTCACCGTCAGTACCGCCATACCGGGACGGGAGGTGGAGTAGACATGCTTTACACCGTCTATCTCCGACAACACCTGCTCCGCCGGCGTTGCCACCAGACTCTCCACCTCTTTTGCTGTGGCACCGGGAAAGGGAATGAAGACGTTTGCGAAAGTGACGTTGATCTGCGGCTCCTCCTCACGAGGCGTAATAAACACCGCAAAAACACCCAGCAACAGCCCCACCAGGGCCAGCAAGGGAGTAATCTCCGTAAGCATGAAACGCTCCGCGATGCGTCCCGATATCGCCAGCTTACTCATTACCGGCCTCCGCCATCTGCTGCTTCACCAGGACACCTGCCGCAATCGGATCGATCGCCACCCGGTCGCCCGCCGAAAGCCCGGCTATCACCGCCATTTTGCCGTCCTCCGACCGATGACCCGCACGAATATGGCGGAACCGGACACGCCCACTCTCCTCCATCACATAGACAGCGGTGACTTCTGAGCGATAGACCACCGCCTCGACCGGCACTACCAGTTCCCGCTTGGTGCCGGTGACAAATGCTGTCTTCACGAACATCCCGGGAAACAGGTCAGGAATACCTTCGGGCAGGTCGAGCCGCACCTTGAAAGTATTGCTGCCGTGGTGTGCAAAGGGGAAGATGGTGAGCTTGGTCGCTTCCACGAACACACTATCCGGCTGCAATACCCGTGCCTTGCCGGTCTTGCGAATGATGGGGATAAGACTCTGTGGTACGTCCACCAACACCCGTAGCTGATCCAGCGAGGTGCCGCTCATCAGCTTCTGTCCCGGTTGGGCGATCTCACCCACCTCGATAAGGCGATGGGTCACAATGCCACTATAGGGCGCACGGATTTTTGTGTACTCCAGTTGCTCACTGGTCTGTACCAAGCCTGCACTGGCGGCATCGTGACGGGCACGGGCCGACTTCAGGCTTGCATTCGCCTTATCCAGCTGCGACTGAGAGACCAGCTTTTTGCCTGACAGCTCCTTGGTGCGCACATATTCATCTTTTGCCTCCTGCAATCGAGCCAGGGCCTCCTTCAGGTCGGCTTCGGCCTGCTGCAGGCGCGCCTTCTGCTCGGTATCTTTCAGGGTGATGAGTAACTGTCCATTTTCGACATAGTCATCCACATCGAAGAGTATCTCCTGCACCTGACCCTGAGTCTGAGCGGAGACCGTAGTCTGATTGATCGCTTCCACCACACCATCGAGACGAAACTCCCTTGGAGTCTCACGGAAATCTGCCTCCACTGTGGTCAATTCAGCAGATGCTAACAGCGGGAACAGGCTGAGCATGACAAAAAGCCACTGCCGCCAAACTTGCGTATTTAATTTCATGGGATTATCCCGATTGATATATTAGATTTTGCTTATATTAGACCTAAATCAGGATAATTCAAGTTTCTTATGCCCCATAAAATAAATTTTGGTCACAAAATAACGCTCAACCCACCCGCTCTGGTAAGGTTTGCAATCAAAATAATGGAAACACCGATATCCCATGCAATACCAGGACCTGCGCGACTTTATCCGGCAACTTGAATCCCGGGGTGAACTGAAACGCATTCAGACGGAAGTTGACCCCAACCTAGAAATCACCGAAATCTGCGACCGTACCCTGCGGGCTGGTGGACCTGCTCTGCTGTTCGAAAACGTAAAGGGTTCAGACCATCCGCTGCTGGGCAATCTCTTCGGCACCCCGCAACGGGTCGCCATGGGCATGGGCGAGGAAACTGTAGAGGCGCTACGGGAGGTCGGCAGACTGCTGGCTTTTCTGAAAGAGCCCGATCCGCCAAAAGGGATGAAGGACGCCTGGCAGAAACTGCCGATCTTCCGGAAGGTATTGGATATGGCGCCGAAGGAGCAACGCAATGCCCCCTGCCAGGCGCAGATCCTTGAAGGCGATGGCGTTGACCTGGCCGATCTACCAGTGCAAACCTGCTGGCCTGGGGATGCCGGCCCACTGATCACCTGGGGACTGGTGGTGACCCGGGGGCCCAACAAGTCACGCCAGAACCTGGGCATCTACCGAATGCAGGTTATCGGGCGCAATCGTGTCATTATGCGCTGGCTGGCCCACCGGGGAGGTGCTCTGGATTTTCGGGAGTGGAAGGAGAGCCATCCGGGAGAGTCCTTCCCTATTGCTGTGGCACTTGGTGCAGACCCTGCCACCATTCTGGCTGCGGTAACGCCGGTGCCAGACACACTTTCAGAATACGCCTTCGCCGGGCTGCTGCGGGGCAGCCGCACTGAGGTGGTGAAGTGTATCGGCTCAGACCTGCAGGTACCTGCCTCAGCAGAGTTTGTGCTGGAAGGCCACATCCATCCGGATGACATAGCGCCGGAAGGCCCTTTCGGCGATCACACCGGTTACTACAACGAGGTGGAGCACTTTCCGGTCTTCACCATCGAGCGCATTACCCACCGCGAGGATCCTATCTATCACAGCACCTATACCGGGCGGCCACCGGATGAACCTGCGATTCTCGGGGTGGCACTGAACGAGGTCTTCGTGCCGATCCTGCAGAAACAGTTCCCGGAGATTATCGACTTCTACCTGCCGCCGGAGGGCTGCTCCTACCGCATGGCAGTGGTGAGCATGAAAAAGCAGTATCCGGGGCACGCCAAGCGGGTGATGATGGGAATCTGGTCCTTCCTGCGCCAGTTCATGTATACCAAGTTCGTTATCGTAGTGGACGATGATGTCGATACCCGCGACTGGAACGACGTCATCTGGGCCATGACCACCCGCATGGATCCAGTACGGGACACCACGCTGATCGAAAACACGCCTATCGACTATCTCGATTTCGCCTCACCGGTCTCAGGGTTGGGTTCAAAGATCGGTTTCGACGCCACCAATAAATGGCCGGGAGAGACAAACCGGGAGTGGGGCACACCCATTCTCATGAAAGAAGCGGTCAAGCTGCGGGTCGACGACATTTGGGACGAACTCGGTATCGACTCACCCTGAATGCCGACCTCCTCAGGATTAGCTACAATTCGAAGTGGTAATCCGTCCAACGACCATTAGGAAACTCGCCATGCACACCATATTGCTGATGAATGCCAAGGGCGGATGCGGAAAAACCACACTGGCAACCAATCTTGCCACCTGGTATGCGGACGAAGGACTCATTGTGGCCCTCGCCGATTTCGATCCTCAGAAATCCTCGCTGGACTGGCTGGAGGCACGCCAGGACTATGAAGGCATCCCCGACATCCAGGCGATCGATGCCACCGGCGAACCCATCAGGACAAAGAAGGGAACCGACCTGCTGATCATGGACGCCCCGGCCGGCACCCATGGCAAGGCGATCAACAAGATGTTGAGGCGGGTGGATACCCTGGTGCTGCCGGTACTGCCTTCGCCCATCGATATCCGGGCCTGCAGCCGCTTTCTGGAAGAGCTCCTGAGTAGCGGGCGCGTCTCCCGGCACCAGACCCGCATCGGCATCGTCGCCAACCGGGTACATGAAAAGACAATCATCTACCACGAGTTGGAAAAATTTCTCGGCCACCTCAAAGTGCCTGTAATCACCCATCTGAGAGAGAGCAAGAATTACATCCAGTCGGCAGAGCGGGGTTTGGGCATTTTCGAGCTGGCGCCCTCACAGGTCTATCAGGATGTCATTCTGTGGGATGCGTTGTTCGACTGGCTCAATATCAAGATCTAGGAGTCTGTCGGATTTAACCAGTCCCATTTGATAAAATACTGTAAGCCAAAGAATAACGAACCGAAGTCAGTATGTCAGATAAATTCCGCACGATTAATCGAGACACCCCCTATCTGTTGCCGCCCTCATTACAGGACTGGCTACCAGAGAACCATTTGGCGCGATTTATCGTGGACATCGTAGAACAGCTGGATCTGAAAGAGCTGGAATCTCAATACGGTGGCGGAGGAAAAGCGCCCTACCATCCAGCCATTTTGCTTTCACTGCTGTTCTACGGTTACGCAACCGGCGTATTCTCCAGCCGAAAGTTGGAGCAAGCCACCTACGACTCCGTGGCCTTCCGGTTCATTACGGCAGACAGCCATCCAGACCATGACACCATCGCCACCTTTCGCAAACGCTTTCTCAAGGAGTTGAAGGGATTCTTTGTCCAGATATTAGTGATAGCCAAGGCGATGAGTCTTTTGAAGATAGGCAATGTGAGTTTGGATGGGACAAAGGTCAAGGCCAATGCCAGCAAACACAAGGCGATGAGTTGGGGGTATGCCAACAAGCTTGAAGAGCAGCTTCATCGTGAAGTCGAGCTGTTGCTGAAAAAGGCCGAACAGGCCGATGCAGAAGAAGAGCCGGAACTGGATATTCCAGAGGAACTCAAACGTCGTGAGGACCGGCTTGCTGCGATAGCCAAGGCTAAGAAAGAGATCGAACGAAGAGCGCGTGAGCGCTTTGAAAAAGAACGGGCGGAATACGAAGAGAAGGTGAAGCGGCGTAAGGAACGAGAGGAAAAGACAGGGAAGAAGGCCAGAGGTAGAGTGCCAAAGCCGCCAGAAGAAGGTCCACAGGAAAAAGACCAAGTCAATTTCACGGATGAGGAGTCACGCATCATGCCCTCATCGGAAGGGTTTGTTCAGGCCTATAACGCCCAAGCGGCAGTTGATACCGGTACCCACCTGATCGTGGAGAACCATATTACCCAGCAACCCAATGACAAACAGGAAATAGAACCTGCACTTGCACAACTGAAGGCAGCAGAAGAGCAGCTGGGAAAACCACAAGGTCTGTTGGCGGATACGGGTTACTTCAGTGAAGAGAATGTCAATCGTTGTGAAGCACAGGAGATCACCCCCTACCTCTCCGATAGCCGCGAACAGCACAACCTGCCGCTGGAAGAGCGGCTGAAACAGGTGCCGCCCTGCCCGGAAGATGCCGATATGTTAACCCGAATGAGGCATCGACTCAGTACACCGGAAGGCAAGGCCGTGTATGCCACACGGAAATCGACAGTTGAGACCGTCTTCGGCATTATCAAAGAAGTAATGGGATTTCGGCAATTTCACCTTCGAGGGAGTGATTCAGCGCAAGGTGAATGGAATCTGGTATGTACGGCATGGAACCTGAAGCGGATGCATGCGCTGGCAGGCTGAGATATCGACAAGGATAGGTCAGTCTTTCATAATTCACTGCCCTACATAGGGCTTATATTCCTACAGAGGCAGCGATTATGGGAAAAACACGGTGGGCCGGAAAATATCCCTGGCTCAATGGATCAAACCCGACAGACTCCTAGGATATTGATATCGCCACAAAGAACACGAAGGAAGCTCTGAATTAATAGAGAAACCTGTCATTTCAGCCGCAGGGAGAAATCTCATACCCCCAACGGCGAGCCAGTACTCCGTTGCTTGAGATCTCTCTCTACCGTCGAGATGACAATAACCGAGTCATCCAGAATTTCCCTATTAACATCCATGTTAATCAACCTATTTCCTTAGTATTCTTTGTGGTTGGATACGGCTTTCTAGGCAGACCTATTTAGCCTTCTCCACTTTGCTCTGCAGTAAGGCTCGGTGCAACAGCAGTTGATCCGGCACGCCGGTCTCATCCAGCCCCACTGTCTTCTGAAACTTTACGATTGCATCCCGCATCTTGTTCCCGTAGGCACCATCAATGGCTCCATCGTAGTATTTGTTCTCTTTCAGCCAAGTCTGCAGCCTCTCCAAAACCTCTTTATAAAGATAAGCCTTGTGCTCGCCATTCTTGGCTTCCACCACCGGCGACAGAGAGACAATGCGGTTACTCTGCATGGCTCTGGCCAGGCTGGCTACTGCCACATAGAAACGCTGCTCCGGATTAGCTTTGCAATGCACCTCCAGCATCGTGCCAAGATAGACGGCGTTGCCCCAGGGAACGACATCGTAAGTATCTTTGGCATATTGACTGGTCGCCGTCAGATACCCTTCCATCCAACCCAAAAACGCAGCGTATTTACCCTCGGCTTTGGCCTTCTCCTCTACATATTGACTGCAGGTAGCCAAACCCATGCTTCTGACAGAAAACTTCCCATCACTATCAGCCGCCCATGCCTGGGATTGGACCATCCCCAATAGCAACACGCCGGTGGCGATCCACTTGTTTAACATCGCGCTTCCACTCCTAACGAATAATCGGACAAAAAAAAAGCTATACGGAAACCGTATAGCTGTAGTTTACTACGTAGATCCCGTCCTCCGACGGATTATTATTTTTTCAAGCACAATTCCAATTCAAACCATCTGAAACGGCGGGTCGGCGGCCTAATGCTTTCCGTCACTTCATTTGACTACAATTCAGATTGTCTATCCAACCTCGGCTAAAAGCCTTGTCATAACTACTAGCAATCACCATGCCACCCAGTTATTTTCTTTATTATTCAGACTGTTATAAATTTCAGCATTAGGCTGACAAGCAAACGTGTAAAAAAATCCGACAGTATATTGGGGGGGGAGCCACAAAGCAGATTTGTGGACTTTCTACGGCAAAAACCTCAAGTCCTTGTTTTTTAATACGTTAGAGCAATCAAATGTAAACTCACGGGATTCGAGTGACTGTAAAATATCCTGACACTGTTTTTCAGCCCTGATTATTGCCACCCTGCTCTTCATCCAGCGAGGCAGGCAACCCCTCTGCCAGAGTTGGGTAGCGCAGACCGACCTCCAACTCCTCGACCATTTTGCGATTACTCAGCCGCCGGGACTCTGCCAGATAGGAGAGCATGCCAGGGGACAACCGCCGCTTCGCCTCTGCCAGAGAGATAACCGGGGGGCGGGCAAGTCCAAGAAAGTCCGCCACCTGGTTAAAGTAGGCAGTCATGGTGCCGGGGTGCCCATCACTCACATTGTAGACCTCACCAGAACGCCCCCGCGCCATTGCCGCCAGACAGACATCCACCAGATCCAGGGAATGAATGTGGTTTGTGATGGGTGAGTCAGTTTCCGCCACCATCGGCGCCCCTGACTGCAACCGCTTTAGCGGCAGTTTGCCCGGACCGTAGATCCCGGCCACCCGGAGAATCACCAGTTCGCCGCCACTCGATAGACTCCATTCACGCCAGCGCCGCTCAGCATCCAGTCTACGCCAGGCCCGATCAGCCCTGGGTGAGGGTGGGCGCTGTTCATCCACCCATTCCCCATCACAGTCACCATAAACACCTGTGGTGCTCAGGTAGACCACCCGGTAAGGATGCCCGGTTTCAGCTATCGCCCTAATCAGGGCCGCCACCCGCATATCTTCGACACCGCTACCCGGCGGAGGGGCAAAATAGAAGAGTGAATGGCCCGCAACGACAGGAAGGAAAATCGCAGAATCATCCAGATCAACCTCCTCGGATGCCAATCCCAACCCTTGAAGCTTTCGGGCACTGGCATGGCTCCTTACCCAACAGGAGACACTCGATTCCTGCACAGGCAGCCGCATCGCAACCCGGTGACCAATGTCTCCGCAACCAACAATAGTGACTCTCTGCATTACCCAATCAACTCCCCGGTTTAATTCCTGACTAAAATAGGCGAGAATTATTTGTTCACTGTTTTCTTGCCTGGATTCGTAGATTCAGGCTCTACTCAATACCAAGGAATCCCATGAGTTTCAAAGTTCACGTCGAACCCAGCGGTCACGAATTCAGCGTGGATGCTGACGAAAGCATCCTGGACGCAGCAGTTAGACAGGGGGTCAACCTCACATACGGCTGCCGCAATGGTTTTTGCGGAGAGTGCAAAAGTACGCTGCTCGGAGGTGACGTGAGCTATGCAGACGGTACCCCACCCGCACTGGAGGAGTTGCCGGAAAACAGCTGCCTGACCTGCAAGGCGATACCTTCCACCGATATCCGTCTGGAGTCAAAAGAGATCGTCGAGGCGGCGGATATCGAGATTCGCGAGTTTCCCTGCCGAGTGGATAAGATCGAGCATCTTAACGATGACGTGATCCGTCTCTACCTTAAACTTCCTGAAGGCGAGCGCCTGCAGTTTCTGGCCGGGCAATATCTCAATTTCATTCTTGAAGACGGAAGCAAGCGGGCATTCTCCATCGCCAATGCGCCCCACAACGACGACTATATCGAACTGCACATCCGCCATGTTGCCGGTGGCTCATTCACGGATTTCCTCTTCGACGGCATGGAGGAGAAGACCATTCTGCGGCTGGAGGCACCCCTGGGCAGTTACTTTCTGCGCGAGGAGTCATCCCGACCCATTATCTTCATGGGGGGCGGTACCGGCTTTGCGCCGTTGAAAGGCATTATCGAACACGCCTTCGAGATCGGCATCGATCGCCCCATGCACCTCTACTGGGGGGTTCGCGCCAAACAGGATCTCTATCTGCCTGAGATGCCGGAAGCCTGGGCGCGTGAACACGCCAACTTCAGCTACACCCCAGTCCTCTCTGAACCTGATCCTGACTGGGAAGGAAAAAACGGCTGGGTGCATGACCAGGTAATCAGTGACAATCCGGACTTGAGCGGCCACGAGGTCTACATGAGCGGCCCACCGCCAATGATCAAAGCAGGCAAGGATACCTTCCTCGCCCACGGCCTGAGTGAAGAGCACCTCTTTTCAGACTCTTTCGAGTATGGCGCCGCAGCGAAATAACGGCGATTTTAAGCAGTAAGAAAAGAGTGGCCGTGCCATTCCAGGCGAGAGAAACAGTCGCAGGTCGGATTAGACGCACAATGGCACAAAGCCGGGCTTTGGCACGACATTTATGCGCGATGTAATCCTATAAAACAGCGTCGGGTTACGATGCGCGGCAAGCCAGGCCGCGAAATTCAAGCTAGGCACAGTACGCATCTAACCCGACCTACAGAACTGCACAGGATCAGATCCAGGTTTATTTCGACATATCCCAAAACCGTTCAAGATAAGCCTGGTGCAGGCACTCATACCCCTCAAGATCGCCATCTTCCTTCAGCCTGTTCATCTGCTCAATCCAGATCTTTTTACTATCACTGTCAGGAAGTGAGACCCCATCGCACTCCAAATCCTGCATCTGTGCCGGGACGGCCTGCCTGGACATGTGTTTCTCCAGCTTGGGCAGCGTCCTAACCTCTTTTCCTGCCCGTTCTGCCTGCATTGACTGGATCTCACGTCTTGGCTTCATGCTGTTTTTAGCCGCCTTCTTTTTTGGCGCTGCGGAAGGCAAGAATGCCGGCCCGGCAAAATCCATCGCCGGAGATGAAGAAGATTCCATCGGCTGGCCGGCCTCTTCCTGTTCCATCAGCATGGGCACTGGAACTTCAGGCTCAAGCATGGAGACCGGCTCAAAGAGTCGGATGACCAGCCCGAAACTGAGCATCAGCACAGCAGCGGCTGCAATAAAGCTGAGTTGATCAGCTCGTCTGATCAAACCAAACTTATGCCCTTTGGGTGAAAAAACCAGATAAAAAGGCCGCTTGCGGCGCTTCACCGCTTGTTGTGCGGCATCACGGATCCGGCTATCCAGATCCGGGGAGGGTTGTTCTGAGCCACCCTGTTTGTAGAGATGGGAGATGCGTTCATCATGGATGTCGTTCTGATCACTCATCGCATCCCTCCAGGCCCTGCCGCAGTCGCTTCAGCGCATAACGCAGGCGGCTCTTGATGGTCTCGCGCCCGGTATCCATCACCTCGCAATCTGTTCCAGACTGAGTCCACCCTCCTCCTTCAGCAGAAAGGCGCTGCGCTGCGGTTCGCTCAAACCACCAAGCAGTTGGTAGAGACGTTCCACGCACTGTCGAATCATCACCCAGGCATCCGGCCAGGCACTGACTTCCAGAGAAATCACTTCATCAGGTTGTTCAAGGGGGTCCACGGGACGAAGACTCCTCCAGTAATCGACCACACGATTGTGGGCGATACGATATATCCAGGGCCGGAATGTGAGCTCCTTTTTCCACTGCTCCCTGGCACTGATTACCCGCAGCCAGACGTCCTGGTAGAGCTCGTCCACAATCCCGGCATCACTGCACTGACGGGTAATAAAGCGATAGAGCGGCCCCCTATACCTTTGATAGAGGGCATCGAAGGCCGCCGTCTCACCCAATCGATAACGTTGCATCAGTGATTCGTCGCTGGGGTTATCCATCGAACATCTTTCGCTTTATTGTTTTTGGGAAATGGCTAGCGTCTGACTGACAGAGAGGTCGTCAGCCAGACCAACCAGGCGAATCAGATCATTCCGATAGCCTCCACTGTCTTCGCCCCGTGCCCCACGGGCAAGTTTAATGATCTCATCGTAGCCGAAATTCTGCAGATAAGAACCGCCTCTCAGCGCTTGCCCGAATGCAGCCACCGCTGAGGTAAAACGGTAGTCGTGGCTGGTCTGATCAAGGCGCTGTTTGATCTCACTGGACAGAAGAGGTCGTTCGATCAGTTCACTGATATCTGATCCCGGGCGTTTATAGCGCAGCCTGAGAAAGGCGATCTCATCTCCGTCGGCATTCCCCTTTGTCTCGCCGCTGCCATATCGCAGCGGGTCGATTCTGTTGCCCTTACCGCCGACGAGTGCGATCTCGTACAGCGCTGAGACTGAATGACCGGCACCAATCTCACCGGCATCCACCTTGTCGTTGTTGAAGTCTTCCCGTGCCAGAAGACGGTTCTCATATCCGATCAGCCGATACTCCGCGACCAGATCCGGGTTGAACTCGATCTGGATCTTCACATCACCCGCCACAGTCTGCAGGGTGGCGCCCATCTCTTCGACCAACACCTTGCGCGCCTCCAGCAGAGTGTCGATATAGGCGTAGTTGCCGTTACCGTGGTCGGCAAGTTGTTCCATCAGTTGGTCATTGTAGTTGCCACCGCCAAAACCCAGCGTGGTAAGAGCAATACGGTCCTTGCGATTTTCCTCGATCAGATCAATGAGTGCCTGATGGTTTACCGTACCGACATTGAAATCACCATCGGTAGCCAGAATGACCCGGTTCACGCCAGTTTCGATAAAAGCCTCCCGCGCCTTCCCATAGGCCAGACGAATACCCGAGGCACCATTGGTCGAGCCACCCGCATGGAGACGTTCCAGTGCCTGCTCGATAGTTGCCCGGCGGTTGCCGGCAGTCGGCTCCAATACCACACCAGATGCCCCTGCATAGACCACCAGGGTAACGCGGTCATCGGCATCGAGCTGTCCGGTCAACAGGCGCAGACTGCGCTTGAGCAGTGGCAACTTGTCCGGAGAGCGCATGGAACCTGACACGTCCACCAGAAATACAAGATTGGCGGAGGGTCGTTCAACGTCCTGGGGAACCCATGACCGAAGACCGACACGCAACAACCGGGTTTCCTGATTCCAGGGATTCGGTCCCAGTTCGGTGGTAATGCTGAAGGACTGGTTCTTTTCCTTCGGCACCGTATCGTCGTAGGTGAAGTAGTTGATCATCTCCTCGACCCGTACCGCATCCTTAGGCGGCAGCCTGCCCTCCTTGAGTATTCGCCGCAGGTTGGCATAACTACCAGTATCCACATCGATACTGAAGGTCGAGACCGGAACCTCCTGAACACGCTTGACGGCATTATCCTCAATGTGGGCATAAGACTCCCGGTCCAACCGTTCTGATGGCAGCCGAATTCCACTTGAAACAGCGGCCACCTGAGAGGGAGCAACGGCTTGCCCAGACCAGTCTGCCTCCCGCTTCATAAGCCCCACTGGCTTATGTTTTTGTTGGGCGGATAGATCTAACATAACCGTCTGTTCAGCCACAACCGGGCGGCCCGGTCCTGGGTCGACAACCTCTGAGGTCGAACGCGACTCATACAGGCCGCAACCCGTTAACAATGACACCGTAAGGGCGATAGCAAATGGATTCAGTTTCATAGGGTTCTCCTGCCCGTGTGATTAATTCCATCTATTAATACGGATACGCAGGAGTAACGGGGTTAAATAACGGGAAGATTGACGATTTTTCTTGCGGGGGGGCACGCTACACCCCCCACGCACAAGCATAATTGAATTCGTGAGATATAACTCCCAGGAGACTGTAGGATCTCTAACGCCCTACCGGCCCTCTGGATGACTGTTGTTTCAGTGTCTGTTCAATCCGGGCCACCACGTCGTACACATCCCGAATCGCACGAGCCAAAGCGGCCTGGTTCCAGATGATTGTCTTGAACGAATAGAGCAGTTCCTTGTCGTCCATCTTTCCATCCGCCGTGATCTTCGGGACGACTTTATCGAAATACTGCTGCGAGGTTGTGATTGCTGACTCTGTGGGTCTCATCGTGCGTACCTCCCATTCTTCAGATATCCTAATATCAGGATAAACCACATTTCAGGAAACGGTTGGAAATATCACGGCGGGCAGGTCCAACAACAGCGCAGATTCAGGCTATCCACTTTCTGGCAAAGCAATAATCGATGCGGAACTTCCCGGCCTTTCGCACTGTTACTCGGGCGCTTCTGGGCGGATAATAGTGAACGGTTCCCGGCTTTACCGGCTATGGAGGAGAAACCTCATGCAATCCGATCCGGAAAAACTACTCAAGCGGCACGCAAAGCTCGTTCATTCCGATATGCTCAAGGTGGTCTCTCATGTACAGCGGGATGAGGGTGAGTGGATTATCAACACGCTGATGGTGGAGGGACATGAGGTTCCCTTCAGCTATAAACGCAAACGGAGATACAAGAACATCGCCGGTCAACAGGTTAACCTGACCTACTACCCGGGAATCAAGATAGTTGCCGGAATAGAGCTTGAAGTGATGAATGTGGTAAGGATCAAGGTCGCCTGAGGAGAGATTGGGTCACTCCGCCAATACCCTGCCGACTAGCCATGAATCAGCCTGACCCGAAACGAGCGTCCCTTCAATTTTCCTTCACCTAATTTTTTCAGTGCCGGTTGAACAACGTCCTGACTAACGGCCACATATGCCCAGTTATCAAAAATTTGAATCTTTCCGACCTGTTTTCCTGAAATGCCGTTTTTTCCGGTTAAAGCGCCCAGGATATCCCCAGGGCGAACTTTTTGCTTTTTTCCACCGTCAATTTGCAGCGTTGCCATTAAGGGTTTCATTGCCGGTTCTTCCAACAAACTGAGCGGCGGCAAAGATTCGCTATCTAAAATCGGGTCTACATTTGCATCCAGCGAAGCGACCTTGTAACTCTCTTTTTCACTATACAAAGAGTACGCAGTTCCTTTGCTTCCAGCTCGACCCGTGCGACCAATACGGTGAACATGACCTTCAGACTCGTGAGCTATGTGGTAATTAATTACAGCATCCAGCGCATCAATATCCAGACCACGGGCAGCGACATCGGTAGCAACAAGAATCGAGACGCTTTTGTTGGCAAACCGCACCAGTGTTTGATCACGGTCTCTCTGTTCAAGATCACCATGCAAGGCGAGCGCACTAAAACCAAAATGAAGTAACGCATTAGCCACTTCCTGGGTTTCCCGTTTGGTATTGCAAAATACCAGGGCGGATTCAGGGCGATGTTGCAAAAGCAGCAGGCACAGAGCAGTCAAACGGTGCTCATTATTCTCAACCTTGAAAAAATGCTGCTGAATACTGGCATTATCATGAATAGAAGCCACTTGCACCATGACGGGTTTAACCATAATGCGCTTGGCGATAGACTGAATTTGATCTGGAAAGGTTGCACTGAATAACAGGGTTTGACGTTGATCGGGGGTCTGATCAATGATGGCATCCAGCGCTGCCTGAAACCCCATGTCAAGCATGCGATCGGCTTCATCGAGGATGAGCATATTCACATTGTTCAGCTGCAGTGTCCCTTTATTCAAATGATCCTCTATGCGTCCGGGGGTTCCCACAATAATGTGGGCACCATGTTCCAGTGAGCCAATCTGAGGACCGATCGACATACCGCCACATAATGTCAAGACCTTGATATTGTGGATAGCCCTAGCCAATCTCCGAATCTCTTTTGCAACCTGATCGGCAAGTTCACGGGTCGGACAAAGCACCAGTGATTGCACACGAAAACGCTTTACATCGAGCTTTTCCAGCAGGCCAAGACCGAACGCTGCAGTTTTTCCCGAGCCGGTTTTTCCCTGGGCGATAACATCTATTCCCGCCAGAATATGGGGCAGGCTCTGTGCTTGTATGGGGGTCATCTCCTCATATCCAAGAGATGATAAGTTTTTAAGCAGAGCGGCATGCAGCTTAAGCGTTGAGAATGCTGTTTGGCTCAATGTATTTTGTCCTGTGTTGATGCTGGGGGGACCATGTTGATTGTTACATTTTAAACCGCTTAAACCTGTCTCGGCGTTTTGAGTGGTTTCCAGACAGACGCGGTTTCCTGTTCAACGCCAGGACGGTATTTAAGCTGTAGCCCTTTTAGAAAATTACGCAAGACCTGGTCTTTGCAATCACGATAGTGTTTATGACCTGGTTTACGAAAAAACGCGCTTAATTCATGTTTACTTATGCGCACCCCTGTCAGACCCAAAATCTCCAATACATCTTCGTTTTTCAAGTTTAATGCGATTTTTAATTTTCTAAAAACGATATTGTTGGTTAAACGCTGCTCCGGTTCAGGTTGTGCCCCCTCTTTTTTTCCCCGTTTGTCATTGATCAAACCATTCAGAAAAATCGCCAATTGAGAATCGATGCATTTCTGGTGGGCTGGATCATCCTCTTTTTTTAACCAATCGCTGATCTGCCCCCTCGTTACCTGATAGTCGGCCAAGGCAAATAGAGCAATCATTTTCGAATCGCTAAAGTCGAAGATATAGCGGATACGGCGCAAGATATCGTTATTGTTCACAAGTATGCTCTGATCATGAAGTTATAGGGAAGCAAATCGGATCTGGGAGGAATGGCACTGGCTTTAGGAAACAATATTCGTGTTATCAATGGCCTGACCTAAACCCAAAAACAGTAGGTCATGTTAGCGTAGCGCAACACGACGAGTGGTGCATATTGTTGGGTTACGGCCAAAATGACGGCTTAAACCAACCTGCCCATGCGGACTCCCTTCAATAACCGGGGCAGGCAAAGTGTCCTTCCCGCCTAAGAACTCTCCACGCCCAACAGTATTTCTGGCGACTCTTTAGGGTTCGTCCCTGCGGAGGCCGGCAACTTTTTCACCGTATCCTGCAACGTTGCCGGACCTGCCGATAATGATAATCCCGAGCGATAGCAATCCATCGCGGCCTCTGATTCGTCCATCTGCTCCAGCAACGCCCCGAGTTCCCGGTAAGCCTCAGGTGACGGCGCCAGTCCGATCCTGGCTTCGAGATAACTCCTCGCTTTACCCCAGAGTTTGCAGTGAAGACAGAGGCGGGCAAGCGTCAACAACAACACAGGATCATCCGCATGCGCCGGCAACCAGCTTTCGGCCAGCGCAAGACGCTGAGCGGGGTCGCCCCCCCCGATCGCAGCGAACAACGTCACAAGCCGGTCACTCCAGGTGTGTCTCAGGTAGTCTGTGATGATCCTTTCGGCCTGTTCGCCCGTACCCCGCTCTGTCTGCAGTTCACAGTAGGCCTCCACCAATGCCTGGTTACCTCGCAGCGAACGGGGCAGGTGATTCCATATTCTCAGCAGCACGAGTTGATCACTCTCCCCGGCGGCCTTGCGCAGCCGCTCCAGGTAGACTCGGCTCTCCAACTCAAGCTGCTCATCCTGAGAAATAACTTTGCGGCGGCGCAACTCGGGCAGGAGACCCTCCAGTTTGTCCCACTCACCCAGGTCTTCGTAGAGCTTCTTCAGCAATTTCAGGACATAGGCGTGTTTCGGCGCCAGAGTGCGCACATGCGTGAGGGTTGCCAGCGCCTGTTCATATTGCTGATGGGCAAGCTGCAACTCCGCCTGGGTGAGACCGACCGCCACATCTGCCGCAGGCATGCTTTCGTGGGCCAGGTTCAGGTAGTGGTCCCGACGCTCATGGGCGCCCTGCAACTGCGCCGCCCTGGCTGCGGCCAGGTAGTTGAGCAACGGTGTCTCAGACTGGCTCGCGTAACGCAGCAAGTGCTTCTCTGCCGGTTCCCAGCGTCCTTCGGATAGCTCCACCAGCCCCTGAGTCAGAGCCTGCTGAGCCTTGCGTGTCCGACGGTGTCCCCGCCAATCGTGCACCTGTCCAGGAAAGGCCCAGAGTCGGGAGAGAGATCTCAGCAACAGGTAGAAAAGCACAAACAACAGCGCTCCCGCCAGGACGAAGAGTGCCAGACTGCCCTCTATCGTCCAATGTCCATAGCCGATGAGCACATAACCATTGTCCTCTTTCACCCACAGGGTCAAAGTGGCGGCGAACAGCAGGGCAACAAAACCGGCGATGAGGGACTTCACTGCCTCTCTCCCTGTTTCTCAAGCGCCTCACGGCGGGCATGCAGGGTGCGCAGGGAACCGGAGATATCCGGCAGATCGGGCAGTAGTACCTCCCCGCCCAAACCTTGGAGTTGCGCCAGAAATGCCTGCACCTCTCCCGCCTCCATCTCAAAATTGCCCTCGATCCATTCGGCTGCAGTTTTCAGACTGTCGCGGTAGAGTCCCGCGTCACGCGCCAGCAAAGCCACCTTCGCCCCTTCAAGTTTCAACTGCAGATTCTGATAGAGAAAATAGCGCTGTTCGGGTGGCAGCATGGCAGCAATGGGGCGATCATGATGCCGCACCACCATCATCGATTTAAACCCCTCCCAGAGGTCGTCGAGAATCTTCCGCAGGCTGAAGCCTTCAGCTGTCAGCGACTCAATACTCTCTGATGCCTGCGGCGGGCGTGGCGGTATACCGCCCTGATCCCGCAAGGGCAGCTGATCCACCTGCCTGATCAACCCACCAATACGGGCACTCAGGCCAGCCATATCTACGGTGGGCGCAATCTTCAAAACAGCTATCTCGCGGGCCACCTCTTCCCGCACGCTGTTCCACGCAGGGTCGAGAGTATCGCGCAAGCGTGAATCGGCTGCCTCCAGCGCGGTGATACTGGTGGCCACATCACCCTCCAGGGTGAGACGGTGGTTCGCCACCCGCATCAGATATTCCGCATCCGAGATACGCCACTGCCCTTGGTCGCTGCCAAGCTTGCGTTGCATATCCGACAGGGAGTCGTCCATCTGAATGCGTTGCGCCTGCAGTGCATCATGAGACTGCTGCAGTTGCTGGTGTTGATCCGCCAGTGCCTGGCGCTGGGACTCAATCTGCTGCTGCTGCAGTTCAAAGACACGGCGGGTCTCTTCCAGACCGGCGGAAAAGGTCGACTGCTCTTGCTCCCTCCGGGTCAGATCTGCATCGATCCGCTGCAACGACTGCTGCATCTCCTGCCAATAGTTGTGACCGGTAAATAGCCCGACGCAGACAGCCAACAGCGCAACTACTGCCAGCACAACAGCCAGTTTCGGGATGTAACCTGACGATGGGAGCGATCCCAAGTCTGTTGGTTGTGCTTCACTATCGGCCCCGACAACCGGCTCGATGGGCTCATCGACTCGTTCCTGCTCAGTTGCCGCTTTCTCCTGTTCTGTCATGACTCAGTGGTACCGTTTGTTATGCGGCCATAGGCCACTTTTCGATTCTGTTTCTCTATCAAATGTAGGCAGATTCAAGCCTTTAGTCTGATCCGCTGCGTTTGATAAGGCCTACGAATCTTACTCTGGATGCAGACTAATGGGTCTCCATCCACCACTCACAGAGCCGCCGGACGATAGACTCGTCATCCGCGCCATCAGCAAGCACTATCTGTTCAAATCCCATCCGCCGCGCCTCTTCCACCATACGCGGACTGATCACCAGCAGTGGGGTTAAACACAAACTCTGCCGACCGGCATCTCCCAACAGTGCGGCCAGATTGGCGAGAATATCGTTGCTCGTGGCCGTCACCACCTGAACCCGCCGGGACCAGTCGGCCAGCAAGGGGGCAACATCCACCACCGGCCGCTGCCGCCGATAGACCTCGGCATAGCTCACCTCGGCCCCCCGTTGATTCAGGGTCTCACCCAGCAGAGCCCGGCCACCCACGCCCCGCACAATGACAATCCGCTTGCCAGCGACCTGCTGCAGCTCTGAGGTTGCCAGCAGCCCTTCGCTGTCGAAGCGCGTCGACGGAACCACATCCGGCGGATAACCTGCCTGCATCAATACCCGTGCCGTTCCCTTGCCGACCGATGCCAACCGGATGCAATCGGGTAACCGCTCTCCATGCAGCAGCTGCAGCCCGAAGGTGACCGCATTGGGACTGACGAAGATCAGCGTGTCCCCTGCCTCCATGCCTTGCAACAACCCGGCGGCGCCCGCATCTTCCGTCGGCTCTATCCTTATCGCCGGGAAAGGAAGCGCCATTCCGCCGCTGGCCTCTATCCGTTCGCACAGCCCCCCCGCCTGATGCTCAGGCCGGGTGACAAGCACCCCGATGCCCCGCAGGTCGCAACTCACATTCAGTCAGTCTTCATAGAGGGTGGCCAGAATCTCATCAGCCCCCCAGTCAAGCAATTTTTCCGCCAGCCCAAACCCCATCTGTTCCGCCTCGGCTGTGGTGCCCTCCACTTCTCCCCGGAGAATACGGCTGCCGTCCGGCTCTCCCACCAGACCGCGCAACCAGAGAACCCCATTCTCCAACATCGCGTACCCCGCAATGGGCACCTGGCAGCCGCCCATCAGGCGATTGTTCATCGCCCTTTCTGCGGTAACACAATAGGCGGTCTCCTGATGGTGCAGGGGCGCAAGCAGGGTGTTGATCCGCTCATCGTCGCTGCGGCACTCGATCCCGACAGCCCCTTGACCGATCGCCGGAAGACTCTGCTCCGGACCGATGGTGGCGGTGATGCGATCATCGAAACCGAGACGAATCAATCCCGCCGAGGCGAGGATGATGGCATCGTATTCCCCTTCGTCGAGTTTTCGCAGGCGGGTGTTGACGTTGCCCCGCAATGGTTTGATCACCAGATCCGGCCGCAACTCGGCGAGCTGGCACTGACGGCGCAGACTGGAGGTGCCGACGCAACTGCCTTCCGGCAGTTCATCGAAGCTCTTGAAGTTATTGGAGACGAAGGCGTCCCGAGGGTCCTCACGCTGCATGATGACCGGCAGATGCAGTCCCTCCGGCAGCTCCACCGGTACATCCTTCATGGAGTGGACCGCAATATCGGCCCGGTCTTCCAGCATGCCCTGTTCCAACTCCTTGACGAATAACCCTTTACCGCCGATCTTGGCCAGGGGGGTGTCCAGTATCTTGTCACCCTGGGTCTTCATACCCACCAGTTCAACCTTGATGCCGGGATGCACTTTTCCAAGCTCTGCGGCCACATGTTCAGCCTGCCACATGGCAAGGGGGGAGACTCGGGTGGCGATACGGATGGTTTTCTGGGGCATGTTAAAGGGGCCTCGATATTAATAATGCCGGTATTATTGTTTTCCAGGAGACTGTCGGGTTTATCCGTTTGAAGCGACTAATTCGCAGGAGCGGATTGAGCAGCTCTGCTGCCCCCGAAGGGGTGAAGGGCAGGATGCCCGTAATAAAATCACTGGGGGCGAATCAAATCAGTTTATCGAACGAGGCAAATAGTGGACCTATTTAACGAGTTCGATAAGCTGAGTTGATCACCATCCAGGGATTTGCAGCCAAACAGTGTTAAACCCGACAGCCTCCTAAAGATCTGATCCTGGAGAGGCTTGCAGCCAAATCCAGCCCATACAGCGCCTATGCTAAAGCCTGCCTTGCCTGCAAGCAATTTATTATGTGATCAGCCCAACCTGCGTTTCTTGGCTACAATAAAGTTCAGCGTTGTCTCGCATAGTAATTGACCAGTGCTTCCAGGCTCTCGACGCCCTGTTTTTGCATCATTTGGGTGAACTTTTTCGACATGCCCCGTTCCGCACGGTTGACGCCAACCAGATAGTCCTTCAAGGTCCAGCGCAGGTAGGGTTTCCATTGACCGGCAAGCCGTCCGGCATCGTCTTCCGGATCGCTGCCTGCCTCTCCGTGACACTTTTCACAATAGCGGCGATGCAATACAGCCCCTCTGTCCACCAGCCGCCAGTCGGTTTTTTGCTTCGGCGGACGCTGCTCCCTGGATGAGAAGTAACCAGCCATCCGGCGTACCTCATCCGGCGTGTATCCAGGCAGGATCCTGCCCATTACAGTGCCGAAGCGATCTCCCCGGCGATAGGCCTCCATCACTTCGATGAAATAGTTTTCGGAGAGCCCAGCAATCGACGGGGTAGCCGGACCAAGACTGCGTCCCTCGAAGCCATGACAGCCAAAGCAGCCACCGGCGAGGGTTTCTCCATCGGCCCCTTCCATCAGTTCAGGAGTGGTTTCGGTGTTCGCTTGCGATACAGCAGGCAACGGCTTTTGCGCCTCTTTGGGGGGCACACTGCAGGCAGTCAGCAGCAACAGTGCAGCGATAACGGCACACAGACGAAATGTCATCCGTCAGGCACCCTTTTCAACCAACGCCGCACCTCCGGCAGATGGCGGCGACTCACCTCCAGACGTTCCTCACATCCGATCAAGACCACCTGCATCTTCCCATCCGTCCCCCTTTCCAACCCTTTCAGCCGCCGCCTCACCACCAGTGCATTCCGATGGATGCGCAACAACCAGTCGGCATAACGATCCTCCAGAGACTTCAGGGTATCCTCCAACAACGCCTCTCCCGCACCGTGCCGCACGGCAATATATTTACTGTCGGCCCGCAGGTAGATCACTTCATCGAGGGAGAGACTCAATACGCCGCCACGATAGGTAACACTTAGCTGTGGTATCTTCTCTCGCTCCACCTGTCCCAGCGTTTCTCGTTGTGGCCGGGTGATCCGGCAAGATCGCTCCAGCGCCTGGCGCAGGCGCTCCCGGCGCACCGGTTTCAGTAGATAATCCTGCGCCTCCCGTTCGAAAGCCTCCAGCGCATGTTCTTCGTAGGCAGTGGTGAAGATCACTGCAGGAGGCGTTTCAAATCCGGCAAGCCGGCCTGCGGCTTCCAGACCGTCCATGCCCGGCATGCGGATGTCCATCAATACCAGATCGACACCCTGTTGGGCGCAAAACTTCAGGGAATCCTCTCCATTGACGGCCTCTCCCACCACCCGGTAGGGCGCGCCCAACTCGGCTATGAGCCCAGCCAGTCGTTCCCTGGCCAGCGCCTCGTCATCCACCAGCAGAATCCTCACTCCAGCCTCCAGGGATGGGGGAAAAACAGCCGCACCTGGTGCTCCCCCTCCACCTTGGACTCGCTCAGGCCCGCCTCTGTATCAAATAGCCCGGCCAGCCGTTGGCGGACATTTTCCAACGCCAGACGGTTGCCTTTGCGCTGGGAAGTGACCGTCGACTGCGGCAGGGTATTACGGATACTGAGATTAACCCGTCGCCGCCGGTAACGACCAACGATGCGAACCACCCCCCCCTCGGCCGCAGGTTCGATCCCGTGATAGACCGCATTCTCCAGCAGAGGCTGTAGAATCAACGACGGCAGCATTGCACTTTCCGGCACCTCCTCCAGGTCCCACTCCACGCGCAAACGTTCACCGAGTCGTTGGCGTTCCACGTTCAGGTATTGGCGGGCCAACTCCAGCTCTCTGCCGAGGGAAGAGAGGCGACGCACATCTCCCAACGAGGCCCGGAACAGGTCAGCCAGATCCTCCACCAGTTCCTCGGCCAGCCTGGGATTACTGCGGGTAAGGCTGGCAATGGTGTTCATACTGTTGAAGAGGAAATGGGGACGGATACGGGACTGCAGCGCCTGCAGCCGGGCGTCGTTCTCTGCCTCCACCTGCTGTCGCCAGAGATATTGCAGATAGAGATAACGCAGCACTACCACTCCGATGATGGCGCTGATGCCCAGACTTTTGACCAGCAACTCCAGATGTCGCTCCGGCGACAGATCCTGACCGGAAAACAGCTGACTCAACTCGATAACCACCACCGTGGCGCAAAGCAGCAGACCCCAGGCCAACAGCCCGGCCCACTGATTTCCCAGACCCGGCAACCGGCGTCGCAAAAGACAGAGCATCCCCGCCGTGGCCAAGGCGATCCACTGCAGCAGCAGAGAGTTGACGCTGAGAGTCTGCCAGAACAACGCCAGCGGGCGCTCGTCGGCCAGGGTGAGCACCATCGCCAACAGCTCTGTCGTCACCACCACGGCAAAGACCGCACGGATACTGCAAAAGCCGGGCAGAAAGATCTCCTGTCTGCCCCCATCGCCAATCTCCGTCCGTTCCTTTTCCGCCTGATGCATCTCTCGATCGCCTGCTATAATCCGCGTTTTTCCGCTTTCATCTTCAGGATAGCCCTTCATGAGCGAAAACAACGCGTCTGCGAAACTTTCATCCGCCCGCCTGAACGCGCCCACCGACGCCTTTGTGGAGGCCTTCACCGCCTCCGTCGAGTTTGACCAACGACTCTACCAGCATGACATCCAGGGCTCCATTGCCCATGCCACCATGCTGGAGAAACAGGGCATACTCACTGCAACGGAGCGGGATGACATCATCCGCGGGCTGGACGCGATTGGCGAGTCTATCGTCCAGGGAAACTTCGAGTGGTCAATCGCCCAGGAGGATGTCCACATGAACCTGGAGGCCGCTCTGACCGAGAGCATCGGCGATGCCGGTAAAAAGCTGCACACCGGACGCTCCCGCAACGACCAGGTAGCCACCGACATCCGCCTCTGGCTGCGCGACGAGATCGAAGTGGTCCGTGACGGCATTTTACGCCTGCAGCAGGCCCTGCTTGACCTCGCCGAGCGGGAGGCCGACACCATCCTGCCCGGTTTCACCCACCTGCAGACCGCCCAGCCGATCACCTTCGGCCACCACATGATGGCCTGGTTCGAGATGCTGGTACGTGACCGGGAGCGTTTCGCCGACTGCAACCGGCGGCTCAACGTAATGCCCCTGGGGGCCGCTGCCCTGGCCGGTACCACCTACCCCATCGATCGCCACTACACCGCCCAACTGCTCGGCTTCGACCGCCCCAGCGAGAACTCACTGGATTCGGTCTCGGACCGCGACTTCGCCATTGAATTCGCCGCCAACGCCAGCATCCTGATGATGCACCTGTCGCGCTTCTCCGAGGAGTTGATCATCTGGTCCTCCGCCCAGTTCGGATTTATCGAACTCTCCGACAGCTTCTGCACCGGCTCATCCATCATGCCGCAGAAGAAAAATCCTGACGTGCCGGAACTGATCCGCGGAAAAACAGGACGTATCTTTGGCCACCTGATCGGCCTGCTGACCCTGATGAAGGGCCAGCCACTGGCCTACAACAAGGACAATCAGGAAGACAAAGAGCCCCTGTTCGACACCATCGACAACCTGCAGGGATCACTCAAGGTCTTCGCCGAGATGATGCCCGGCGTTACCTGCCGCAAGGGGAATATGCGCAACGCGGCGATGAAGGGTTTTGCCACCGCCACCGACCTTGCGGACTACCTGGTTGGCAAAGACATGCCGTTCCGGGATGCCCACGATGTGGTGGGGCGCGCCGTCGCTTTTGGCGTGGCGGAGGGCCGGGACCTCTCAGCCATGAGCCTGGGAGAACTGCAGGGATTTTCCGAAACCATCGAGGCCGACGTCTTCGAAGTATTGACCCTGGAAGGTTCGGTAGCTGCCCGGGACCACATCGGCGGCACTGCCCCGGCCCAGGTCCGGGCAGCCATCGCCCGGGCAAGAACGCAGCTGCAAGTCTGATCGATCGCCATGGATGAGGCGAGGCTCTTCCGTCACAAACTCCGCAACTCCCTGTGCCTGGCTCGCCTAGTATATCGGGGTGCCCTGCTCGCACTGTTTGCCGCGGCACTGATCATTTCCACCTTCGGCATCAGCACCGCCAGCGAGCCGGACCTCTATCGCCTGGTTGACGATCTGGCCTAGCGGGTTGGGCTTGAAAAGCCCCAGTACTCTTTTACACCCCCTCCCCGCTGCTAACCCATCCTCCCACCGGGGAGCGCATCCAACGACTGGCACTAATCTGGGGAGGTTTACACAACGACCGATCAGACCGCGCTGGCATCGGAATGGGATGTGGTACTGAAGGTGGGTCATGATCGAAGTTCCTGCGAACCTTCGCTGCATGAACATGACGAACAACCGGACGGGAAACCCTCAGAGAGAGCTATGTCTTAGAACCCTCACCCACCCGTAAAATCCGTTTCATTTGCAGAAAATCTGTATATCCATATCGCCGACTTACTTTTCAAAAAAGTCTACCTATTCGCCACACTTTTCTTTGGCGGGATCATCACGCTACATGTAAATATGACCATGTGCCGCATATCCTTCCACCAATTCGACTCCGCCCTGATAACATAACCACCGGAATATTCGGGGCCTTCTTTCTCAGCCCCCCTCAAGGATAGATTTCTTCCGTCATTCCAATACAAACACAATTTTGAGCTACATCATCATCCTTTATCTAGAATCAGCTAAGCTGTTATTAAGGCGTGTTGACAGAGAATTCTGAACGCCTTCAGGCAGGAATATGAGGTAGCTGGAAAGAGGCTATCGCTTACTATTTGGAGCGGAAAATGAAAAAGGTCATGTGCTTTATTCTCTTTTACTTGTTGTTTTTGGTCTCCCTCCAAGCAAGGACAATTACTCTCTCTCTTGAACCATACTCCCAGGAAATTCCCCTTGGCGAGTTTGCTTCTCTAGACATTGTCGCCTCTGGTATCCCTTCAGGGAATGCAATAGGTGACTTTGACTTGGACGTGTTATTTCACGCGCCTGGTTTACTCCTTACATCTTGGGAATTAGGGACGTTTCTTGGAGATCCCAATGACCCTTCTGAAACATTGGTGCATGTCGATAATTCCGTTACGGGAATCATCAGATTTTTTGAAGTATCCTGGTTATTGCCATCCGACTTAATTGACCTGCAAAAAGATGAGCTAAGCCTCACGCTTGCCACATTAACTTTTAAAGGATTACAGCCAGGTGGGTACAATAATCGTTTCGATAATGTTCTCCTTCATGATGCCTGGTTTGCTGAATATCAAGACCCTGTACTGAGGGTGGCTGGGATTTCGGTCCCTGAACCATCAACGTTGTTCATCTTTTCTTCAAGCCTATTGGGTATGGTTTATTTTGGAAGAAAGTTAGATAACCGTTAGACACTCGCATCTGACGCTATCGGGCCATTTTGGATCAGGATGGAGGGTAGGTCATGAATAGAAGCACTTTCTGTAAAGCAGTTCTGGCCAGAACTGTACTGGTAGCAATCGCGGCACTAATGCTTCACTCAGGATTCGCCTATGGGAAATCGTGGGTGAATGTGGGTCCTACACCAATCAAGGACTACTTTGTCAGCTCTAGCGGCCGAGTAGCCGACATAGCAGTAGATCCTGACGATCCAATGCACTGGCTGATAGGAGCCGCATACGGCGGAATATGGGAAACCTATGACGCGGGCGCCGCTTGGGCGCCAAGAACCGATGATCAGATCACATCCGCAATGGGCGCGATCGCATTTGCACCCGGTGATCCCAAAATCGTCTATGCCGGCACCGGAGAAGCTGCCGGCGCAGAGCTCGCATATGCGGGCAAGGGATTGATGAAGTCTGTTGATGGTGGCACTCATTGGGAAATGGTCAATGATAAGTTTGATCGCATGGCATCCAGCGACATAATCGTCGACCCATCGGACCCCAATGTACTGCTAATCGCAACGACAATAGGAAAATCACCAGGGCTGGCCGGTGCCCCTATGAAATTAGTTGACACTGGAATTTACAGGTCAGTTAACGGTGGTCACGATTGGGTTCGTGTATTGGACGGAAGAGCAACCGATATAAAGGCGCATCCCGGCAACTTTACCGCTCAATATGCAGCTATTGGAAACTACGAAGGCGATCGGGCAGAAGACTTACCGAATGGGATCTATCGATCAACAGATGCAGGTGCCACTTGGGAAGAGGTTTCGGGTTCCAATGCGTGGGACTCGGAACAAGATGGTGTCGGTCGTATTGAGTTGGCTATCGCTCCATCGAATCCTGACGTTGTTTATACACTGATGCAAAATTCAACAACAGGAAAAGGATTAGGCGTATGGAAAACAGAGAATGCCTGGGACGTTTCACCAACATGGAGAAAGCTTCCATTTACAGACAATGTGCTCTATGGCTCGATTTATTATAACGCGGTGATCTCTGTAGACCCGGAAGATGAAAATATCCTTTATGTCGGCGGGGCAAATCTCTATAAATGGTTAGATAATCAAGGGACCGAGATCAGGATAGGGGGGTATGGTGCTGGCATCCATCCTGATTTTCATTCCTTGGAGTGGACAAACAACAGCAGCAGCATGCGGCTTATTGCGGGAAACGATGGGGGGGTATATAGCACTGAAGACCGTGGGCTTACCTGGAATAGTCACAATGACACCCTCTCTATTACCCAGTTTTACTCCGGCACGGTTCATCCTACCAAACCGGGCTTGCTGCTTGGTGGAACCCAAGATAACGGGACTGTACTTAGAGAAACTGACGACAGGTGGAAACACATATTGTCGGGTGATGGTTATGACGCACTGATATCCCACCAAAACCCGAATGAGCGTTGGGCATATTCAAGTCAAAATGGCCGTTTAGTCAGAACATTCGATGCAGGGGCAACAATATCTGATGCTGGGATCGATCCAAGATACGAAGGGAGAAAGAGGAGAGTGTCCCGTTATGAGATTTGTCCGCATGATGAAAATGTCGTACTGAGTGTAATTTTGAGTAAATCTGGCGAATACTGGACTGCTCGAGTATGGAGAACAGATAACTTTTTTGATGAAAACGTAACCAGGCCCACATGGTTGTGGAACAGATCTCCACTCATTGAGCATGAGGAAAACATAGGAATGTTCATTAACGCGCTCGCTTTTGCACGTGCAGACAATACCTGTAATACCTATTCTTTCGCAACAACGACAGGGAAGGTATATGTCACGACAACTGGTGGCTCGTCAGTCGATTCATGGATTGACATTTCGCCTCTTCCTAGGTGTATCGCCTCTAACATGGCATTTCATCCTCGCAATTCAGATACGATTTACGTGACCTGCTTTGAAAGGCTCATCAAAGGCACCGGAGTGCTATCCGGGACGGTAGCTTGGGAAGACATCACCCCTCCGGCGATTACCCAAGCGTTAACAGATGACATCGTCAGTACGGCACTTAACGGGATTCTGGTATCGTCTTATGGCCGAGAACTTCTCTATCTTGGTACCCACAAAGGTGTATGGACCAGCCCTGACGGTGGTGTGTCCTGGAGCTACCTTAACAGGGGCATGCCGAGTGTACCTGTTTATAAACTGAAGGAAAACGAGATCGGAAATGTTTATGCGTTCACTCATGGAAGGAGCGTGTATCGACTTGTAGCCCCGCGTGAACTCAGCTACCTGATTGGTGACAAGGATGATTTTCACCCTGGCGACCCCGCTGACATTCCGCCGCAGTCTGAACTTGCCCTGGCGCTAATATCATCACGATCCCCTGAGGATCAGGATGTTAATCTGGACGAGGGGGGGATCAACCGGCCTGTAGGGCTTACACACCAGTTCACAGTGCCTGCAAACGCTACAATCGTGAGTGCCAGTGTCGAGTTCAGCTTTCTGGCGGCGGCAGGGGCATACAATGATGGAATTCTATTCAGTCAGCCAGGATTCCCAATAATTCTTTTAGAGGATTTAATAGGCCAGGTTCCTCAGGCGCATGATACCTACTCAGCAACAATAGATTTCTCGCAGGTTCCTGTGCGTGAAGAGAACGATGTAGGTATTCAGGCGGTGAGATACCAGGACCTTAGAGCGGAACTCTCAGACGGCACATTTGATATGGTATTTATTGATGATGTAGCCTTGGATTATTCACAGTTTACCATTGGATATGCGCTCCCCCTTGAGGGGGATGTCAATGGGGACGGCTGCGTTGATCGAACTGATGCACGTCAATTGATGAATGAAGTTCTCGGTCGATCATCCGTTGATGCAATCTACGATCTGAATGGTGACGGCAAATATAATATTGGAGATGTTAGGTATATGGTTAACTTGTTTACAAATAGTAGAGGGCAAGCCTGTAATTAATTTCCAGCACCGGCAGTCAGGACAAGATCCGCCCTTTCCGCCGGGACTGCTTCTTTTTGCCTATAATCTTGCACTCTTACCCTCGTTTAACTGCCCTCCTTGCCTACCATGCCAAAAGATTCCCTCGACAATCTGAACACCCGCCTCAAGATCTTCGCCCAGACCCGCAACTGGGAGCAGTTCCACGATCCTAAAAACCTGTCGATGGCGTTGATCGCGGAGTGCGCGGAACTGGTGGAGCATTTTCAGTGGCTGACGCCGGAGCAGAGCATGAATCTGCCGCCGGAGAAACACGACGAGGTGGCGCTGGAGATGGCCGACATCCTGATCTACCTGATCCGCTGTGCCGAGCGCCTCGATATCAACCTGGTCGATGCTGCTTACCGCAAGATAGGGATCAATGAAGCGCGCTACCCCACCGATAAAGTCTACGGCGACGCCCGCCGGGCATCTGAATACGATAAAGATTAAAGATTCTTCTTCCCCTGCCGTTAAGGCTTTTGCGGGTTCCTCTCTCCATCCATCAGAGGAACAAACAAAGACCGGTCCGAAGAGAAATACATTGGGCCGCCATCATTGAGTGGGGAATCAGAATGACTGATGGAATCAGTTTCAACCAGGCGCTGTTGGAGGCCTGCCCGACAGGCGTTTTGGCAGTAGACCAGAATATTCGCATCCGCTGGATCAACCCAGCGCTTGAATCCATGTTGGATCTGTCCGCCAACGAGCTGGTAGGCAAGGATCAGCAAACACTCCCGGAAGGGCTGCACGCACTATTCGAAACCACGGAGATCCTCCACCTCTCCGTCGACGGTACAGATGAACGCTGGCTGCGGCGGGATGTACGGGAGATCAATGATGGTGCACAGTCACCACTCAAACTCCATTTCTACCAGGATATCAGCGGTCAGGTGACTGCGCAGATGGAACGCGAGGCGCTGCAGAAACAGGTGGAGGAGTTGACCATAACCGACCCCTTGACCGGACTGGCGAACCAACGCGCAACCTTGCAGGCCCTGGCGGCGCAGGTAACGCGCAGCCGCCGCTATAACAATCCGCTAACCCTTGCCGTGGTCCGCATCAGCGATCCGGACGATCCATCCACCCTCCTGGATAGTGACAGGGTGATTGCAGTCGCCCAGTATCTGCGTGACCGGCTCCGATGGGCCGATACCATTGGCCATTACGAAGAAGATCTATTCATGTTGGTGCTGCCCGAAACCAGCGAATCCGATGCCCGCAACCTGCTGGAACAGATCCAGCAGGAGTGCCGGGATGGCAGCCTTACCTTGCTGGGAGACAAAACCGCACCCCATATTGGGATCGGTGTTGTCACCTGGGAAAGAGGTAACGACCCGCATCTGCTGATTCGCCACGCCATGGAGGCTTTGGAGTCATCGTCCGGGAGTCGTTAGTGCCGGAACCCCAGCAAATCAGTTTTGAGGAGGGCATCAGCCGCAAAGATCTGAAGACCATCCGGCGGCGCTTCATGAATCTGCACCGTGAGCGGCTGCGGCGCATCCTCGGAGAACTCAGACCCAGCCAGCATGAGTTCATCACTCTGCTACCGCTGCTGTTTCATATCAACCATCCGATGCTGCCGGGTTTCGTCAACAGTGAATCCCCGGCCGGCATTCCCGATTATGGCCCCTCGCAGAAGGCCCTAACCATTGCGCGCAAACTCAGCCGCAGTTTCAGCTATAAAAAACGGGCACACCGTACCTTTTTGCTGGAGGGCATCTACCTGATGGGCAGCACCGGCACCATCGGCCAGTCAGCCGGCAGCGATTTTGACGTCTGGCTCTGCCACACCCCATCCCTCTCCGGCGATCAGCGCAGAACCCTGCAGGAGAAGGCTGAACTGATCGAAAAGGCTGCGGACGAACTGGATCTGGAACTTCACATCTTCCTTATCGATCCGGAAGGTTTCAGGGCAGGCAAAAAGGCCGCCCTCTCCCGCGAGAGCAGTGGCACCACTCAACACAGCTTGCTGCTGGAGGAGTTCTATCGCAGCGCCGTGTTGCTGGCGGGACGCTATCCACTCTGGTGGCTGGTGCCCCCCGACCGCGAACTGGACTATCGGAACTACGCCGACAACCTGATCAGTCACCGTTTCGTCAACAACGCGGAACTGCTCGACTTCGGCGGTCTGGATCAGATACCTGCGGACGAATTCTTCGGCGCGGCGTTGTGGCAACTCTACAAAGGCATCGACTCGCCCTACAAGTCGATCCTCAAGATTTTTCTCATGGAGGCTTACAGCCGCGACTTCCCCCATCCTCAATGGCTGGCGCAGCAGGCCAAGGCCGCCATCTATGCAGGAGAAGACGACCTCAACAAACTCGACGCCTATATCCTGCTCTACCGCCGGGTTGAAGAGTATCTCATCCAACTCAAGGATGAAGACCGTCTCGAGCTGGCGCGGCGCTGCTTCTACTTCAAGGTCGGCGAAACCCTGAGCCGTGACAGCAACCTGCAGCACTGGCGCGCCGCCGAGCTGTTCAAGCTGACGCGGGAGTGGGGCTGGAGCCAGGCCCAGCTGCAGATACTCGACACCCGCGCCGACTGGAAGATCGACCAGGTGATCAGGGAGCGCAACGTGCTGGTAGGGGTGCTATCCCGCAGTTACCGGCTGCTCACCGACTTCGCCCGCACTCAGGGAGAGCATAGCCGCATCGATCCCATGGAACTCAATCTGCTAGGGCGCAAACTCTATGCCGCGCTGGACCATCACCCCGGCAAGGTCGACAGCATCAACCCCGGCATCTCCAAGGATCTCTCCGAGCCCCACCTCTCGCTGCACCACCGGCGCTCACGGGATGGCAGCCTCGCCTGGATGCTCTACCGGGGCACCGTTGATGAAGAGGAGGTTCTGGAGTTCAAACCGATAAAGATCACCCTGAACCTCATTGAGATTCTGCTTTGGAGCCACATCAACCAAGTGTGGGACAAGGACACCATCATCAGTCTCTATCCTGAAGAGGATCACATCAGCAGAGATGAACTGCTTGCCCTGCACAAGAGCTTGCGTAATCTTTTCCCCAGCGGAAAACCGGCAACTGCCTCCATGAAAACACTGTCACGACCCGCGTATGCGCGCTCCCTGACACTCTTCATCAATCTCGGCACAGACCCGCTGCAACACCTTGCGAAAGAGGGCAAACAGCTTACCAGCGACCGCCATGACCCGCTCAGTTTTGGCGCCGCCCGCAACAACCTGGTGCTCAACCTCGAAGAGCTGGTGGAGACAAGCTGGGGTGAACTGCTGGTCACCCGCCGCGAGGGGACAGAGGGCCTGCTCGATGCCCTTTGTCAAAGTCTCAACCTGCAGGGACAGGCCGAAACAACCTCCAGTCGGATATCCAGTTACAGCTTCTCCTCCATTCGCGGCAGCCAGATCGCATCACGGGTCACCGAACTCTTTCAACATATCATCGGCCACTTTCAGCAGTCCGAAAACCACGAGGGGCGTTTCGCATTCCGTCTGGGACACGAGTTCTACATGGTACAGCAGAACGACAAAGACTTTGCGTGGCGCAGTCTGGAGTCCTTCGAGAGCCTGCTGGAGGAGTTGGAACAACCACAACAGACGTTCCGCCCCCTGACGTTCGACCCGAGGATTCTTACCAATTCCCCCTATCCGACGCTCTTCCAACATAGCAGAAGAGACTTTATCCAGATCTTCTACCAGGTTGGCAGGCAGCAGACGCATATCTATCTGCTCGACGAGCAGGGCGCACTCTTTCAACAGACCCTGCCCGCTGACAGCCCCAGATTTCTCATGCGGCAGCAGCGACGTTTTCTCAACAGTCTGCAGCAACTACGCAGCCTGATGCCCGGCGGTGAGATCAATCTCTTCGAAGAGCCCCGGTTTTACGAGCTGAAACAGGCGTCTAACGGCGACTGGAGTGTCGAACCCCGCCGTGTACCCCTGACCCGGCCTGACGACTATATGGAACTCTCCCTGGTCACCGACTCCCTTGATGCCACTGCCCGTCCCCACTCCCTGATCTGCGGTGATCATGAGTTCAGCCGCCTGGAGTATGGTGAAGAGATCTATACTGCCACCGCCATCCATCTACAGGGCCTGCGAGAGGGTAACCAACGCTACCCTATCTATCTCACCTCTCTGCGACTTGCCGGGATACAGACGATCGAGCCGCCCCGTACGGTGGAGCTGCTGCAGCTGAAAAAGCGTGTCGAACAGCGCCTTAACCGTGTGCTCGATCTCGTTCCCTGACTCGCCACGGATTCAGTCAGGATGCAGGGTGCGCCGTGCGCACCATGATTAGCGTGAATACGGCTTGTTTTGGTGCGCATGGCGCACCCTACAATTCTACGTTCACCATCCCAGCCATCACCACCAACGCAGAAACTTGAGTTATAATTCCGTCTCTCTTTTCCTTGCCCTTCAATTGTTGAGCATTACTATGACCTGTTGGCCTAGATATCTCCTGTGGCTGGTAATCGCCGTGCTTGGCAGCGGCAACCTGCTCAGCGCCTGCGGCCAGAAAGGCCCCCTCTATCTGCCACCGTCTGATGAGGCGATGGAACAACAGGACAACGAGAAGAAGCGATAAGCCCGTTCTCATGCAACTCGCGTTCACCAAAATGCACGGCCTCGGCAACGACTTCGTGGTGATCGACGCCATCAGTCAGCCAGTCGAATTCACGCAGCAGCAACTACGCTTCGTTGCCGACCGGCGCTTCGGCATCGGCTGCGACCAGATTCTGCTGGTGGAACCCCCCCGGGACACGGCGACCGATTTCCACTATCGCATCTTCAATCCCGACGGATCAGAGGTGGAACAGTGCGGCAATGGCGCCCGCTGTTTCGCCCACTTTGTCCGTGACAAAGGGCTCAGCACCAAGAACGAAATCCCTGTCGGCACAGCCGCCGGGCGGATCCTGCTCAAACACCTGCCCGATGGAATGGTGCAGGTGAACATGGGGCTGCCACAGCTAACTCCTGCCAAGATCCCTTTTCAAGCTGAGAGACAGGCCGCCACCTACGACCTCGAAGTCGGGGGGGAGAGACTCACCATCGCAGCCGTCTCCATGGGAAACCCTCATGCGGTAATCCAGGTCGATTCAGTGGCGCAGGCCCCGGTTCAAAGGCTGGGTCCCCTGATCGAGCACCATGCCCGCTTCCCCAACCGCGTCAATGCCAGTTTCATGGAGATCGTCAACCCGGACCACATCAAGTTGCGGGTTTTTGAGCGCGGCACCGGCGAAACCCTGGCCTGCGGTACCGGCGCCTGTGCCGCAGTGGTGGCCGGACGCATTCAGGGATTGCTGAATCCGCAGGTGCGGGTCGGCCTCCCCGGTGGCGATCTTGTGGTAGAGTGGCGGGAAGAGAGTGAACCGGTACTGATGAGCGGGCCGGCGGCCACGGTTTTCGAAGGTAGAATCGAACTATGAGTCAACATGCTTCAGAGTCAGACAATACCAGCCTGGAGGAACGGGAGGCGCAGATCGCCCGACACCTGACCGATCACCCTAACTTCTTCGAGCGCCATCCAGCGCTGTTGCATAACCTGCTGATCCCCCACGAAAGCGGTGCTGCGATATCTCTCATCGAGCGTCAGGTGGAGAGCCTCCGGGAACAGGTGCATCACTACAAGTCACATCTGGAGGATTTGGTGGACGTGGCCAGGGAGAACGAGGCGCTGCAGGAGCGTATGCATCGCCTCACTCTGGCACTTATCGACGCCGCCTCTTTCGATGAAGTCATGAACGCCCTGGAAGATGAACTGCACGATGACTTCAAGGCAGACGCCGTGGAACTGAGGCTCTTCTCCAACAACCACCTCGAAGACCATCTGCTCGACGACAAACCTGAACACATCGCTACCTTCGAGCAGTTTTTCGCCGAAAGCGTACCTGTCTGCGGTCCCCTGCAACCCGCCCAGCTCAATTTCATCTTCGGCACAGAAGGGGATGAGATCGCCTCCACTGCGCTGATTCCACTGAAAAATGATAGCGTACTGGGTCTGCTCGCCATCGGTAGCCGGGATCCCAAGCGGTTCGCAGCCCACCAGGGCACACAGTTCCTGATGCGGCTCGGAGAAGTCATTGGCCGCACCCTGCAGGCAGTCTCGCTGCCTGGTATCTAGCCCGCAATAAAACAGGGTGTAGGATGTGGTGAAGTATGAACCGCATCAATCGCGACAGGTTACAGAATGTCTCACATGCCACCACCCGACGATCCGCAGGAGTGGGTAGAGCGTTTTCTCGGCCATCTGCGTCTCGAACGCCACCTCTCCCCCCGCACCCTGGAGAGCTACGCCCGGGATCTCAACCAAGCCACCCATTGGCTGGAAACAGAAAAGATCACTGCCTGGCAACTACTTGACCAACACCAGGTCAGAAGTTATATCGCCCGACGCCACCGCCAGGGGCTAGACCCAAAGAGCCTGCAGCGGGAACTCTCCAGCCTGCGCAGCCTGTTTCGTTACCTGTTACGGGAAGGAGTTGCCGCGGCCAATCCGGCATTGGGTGTCCGCGCCCCCAAGGTTCGGCGCAAACTGCCGGTCACCCTTGATGCGGACCAGATTTACCATCTACTCGATATCCGGGACGACGACCCCGTTTCCATCCGGGATCTGACAATCATGGAACTCTTCTACTCCTCCGGCCTGCGTCTGGCAGAGCTGATCAGCCTCAACCTCGGCGATATCGATATTGCCGACGCCATGGTGGAGGTCACCGGCAAGGGCGCCAAGACCCGTCGGGTTCCCGTCGGGCAAAAAGCGCTGGCGGCGCTCGACCGTTGGCTCAGTGTGCGATGCCAACTTGCCGGGGCCGGGGAGAACGCGCTGTTTGTTGGTGTACGGGGCAAACGCATCAGCCGCTCCACCATCCAGCAGCGCCTGCGGCACTGGTCCATCGAGCAGGGGGTACCCAGAAACGTCCACCCCCACCTGCTGCGCCACTCCTTCGCCAGCCACCTGCTGGAATCCTCCGGCGACCTGCGGGCGGTACAGGAGCTGCTCGGCCACGCCGACATCAGCACCACCCAAATCTACACCCATCTCGACTTCCAGCACCTTGCGGAAGTCTATGACAAAGCCCATCCCCGCGCCCGCAAGAAATAACAATCTCAATCATCAATTTCTAACAACGCCTCCGCTCAGGTACAATCGCTCCTTTGCAGTAATAGTGCGGATCTCCGTAACAATGTTTAAAGGCACGACAATCCTCTCAGTGCGCCGTAACGGCAAGGTGGTGATCGGTGGAGACGGCCAGGTCTCCCTCGGCAACACAGTGATGAAAGGCAACGCCCGCAAGGTGCGCCGCCTCTACAAAGGTGGCGTAATTGCAGGTTTTGCAGGCGCCACGGCAGACGCATTCACCCTCTTTGAGCGCTTCGAGGGCAAGCTGGAAAAACATCATGGGCACCTGACCCGGGCGGCCGTTGAGCTGGCAAAAGACTGGCGCACCGAACGCTCCCTGCGGCGTCTGGAAGCGCTGCTGTGTGTCGCTGACGCCAAGGCATCCCTGATCATCTCCGGCACCGGCGATGTAATCGAGCCGGAAAACAGTCTTATGGCGATCGGCTCCGGCGGCGCTTTTGCGCAGGCTGCTGCCCGTGCCCTGCTGGAGAATACCGAGCTAGGCGCGGCAGAGGTGGTCAACAAAGGCCTCTCCATCGCGGCAGATATCTGCATCTATACCAACCACAACATCGTTCTTGAAGAACTCGACTGCGAGCAATAACCGTTATCATGTCGGAAATCACTCCCCAGCAGATCGTCGCTGAACTCAACAAACACATCATTGGTCAGGCGGATGCCAAACGGGCCGTGGCCATTGCCCTGCGTAACCGCTGGCGGCGATCCCAAGTGCCTGAGGATCTGCGTAACGAGATCACCCCTAAAAATATCCTCATGATCGGCCCCACCGGCGTCGGCAAGACTGAGATTGCCCGCCGTCTGGCCAAACTGGCAAACGCCCCATTCATGAAGGTCGAGGCGACAAAATTCACTGAAGTTGGTTACGTTGGACGCGAAGTCGACTCCATCATTCGCGATCTTGCCGATTCCGCCGTGAAAATGGTACGCGAAACCGAGATGGAAAAAGAGGCGGACGCCGCCCACAACGCCGCAGAAGAGCGCATTCTCGATGCCCTGCTGCCGGCTCCCAAGTCGAGTGACTGGGGTGATGACAGCGACTCCGACAGCGGCGTCTCCAGCGCCACCCGTGAACGATTCCGGGAGAAGATCCGCAGCGGCGAAATGGATGACAAGGAGATAGAGATCGAGGTCAGCGCCTCGCCCATGGGGGTTGAGATCATGGCTCCACCCGGCATGGAGGAGATGACCAATCAGCTGCAGGGCATGTTCTCCAACATGGGTTCCGGGCGCACCCGGCGGCGCAAACTGCGCATCAAGGACGCTTTCAAGATATTGCAGGACGAAGAGGCGCAGAAGCGGATCAACGAAGAGGATCTCAAACTGCGCGCCCTCGACATGGTGGAACAACAGGGCATCGTCTTTCTCGATGAACTAGACAAGGTGGCAAGCCGCTCCGACCATGGCGGCGCCGATGTCTCCCGTGAAGGAGTGCAACGTGACCTGCTGCCACTGGTGGAGGGATGCACCGTCTCCACCAAGCACGGCATGGTGAAGACCGACCACATCCTCTTTATCGCCTCTGGCGCCTTCCACCTCTCCAAGCCCTCCGACCTGATCCCGGAGCTGCAGGGACGCCTGCCGATCCGCGTGGAACTGGGAGCGCTGAGCACGGAAGATTTCACCCGCATACTCACCGAACCTGACGCCTCACTGACCGAGCAATACCAAGCGCTGATGGCCACCGAGCAGGTAAAGCTGGAATTTACCCAGGATGGCATTCAACGCATCGCCGAGACCGCATGGCAGGTCAATGAGCGCACCGAGAACATCGGTGCAAGACGCCTGCACACGGTAATGGAGCGCCTGCTGGAGACGGTCTCCTTCGAAGCGACCGAGCATACAGGCGAGAGCTTCACGGTCGACGCGGCCTATGTTGATGAACACCTGGCTGAGCTTGCGGCCGACGAGGACCTGAGCCAGTACATTCTTTAGATAGAGAGCACCAACCCGCTTTGCTGCCGGGTTTCTGCCGCCGGGCAAGTGCTTAAAATTGCATCTTTGAATCAAGTTTGAGAGAGAAAAGAGAGATGTCACACCCCAATCCCACCGAGATCCATCTGCACCGTCAATCCAAGGTACTCGAGATCACCTTCGACGACGGCAACAAATTTGCCTATCCGGCAGAGTACCTGCGGGTATTCTCCCCTTCTGCCGAAGTACAGGGACACGGCCCGGGTCAGGAGGTATTGCAGACCGGCAAGGAAGAGGTGAACATTCTCCATATCGATCCTGTGGGAAATTACGCCGTCTGCCTCCATTTCGACGACGAACACAACACCGGCATCTACTCCTGGGAGACCCTCTACAAACTGGGGGCCAACCAAAATGCCAACTGGAAGAGTTATCTGGCACGGCTCGAAGCCGCCGGTTATCAACGTAAAGAGCTGGCAAACTAAGGAAGCTCTGATTGATTGTCATTTCGAACACAGTGAGAAATCTCATACCCCGAAACCTGGTTATACGCCTTGTAGTTTGAGATCTCTCCCTACGATCGAGATGACAGTGACCCAATTAATCAGAGCTTCCCTAAGGTGAACTACCACGCAGGAAATGGTGAAGCACGAACCGCATCCTACGCAGCAGGCAAACGAAACATGAGTGACGACAAGACCACACATTTCGGCTATGAAGAGGTTAACGTCGAGGAGAAGGCGGGGCGGGTGCGCGCCGTCTTCGATTCGGTTGCCAGCAAATATGACCTGATGAACGATCTGATGTCGTTCGGGGTTCACCGCCTGTGGAAGCGCCACACAATAGAGATCTCCGGTGTACGCCGCGGCCAGCGGGTGCTTGATCTCGCAGCCGGCACTGGCGACCTCTCCGCCCGCTTCAGCGGCCTGGTGGGACCCGATGGACAGGTGGTCTTTACCGACATCAATGCCGCCATGCTGGAACAGGGCCGTGAACGCATGCTGGACGAAGGGCGCGTCGGCAACCTGCAATACGCCCAGGTCGATGCCCAATATCTGCCATTTCCCGATAACACTTTCGACTGCGTTACCATCGCTTTCGGACTGCGCAACGTCACCGACAAACAGAAGGCGCTGGACGCCGTCTTCAGAGTTGTCCGCCCCGGCGGTCGCATGTTGGTGCTGGAGTTCTCCAAACCGACCATCAAGCCGCTGGAGAAACTCTACGACCTCTACTCCTTCTCCCTACTGCCCAAGATAGGCAAGCTGGTAACCAACGACGAGGATAGCTACCGCTATCTGGCGGAGTCAATTCGCATGCACCCCGACCAGGAGACCCTGAAAGGGATGATGGAACATGCCGGTTTCGAGCGTTGCGGCTACTTCAACGAAACCGGCGGCGTAGTAGCGATCCATCGGGGTTATAAGCTTTGATCAAACATGACTGTTAGCGCCGCTGCCTTCGCCACCCTTGAACAGCTGATTAACCAGGCTATCCGGCTCGACCCTGAGGCACCTGCGCGCCTGGAGCCCATGTTTGGGCGGGTCATCCGGCTCGATCTGCTGGGATTTGGCCTGTCGCTCTACCTGATCCCGGAACCCGGAGGCATACAGCTGCTGAGTGACTTCGAGGGAGAACCGGACTGCGCCCTGCGCGGCACCCCCCTCGATCTGGCCGCCATGCGCGGTAACCGCAAAAGCGCCGACCAGCTTTTCAGCGGCGCAGTGGAGATCGAAGGTGATTCCGCCCTGGCCCACCGTTTCGGCGACTTCCTCTCCGCACTCGATATCGACTGGGAGGAGCAGTTCTCCCACCTCACCGGTGATCTCATCGCCCATGAAGTCGGCAATGCCGCCCGCAGCCTGTTTGGCTGGGGGAAGAAGCTGCGCCGAACCTCCGGACAGAACCTGCAGGAGTATCTGCAAGAGGAGCTGCGTCTGCTGCCCAGCCGCTACGAGATCGAGCCGTTCCTGGCAGGCGTCGACACCCTGCGAGATGATGTGGAACGTCTGGCAGCCAGACTGCAACGCCTGCGCGCCAAGGCAGTTTCATGATCCGCCCCTCTCAGGCACTCCGGCTCGCACATATCAATCTGGTGCTGTTGCGTCACGGTCTCGACGAGGTGGTGCTGGCCACCCACCTTTTTCGCCCGCTCCGTTTCCTCATCTATCTATCACCCTGGTACTGGCTTCGCCGCGACCGTGGCACCTATCCGGAGCGCATCAGACGCACACTGGAGGACCTCGGCCCCATCTTCATCAAGTTCGGGCAGATACTCTCCACCCGGCGTGACCTGCTGCCGGACGATCTGGCCAATGAGCTGGCAAAATTGCAGGACCGTGTGCCGCCGTTTCCCGGAGACCAGGCCCGGGCCATTATCGAGAAAGCCTACGGCCAGCCCGTTGACGAACTGCTCGACGCCTTCGATGAACAACCACTCGCCTCCGCCTCCGTCGCCCAGGTCCATACCGCACAGCTGAAAAACGGCACACCAGTGGTGGTAAAGGTGTTGCGCCCCGGGATCGAGAAGATCATCCGCCGCGACGTGGATCTGCTCTTCACCATCGCCCGGCTGGCGGAGAAATACTGGAAAGAGGGGCATCGCCTGCGGCCGGTGGAGGTGATCGAGGAGTATGAGAAGACCATCTTCGATGAACTCGACCTGATGCGTGAGGCCGGCAACGCCTCCCAGCTCAGACGCAATTTTCTCGACAGCAAGGCGCTCTATGTGCCCGAGATCTACTGGGATCTTGCGCGCCAGAATGTACTGGTCATGGAACGCATCAGCGGCACACCAGTGGGTAACGTGGAGGAACTTCGACGTCAGGGCATCAGCATGAAACTGCTGGGGGAACGCGGAGTTGAGATCTTCTTCACCCAGGTTTTCCAGTACAACTTTTTCCATGCCGACATGCATCCCGGCAACATCTTCGTGGAGCCCAGCGGCCGCTATATCGCTGTCGATTTCGGCATCATGGGCACCCTCACCGAGGCCGACAAACGCTACCTTGCAGAGAATCTGCTGGCCTTCTTCAACCGTGACTACAAGCGTGTTGCCGAACTACACGTTCAGTCCGGCTGGGTGCCGAAGAGCACCCGGGTCGAAGAGTTCGAGGCGGCAATCCGCACCGTCTGCGAACCGATCTTCGAGAGACCCCTGAGCGAGATCTCTTTTGGCCACTTCCTGCTGCGCCTGTTTCAGACCGCGCGCCGCTTCGACATGGAGGTGCAACCCCAGCTCGTGCTGCTGCAGAAAACCCTGCTCAATATCGAAGGTCTTGGGCGCATGCTCTACCCGCAGCTCGACCTGTGGACCACCGCCAAGCCCTTTCTCGAACGCTGGATGAGCGAGCAGATCGGCCACCGTGCGCTGCTGCGCAAGATGAAGGAAAACCTGCCGCTCATCGTCGAGCATCTGCCAGACCTACCGGTACAGATCAACAAGATCGTGGAAGACGCCGCCGCCGGCCGCCTGGAAATCAAATGGAAATCGGATGAACTGGTGCAGATGCAGCAGGTGCTGAGACACAACCATCGCAGTACTCTCTCCGTGATCTCAGGCAGCGCCATGCTGCTCAGCGGCTCACTGCTGCTGGTGTTCGGCAGCGGCGCACTCATTCCCGCCACGGCAACCCTGCTTATTGGCAGCGGCCTGGGTATAGGCGGCGGCCTGGTCATCCTGCGCAGCTGGTTGAAATCCATCGACTGAACTCCTAATTAACAAGGCACACCAATGCAATTTATTGATCTCAAAGCCCAGTACCGATTTATCCAAGAGGATGTGAACCGGCGTATCCAGAAGGTGCTCGAGCATGGCCGTTACATTATGGGGCCCGAGGTGACGGAACTCGAGGAGGCACTTGCCGCCTACGTCGGCGTCAATCACTGTATCGGCGTCTCCAGCGGCACCGACGCCCTGCTGATGGCAATGATGGCACTCAATATCCTGCCTGGCGACGAGGTCATCACCACACCTTTCACCTTTATCGCAACCGGAGAGACCATTGCCCTGCTTGGCGCCACCCCGGTCTTTGTTGATATCGATCCAGCCACCTACAACATCGATCCGGATCTTATCGAGGAGGCGATCACACCTAAAACCCGGGCCATCATGCCTGTCAGCCTTTATGGGCAATGCGCCAACATGGACGCGATCAACGACATTGCCCACCGCCACGGACTACCGGTAATCGAAGACGGCGCACAGAGCTTTGGCGCCACCTATAAAGGCAAACGCTCATGCGGCCTGTCCACCATTGGCTGCACCAGCTTCTTCCCCTCCAAACCCCTGGGGGGCTACGGGGATGGCGGCGCACTCTTCACCAACGATGAAGCATTGGCCAAGACCCTCAGGGAGATCCGCGATCACGGCCAAGACCGTCGCTATCATCACCCACGACTGGGCATCAACGGGCGATTGGACAGCCTTCAGGCGGCAGTATTGCTGGCAAAACTGGAACAATTCTATAAAGAGGTTGAACTTAGACAGACCATCGGGGACAGATATACAACGCTCATCAACGAGCACTGCAGCAACATCATCACCCCGACAATCTCGAAGGGGAATAGCAGTGTCTATGCACAGTACACGATTCAGGTGAAAAACCGGGAAAAGGTCCAGTCGATGCTGTCTAATTCAGAAATACCAACGGCAATTCACTATCCCGTACCGCTCAATGCACAACCGATATTCTCCACGCACTGCAATCCAGCAGACACGCCTGTCAGCCAGGCAGTCGCTGCACGCGTGATCAGCCTGCCAATGCATCCTTACCTTGAGACAGACGACCAGAAAAAAATCGCTCTGGCGCTAAAAGAGATAGAGGGCCAATTGGAATAAACTATACAAATGAACCCCTGACATCTGAATGCTATCTTTTAAGGAAACTCTGAATAAACCTCGTCATCTCGAGCGCAGGGAGGATCTCAAGCAACGGAGCACTGACTCACTATCGAGGAATGAGATTTCTCCCTGCGGTCGAAATGACAATATCCGATTCATTCAGAGTCTCTTAAATGATCCATCGGATTTTTCTATTCGTTTTTCTCGCTTCTTCTTTGATTGTTAGACCAAGCAGGGCGGCAACAGGCACTTTTTACTGAAACCTATAATGCCAGGCTTAAAAAAAGCATCCATAGTGCTGGTTGTACTCAGCATCTTGAACTCGATTGCAGGCTATCTGCGCGAAATAGTTGTCGCTGCATCGTTTGGCGCGGGATCTGTTACTGACGCTTTTTTCAGCAGCTACGCATTTGTCATGACTGTCAATGATCTCCTGATCACCGCCGCCCTGACAGCTGCCATCATCCCGTCACTTGGACACTTTGGCGAACAACTCAAAAAACAGGGTCAACTCCTCTCCACAGCATTGACTGTCGTAATCTCTACATCCGCCCTTCTTGCACTGCTGCTAAGCACACTCTTCCCTCTGATCATTGCAAAACTCGCCCCTGGACTGGGGGAAGCAGAACTTACCAGTGCAACATTTCATGGCCGCTGGCTAGTCTGGCTACTGCCTGCTTACAGCTTGTATTTTCTTTTCAGTCTCACGCTCAATGCCGAACATCGCTTTATCGCACCTGGACTTGCGTGGCTGGGCATTAATGTAATATTCACCATTATTGTCGTTTCAACCGCCGATCAACTGGGAGACAAGTCTTTGCTGGTTGGCGTGATGACCGGGCCCATGCTTATGGCAGCACTGTTGGGCATAACCGTTATGCGACGGGTTCCTATAAAACCTTCCCTGGTAAGTCTTTCTGCAGCGCCCGTTCAGCATGCCTGGAAACTTGCGCGGCCTGTCATTATGTCTTTGGGGGTTGGCAGCAGCCTTGGTCTTCTGATGATCTCCCACTTGGCCGTACGGGGATATGGCTCTTTCAACGGGACAGGCTCCGTCTCGGCCCTGACCTATGCTTTCCGCATCTACGAAGTCCCTTTGACATTGGCAGCCCATGTGGCCGGTACGCTGATATTGCCCATTATGGTCAAATACTACGCTGATAAAGATTGGGACAAGATCGCCCTGCTATCCCGCCAACTCGTTTTCTGGGGCGCCATGCTTTTGATCCCCGCTAGCATGCTGATCTTTTTTGAAGCCGAGATTCTTGTGCGCCTGCTTCTTGAGAGAAAAAACTTTACCCCGGATGATTCAGCGTTGACTGCCAGCGCCCTGCGCGGTTTTGCCCCCGCGATTGTTTTTGAAGCCGTCTTTGTCGTCTATTACAGAATATTCTATGCCCTTCACAGACCCCAAATACCCATCATCATCAGCCTGATCTCATTGACCATTCTATTTGCTGCCTTGCAGATCCAAGGCACCAATAGCACAGTGGAAAGCACCTCTCTCACTCTGTCCATCAGTTTTTTTGCCGCCAGTCTCGCGGTCTTTTTCTTTATCCATCGTATTGCTGAAGCGGATGTCCTGCCTGACTTCCGTGAGGCCATTTGGCTTTTTCTCACAGGTGCGGGAATTGCGTATGTCTGGCATTATCTCTCCACGACCGGCAGCACGGACCTCCTGTTGGCAATGGTTCGCGGCATTACGCTGCCCTTTCTCTTTTGGGGCATACTGCTCTGGATATTTCCTGAACAGCGGCATCGATTAATGCGTTTTTTTCATTTAAAAAAATCAACGGGGATCGCCTGAGTGTCAGATATGGAAAGCAACAGGAAAGAGACCCAGCGCATCCTCGATACTTACCAAAAGCGAATCGATAACAAGCTGTTCGACAAGTACAGTCTCTTCTATCCCGGCGAACTCTACATGCTGCAACACAGGGAAGAGGATATTCTGTCGATGTTGCAATCTGCCGGCTGTACCGATTTAGGTGAAAGCCGGATTCTCGAGGTCGGCTGCGGGCGGGGCATACGTCTTGCCGACTGGCTGCGCTGGGGCGCACAACAGGTTAACCTCACAGGTCTGGATCTAATGCCCGCTTTCATAGATTCAGCCAAAGCCTACCTGCCTGCTGCAGAACTGATTGTCGGTGGCGGTGACGCTATCCCTTATCCTGACAACAGCTTCGATATTGTCGTGCAACAAACGGTTTTCACCTCAATCAACGATAGCGGCCTGCGACAGGCCATTGCCAATGAAATGATGAGAACCTTAAAACCCGGCGGCCTTATTCTCTGGTACGACTTTCGCTATCCCAACCCGAAAAACAAGGATGTCTGGCCTGTGGGAAAAAAGGAGATCAAGCAACTCTTTGACGGCGGTGACTGCAGAGTAAAATCAGTCACGCTCGCGCCTCCTCTGACAAGACGCGTAGCAAAACTCTCGTTTACACTCTGTCGCCTGCTCGAACGTGTCCCTCTTCTTCGAACCCACTATCTGGCGCTGATTCGGAAACCCTGAAGATGTCTCCGCTCGATACGATTGCTGCAATTTTTTTCTGGCTGTTTCTGTTTCTGTTGGTATATGTCTATGCGGGTTACGGCTGGCTACTTGGCGCACTTGTGGCAATTCTGCCTGAAAAGAAACGTATGATGTCTCCTGATGATGAGGTCACTCTACCTTTCATTACCTTGCTGCTGACTGTCTACAATGAAGAGGGCAAGATCGCTGCCAGGCTTGATAATCTGCTGGCACAGGATTATCCATCTGACCGCCTTCAAATCCTAATCGCTTCCGATGGATCAGATGACGGGACTGAACCAATTGTTCAGGCATACGCAGAGAAACACACCTGCATACGACTCTTTCAGTCTGGTGGCCGTCTTGGAAAATCCGGCACTCAGAATCTGGCTATTGGCACGATAGCACATGGAATTGTTGCCCTTACCGACGCCGATACACGCTTCGAAGTGGATTATTTACGCCATATTGGAGAGGCTTTTCTGATACCCGAAGTCGGCTGTGTTACGGCCAATCTGCAGTTCAAGGATGTAGGCGGCGGCGTCTCTCAAAGTCAGGGATACTACTGGTCCTATGAACTCAAACTCCGCAGGCTGGAAAGCAGAGTGGGTCTACTCGCCGTTTGCAGCGGACAGGCCATGGCCTTCCGAAAAGATTACTTTGTTGATCTGCCTCTCAATGTGGGTGACGACTGCATCATTCCACTCGACGCAGTACTGCAGAATGCAAAGATAAAGCATGCCGACAAAGCTATTGCCTATGACATTATGGAGCATGAAAGCCGTCGCGAGTTCCACACTCGGGTACGCATGACGCTGAGAAACTGGGTTGGCACCTGGTTGCGCCCAAACCTTCTCAACCCCTTTCGTCATCCAGGATACGCATTCACCCTCTGGTCTCATAAACTGCTTCGGTGGCTTGGTGGTCCAATCCTGTTTGCGCTGCTGATATTAAGCCTCTGGCTGGGTTTGAGAATCGATGCCTATCTCCCTGCCGCTGTCGTTGCACTGCTTTTCTGCCTTGCAGGCATGATCGGCTGGCGCCTGGAAGGCAGAGAACACAACATCCCTATTGTTGGCGCTGTATTCAGTTTTTTTCTGGCAAACACCGGTTTTTCCATCGGCCTTTGGAAAGCATTCCGTGGCCAGCAGATTGTCGTCTATCAATCCGGCATCTCATCGCAGCAGAAATAGCCCTGGGGCAACTACACAATAAACGGCCAACTACTGTACAATTTACCTCATTATCGTTTTTTTCAAGCGGCCGACAAATAGCTGCCGATCCGCACAAATTATCGGATTTTCAGGAAGATAGCGCACATCATGAAGACAATGATTCTCGGTGGTGACGGTTTTTGCGGCTGGCCTACCTCTCTCCACCTGTCTCAGCAGGGACATGATGTCCTGATTGTAGATAACCTCTCCCGACGGAAGATCGACGTCGAACTCGAGGTGGACTCCCTGACACCCATTGCCCCCATATCGACCCGACTTGCGGCCTGGAATGAGATCGGCGGCAAGACCATTGAGTTCATCGATCTGGATGTTGCCGTAGAATACGACCGGCTGGAACGACTGATCGAAGAGTACAAACCAGACTGCATTGTACATTTTGCCGAACAGCGCGCCGCGCCTTATTCGATGAAATCCCCCAAGCACAAACGCTATACGATGGATAACAATCTGGGTGCAACGCATAACCTGCTCTGTGCAATCGTCGAGTCTGGACTCGACATTCATGTCGTCCACCTCGGCACCATGGGCGTCTATGGCTACAAAAATCATGGCGCGATGATTCCGGAAGGTTATCTTGACGTAGAGATCCCGCTGCCCGACGGGAAGCGCCTCGAAACGACAATTCTGCATCCGGCTGACCCCGGCAGTGTCTATCACACGACGAAGACGATGGATCAGCTGGTTTTCTATTTCTACAACAAGAATGACGCTGTCCGCATCACCGACCTGCATCAGGGTGTCGTCTGGGGTACCAATACCGAAGAGACCCGTCTGGACGAACGACTGATCAACCGTTTTGACTATGACGGCGACTACGGCACCGTACTCAATCGCTTTTTGATGCAGGCGACCATCAACTATCCATTGACCATTCACGGCACCGGCGGCCAGACGCGCGCCTTTATCCACATTCAGGATACCGTGAAATGCATCGAACTTGCGGTCAACAACCCTCCGGAGAAGGGCCAGCCGGTACAGATTTTCAACCAGTTGACTGAGACCCACCGGGTCCGGGATCTGGCCAAACTGGTCGCTGACATGACCGGGGTGGAGATGCAGAATCTCGACAACCCACGCAACGAGGCGGCCGAGAATGAACTGGTGGTCGATAACAAGTGTCTGCTTGACCTTGGCCTCAAACCCACCAAGCTGGCCGAAGGACTGCTGGATGAGGTGATGGAGATCTCGAAAAAATACGCCCATCGTTGCGACAAGAGCAAGATACTCGCCCGTTCACAATGGATTAAAAAATAACTCAACAGGACCGGGGATTTGATCTACGTCGTCGGAGGCCTTGCTCTCGCCATTTTCTATACGGCTGCCGCCCTTGGCATCGCCATCTGGCAGACCGATCTGCAATGGTTTGGCGATATCACACTGGCCTGTCAGGTGACCCTCTCGCCGCTGGATCAATGCAGGCTGGACACTATCGCCGTCGGCTGGGAAACCCTCGCTGGACTCTGTCTGGCGGCCCTGATGCTAATCGCTACGCTGCTCCTCCCGCAGGGGCGGCAAACTGTTAATCGTTGGGCACTACCTCCCAACACCTTCGAACGCTCCATCCTCTACCGTTTATTTATTATCGGTGTCCTCACTCTTCTCTGCGCCCATTTTTTTACCCGTATCACCGGACAAGATCAGCTTGGGCGTCTGGCCATGATCGAACGAGAGGGAATCTTTACGTCTTTGGAAAACCTATGCTGGCCCATACTGCTCCAGCTGTATGTTACGGATAGATCCAGGATTGGCCGCTATTTTGCGCTGACACTGCTGCTTGTAATCGCTTCATTGGCCTTTTTTCGCGGCACGCTACTCTTAATACTAATTTTCGGCATAGGATTCTACTTACTGGAGTTCATCTGGCGCACACTGAACCGACGCAATCACTGGAAACGCTACCGACCAATTCTCACAGAGCGACTTATTATCGGCATTGTTGTTTCGTTGCTTCTGATCCCTGCCGTAATAACTGACTCGGCATCCAGAAAAGCCTATGTCCTGTCGGGGCAATCAACAACAGACATCTCCTCTGCAGCCAGACAGCCTACCTCTTCTCTGCAAACGCCTGATCCCAACATCACACAAAAACCCCTTCTGCCCACAGGCTTGGGAGAGCGGCAGATTCTGCAGCGAATCATGTCCCCACTCTACCATGCAAGCATGGCCAGGAAGCTTGCTGACACTGTTTCACCACCAACGGCATGGGACGGTCTTGCCAGAAAATTACGTCTATCCAACCAGCCAAACCTTAATGAACACCTCTATCATGCCATCTATCCCAGCCACCCAGCAGGTCAAACAACAAGCCTGTTTTTTGGAGAAGGGGCCGCATGGTCATCAACTCCACCTCTCTTTTGGATCGTTTCAGCCGTGCTGTTTCTCTTTCTTCTGGCACTGGCAGGAGAACGTGTTGGGATTCCTATCGGACTTTTGGTTGGGCTGGCTATTTGGCGTGGTTACACGGGAGGGCTCATCGACATTCTCCCCTCTCTCATGCTGCAAATTCTCGCCATCACGCTGATAGCTAAGCCTTGGATGAAGCGCGTGGGAGCACTCAGATGAAAGGCCTTCAACACCACCTGTTACAACTGATGATATTACTGCTGATTGGTATGGCCTTACTTCAGTCAACCTGGGTTTATCTACAGGTAGACGGCGCATACCGTCTACGGGTGACGTACCATCAGCACCTACCCCCTAACTGCTTTCCTTTAGAAATCCAAAGACGACTCAAGCAACGCCTGATCAAAGATGTCCCTAGCATAACCTCAAACCAAATCGTCATCTCAAGCTTTGCAGGTAAGCTCAATCTATCACTACCAGAGATTTCAAAACCAAGAGGCTTCTATGTAACCCTGGAAAGCATCCTGAATGAACAGATAAAATGCCTTTCTAGCGAGATGTTTTCGCTGGAGGAAACGAACATACACCAATATGGTTTCAGGCTAAATCAAATCGAGTCCATCCAGGTCAATTCGCCCCGTACATTGGATTACGTCAGCATACTGATCAACATCATTTTCTGCCTCTTTCTTGCCCGGCTATTTCTCAAGAAAAAAGCTCAACCTCCAAAATAACATTCCTGAAAATGTTTGTTTGACTCATAGGCAATCAATCGTGCATCTACGCAATCTCTATCTGGTGAAACCCCAACTCATGTTATTTGTTGGGGGCTTGCTCTACTACCTAACCTTTTTCAATTACGGCATTGTTCTGGATGATGAAGGTTTTTTACTTATGGGAGCCTCATCAATCACCGAGGGATCCTGGCCCATTGCAGATTTCTTCTCCTACCCGCCATTGAGTTATTTTCTGCTGGCGGGCTTTAACCAGCTATTTGGCGAAGGCGTACTGACAGAACGGATTTTTCTTGTATCAATACTGTTATTGAATGCACAGCTATTGCTCTATATCTCCAAGTCTGCCCTGCCTGCACTCTGGGCACCACTACCCGTAATTCTCTACACCCTTGCTCCTGGCCCCTGGTACAAGGTAATCTTTATCGCCTCAATCATCTGGGTACTGGCTAGCCTTCTCTATTACCTTAGGCGGCCAAGCAGTAAACGCGCAGCCCTGATTGGCCTACTGGTTGGAATAGCACTATTACTGCGACATCAAGCAGGCATCATCGCCCTCATACTTGGTATTGGCACCCTCCTAAGCCAAGCCATCACCAATAAAATTGATCGCGGGACCACGGGCAACAAGAAGAAAATCTGGATTACATTCAGCATAGAACTGATCCTCATGCTTTCAACTCTGGTAGCCATACTCGGCACTATGGCACTCGCATATATATTTGTCGGTAAATGGGAAGCCCTCATCAGCAATATAGACCTCTACTACTGGCAAAATCATGGCAGAGAGGTAATGGGAAAACAGGGAATTATTTCACGGTTCAATCCATTTTCACTTTTTACCAGACCGCAAGCAGAGCAGTGGTTTTACGCACTCGGTGTTGTAGGCGCATTTACTCTTTTTCTAATTCATCTATACAAGTTTTTTCTCTCGAATACAAACCAGGAAAAAGACCAGCTCAGGCTTATCATTGCAGTAACTGCCATCGGAACCCTGACCTATACCTACCTCTTTGTCTGGAACTCCAGAATGCTCTCCAGCTTTGCTGTAGTCTACATTGTCTGGAGCATTATCCTGTCTGACATCCACCTAAAATATTTACATTCAGGAAGTATCAGGCTTTCAAGATGGGTGCCAATTGCCGGCATCTTCACTGTTAGCCTATTCGCTATCTGGTTCTGCCGTGTTCACATCTACTCAGGAAGCCTGACTGTACGTTTTTTTCCAACGACCGAACTGGATCATCCACTCATGAAGGGAATGCATATCTACAGCAGGCAACAGGCAGACATCACACGCATGATGGAACTCACCGCTGAGAACAAGGCCGCAACCCTCATCCCAATGTCGGAAGCAACGACTATGTCCTATCTTTCTGGCCTGAATAACCCAACCTTTTATCGCCTGTTTACCACCGAATTCGGCGCACCTGGTGAACCTCAGGCCGTACTGCAAGCAATAGAAAACAACTGCATAGACTATTTTGTCGCAAGGCGAAAACAATTCATGGCAGGAGGGAAAACGGGTTCGAATTTACGGGTTTACGCTCCCGAGATTCGCACGCATTTAATTAAATCCTATAGCGTCACACCCTTGGGGGAAAGATTTGTCTTACTAAGCCGGACAGAAGAATGTTCGGACAGCATTCATTAGAGCAGCGTAGGATGGCACCATGCATCTTTCTCTGGATAAAATATCCAGTTGATTCATTGAAAAAGTTATAAGGGATAGAGAAGAGCAGAATAAGCTGCAGTCCATATGATGCAGCACACTAGCCGGGCAGGTTAAGCATACTTCGCACCTCGGCAGGTGTTGCTATCGGACGTCCCAAGGCATCAATGATTTTTCGTATGCGCGTTACCAGCATCGCGTTAGTTGCCAAGCAGGTACGATTTTCATCGAACCAGATGTTATCCTCTAAACCAATACGAATGCCGTCTGCTGCAACAGCGCCGATAGCGTTCATATTGAGTTGTGCATCTCCAATGCCGGTAACAGACCAGAAAGACTGCTCCGGCAGCTCGGAAACTATCAATCCCAAATGCAGTAATTTTGCTTGGGCTGCCGCTATATTTCCCAGTAAAATATTGAAATAATATGGCGGCTCAATTAATTCTTTGCGGATTAAATAGTGGGCGAAATTCACCATACCCAGGTCAAAGATTTCCATTTCTGGCTTAATGCCCCTGTCTTTCATGGTTTCCGCCAAGCGCATAATCATATTTGGGCTGTTGACACTGGCTTCCCTGTTAAAATTAACAGAACTCAATGTCAAACTTCCCATATCAGGTTTCGCAATACCGGTTAAATTTAGTACCTCAGATCGTTTTTCAAATTCATTAAAATTTCTTCCACTCGTAGTGGCAACGATCACCAGATCAGGATACTTTTCACGAATGGCAGGAATTATCTTTTCATAATAGGAATGCTTATAGGTAGGCAAACCTTCCTCGTTCCGCGCGTGCAAATGCACCATACTTACACCCAAAGGCACACATTCCAGAACATCTCTTACTATTTCATCCGGGTCTATCGGCACATGCGGCGTTTGAGATTTTATTGGAATCATGCCTGTTGGAGCCAGGTTGATAATCAATTTTTTCAATTCAGGTACGCCTCTTTTTCAGAATGGCTGCCGGCACACCGACAACCGTGCAACAATCTGGGACATCTTTTGTCACTACTGAACCTGCACCCACTACCGCGCCTTCTCCAATAGTACGCCCCAGCATAATTGTGGCGCCTGCACCGATAAAAGCGCCTTTCTTTAAGTGGACTGCACTACCAATTACTACTCCCGGCCCGATAAAAACATGGTCTTCAACAATAGCATCATGACTGATAATGGCGCCCAATCTGGCCGATACAAAGTTACCAATTTTAGTGCCACTACCGACCAGGCACCCTTGAGGCAAAATAATGCTTTCACCCACTTGCACATAATTCAAATCGACATCCGGATGAATCAGGCTCGCAAATTGACACCCTTGATTTTGTAAAAGCCCCGTAATTTTCTCACTTCTCGACCAGTGCCCGCAGACATTATTAAATACAAAACAACCTTCTGAAATCAATTTTTCCAACATATCCCGACCACCCAGCACAGGCACTTCGAAGTAGGAAGCCCCCTGCTTTTCAGGCGTGTCATCAAGAAAACCCTGTAGATCCCATGTTGCCTCTTTTTGATTGATTGCTCCAACTAATTTAATTAAATCGAAATAGGATGCACCAAAAATAATGAGTTTCTTCATCGTCCGCACCTAGTGTTTTTGGCATCACGAAATCCCCAGATATAATGGGACGCATCCGGGCCAGCATGAACCAACAGATCCAGAATGCTTACATTATGGCTGAACGGTGGATGCAACTGCTGGTACTCTGGGTAATCAGAGTAATCTTTGAAAACCAGCTTTATTCCCGCCTCATCAAACAAGGAAGGCTCGATATAGTTTTTTGCAGTAGGACCAGAGAGATAATGAGTGATTCCTGCTGCCTTGCATATTGCGATCAGACGTTCTGTTTTTATTCCGGTAACATTCAAGCTGCCTGCATTTATAAAGTCCGTTCGAATACCCAGATACTGTTGTGCAATTATTTTGATAACATGCTGATTCACTTGAGATAGATTATCCCACTCCTCCCCTAAAAATATTTCATTTATAAGGGCTTCAACATAGTGAAAGAATGGGGCTTTTCCATAGTGATGCTTGAGGCTTTTATAGTGCTCTTTTTGCCAGCGACGCTGGTTTATTTCGACATCCTGAATGAGGCGACTTCGCTTTGCACCAACAGGCACAGTCAACCACAGCGGCCCCCGTTTCGTTTTTATTAAGTTACGATTACGCCAATCCCGAGTAGTGAACTGCACATCGTCCATAAAAACAAATAGATCCACATCATGGACCATGTCAAAATATCCTTTCCATGGAAAGTAACTGGATTGGATAATTGCCCCTATTTTACTCATACTCAGATCTATATCATCCGTTCAAGGCACTTCGATTTTTCATATGAATCCTGGATGAAGCCTAAGCCTGCCAGATAGCCAATCACACTGGCCGCCGTTGAGGACATCTCAAGATTTCCATAGGTTGGCAGCAACACTCGCATAGTTTTGAATAACTGCCTCCATTCATTTTAACGTACACCGCTTTAAATCAAATATTTCGCCTTTTTTATATTCAAGAATTTCTACATCTTTTTGGTAGTGTTCGCGCATAAAAATAACCAAACGCTCCATTCTTTCTGCTGACCCTGAAATAAGAACATCGTCGTTTGTGCACATTGAATACTCGAAATTATTGATGCCGTACTCTTTAAGCGCATCCTGAACGTATGGCATCTTTGATGCCCAGCCAATGCTAACCATCTTTATTGAAGAGAGATCCTTCTCGCTCCTAAAAGGCAATACCAGTGACGTATAGCTAGGAAAGCCTGCAAAAAAAACATAGCCATGTTGATCATCAAGTAAATCATAATCCTGAATATAGTGCTCCAGGTTATACGACTTAATATGATTTCCTACATAGCCAAAGATCAGCATCACCATTGAAAAGAAGATGAATAGCCCTCGTGCAGCCTTGTTTATCTGCACCCCTTTTTCCTCAGAATAATAGTCCTTTAATACAAATACCATGCCTCCCATCAATATGTACATTCCAAGATATACGCGAAATGGAGGAATCTTTATAACAAATGAAATTATTAAAAATATCAGCGCAAAAGCACTTAACAAATAGATTGAGTGGTTGAAAAGACGGCCGCCAGAAAACACCATAGCTAACACAAGCAAATAGACAACATATTTATAATATTGATCATGTAATCGGTACAACCCGGCAATGACCTCTTTTATACTCTTTGCCAAATTCTTCTTCTTTGAAACTATCGGAAAAAATATTTTGTTATTTTTTTCAATATTGGCTAGAGAAAAAACCTCTTCGTTTGCAAACATCCAATTACGAAACATCAGGAAATCGTTCAGGCTCCAATAATCACCTGCGGCAGATGATAAGGCTGAATCAATCCTTTCTCTCTCTCCTTCACGCAAGGTGATAAGCGCATTATCCTGCATCCCTGAACGTAATTTGTTTATTTTTAATGCTACATTGTGCCCAGGGCTTTTCGCATAGAAATCTTTGTTTACCCGCTCACCAAAATATATAATTGCACTCAGAAGCAGCACTGAAACAATCGCACTGCGTAATATTCTTTTATCTGCACTTCCAGCATATCTCCTTAAAGCTATCGGAGTAATCAGTAGCATTCCAAAAACAAGCACCAACAATGCTGAATTCATTCTTATCAGGCTTGCAATAAATACTGAAATTACAAAATACACCAATCCTAAATAACACCACTTCCGGCTACCAGAGGTATAAGCCAATAGATAGGCAAGTACCAAAAGACCACTTGATGCGAGAAATACGGCTGTTACTGTAAATTGAGGCTGGTAAAAAAGTATGGGAAAAAAAGCAAGCGAGAAAAAGAAAAGCGCCAGTTTGATCTGATAGCTGTGATGTCGACCCTGACTAACAACCATAAACACGATCATTGCAATCGTGTTAAGCGTCGTAAAAAGCAGATCATACCAATGGACTGTCGGATAGTGGCTGTACAGCCACTTTAATACTACTCCATAAAGATAATTGATGAATAACAGATACTCGTTGGGTTCATAATTGTAAGCGAAGTATTTTCCACTCGCATTCAGCCTCATGGAGATATCATCATTTGTCATGTAGTACGGGGTAAACAGATAGTAACTGACAAATAAGACGACCGACGCTGTGATCAGTGCGAATATTGTCCGGTGTATCAAATCTTTCCTTTGATTAATCTGTCCCTGTAACATCATGACCTTTATCGATAAATAGTTCTAATCTAAATGTTAAGACCTACACTGATGGACCTTGTCAGGTCTGACGGTTAACAGCATGCTGATGACAACTGACTATGCTTGACACATAATCCACATTGATTGAACCTTATGTATGTTAGCAGACACCAACTCTTTAGTCGCCACACCCAAATTATTTCGAAGGCCGTAACACTGTGAATTCCGAACAAAGACTGCTAGTCCTCGGCGCCGGTCGCTACCAGCTTCGTTTAATCAAACAAGCTGAAAAACGAGGTATCCGCACCGTAATATCGGATTATCTTACAGATTCACCGGGGCGTGCCTTCTGCAGCTATCAAACCATGACCGATGTGATGGATATCGATGCTAACATCGCACTGGGGCGCGAGTTCGGAGTCGCCGGGGTCATCACTTCAGGCACCGATCAGGCATTGAATACCATGGCGTCAACCGCAGATGCCCTGCAGCTCCCCTGCTACCTCACACCTCAGGCAGCAAACATCTGCACCAACAAACAGGCAATGACTCAAGTGATGGAACAAGCGGGACTACCTCGTCCCCGCTCACTGATCGTCAGCCGAGAGAAGCCCATTCATGCCAAGGACATGCACCTTCACTACCCGGTGGTCATCAAACCAACTGATGCTCAGGGCCAGCGCGGCACCAGCATCATAGAGACACCGGACAGGTTCAGCAGCGCGATTGAGGCCGCTCTCGACGCCTCTCGTTGTGGCAACGCCATTATCGAAGAGTTCATCGTCGGTCCTGAGATCACCGTCTGCGCCTGGCTGCACAACGGAGATGCGACCCTTCTGACGGTGACGGACCGGGTGACCTATAATGCCCCGCCGGCTGTGGGCGTCTGCTTTCAGCACGTATTTCCCAGCCACCATGCGGCCCAGCTGACCAGGGAGATACGCACATTGATGGTCGACTTGGGCGCCGCCTACGGTGTCAGCCATGGCCCCCTATATGTGCAGATGATCGTCGGCCATGAGCAACTCTATTTCGTCGAGGGAAGCTGCCGGGTAGGGGGTGGTCACGAGGACAGCCTGATCCCGCTCGTCACCGGCATCAACATTACCGACCTCCTCATCGACCTGGCACTGACTGGCAGGGCCGCTCCCTTGGATTACAGTTTTGACCCGCAAAAGGTGAAGCACCACGCCCTAGTCAACTTCATCCTCGCCCGGCCAGGCAGCATTACAGCCCAGTCACTACCCAACCCCGATACGACCGAGGAACTGGTGGAGAACGGCTACTACTATCGGGAAGGATACGAGCAGAGGACAATCGTCAACGCCCTCGGACGGATCGGTTATTTTATCTGCACGGCCCCCGACCGGGAGACGCTGATGCAGCGGGCCAGAACCCTCTACGAGAACCACCATGTCTACGACGATACCGGCAAAGAAATGATCTTCTGGCCGGACGACCCGCACATGATTGGTCGCTAACTTTCAACGCCATGAAAATGGCTGATGGTATCGCTCCTCAAGCCCAGGCGCAGGGTTTCGACGCCGATGACCGTCTCTGGCGAGATGTTTCCCAAGTTTACATTTGCACCAAACTTCTCTACAAACCACGCCTGTTGATCTTTCAACGGTGCTTCCCAGAGTATGTCATCCGGTGATATATCCAGGGTCAGTTCATCCACAAGACCGGTGCGAATCTCCTTCGACTGACGGTAGAGACCCACAGTACCCGACTCTCGACCCTCGGCAATCACCTTCCAGGCCCCGGCTTCCAGTTCCTCGTTCATTGCCTTAACCCAAAGCCTCGGCGCCACAACCGTCAGGTCATCCTTACTGCCGAATTCAGACAGCACGATAAAACGCTCGGCAATGCTGCTGATCGCATCCAGCTTCTCCTGATGCTCGATATCAATGGAACCATCCGAGACCTCGATCATCTTTATGCCAAGGGCCTCTGCACGATCAAGCAGCTCAACAACTTTGTTCTGCAGGACAGCCAGCTCGAACAGCGTCCCCCCGAGGCAGACAGGAATACCCCAGCGGGTATAGAGGGCCAACTTCTCTTTCAGGCCAGGCGTGATAACGGAGGTACCCCAACCCAGCTTTACATAGTCGATATAGTCAACGGAGCCATCAAGGGTATTCTCCACCTGCTGCGGGGAGAGGCCGCTGTCCAACATCATGGTAATCCCGGCATTTCTGGGCTTGACCGATCGCTTCGGCAAATTGAACAGATCTCTCATTCGCTACTCTCCATCAAAGCAGCCGCAGCCGCATCCAATACTGCCAAACTGCAGCTCTTCTCCTGGTGGGCAATCCAGCCACTGAACTGTTCGGATTGCACTCCGCACTCTGCGAGCATCTCCTTGAGCTGTGTATTTCCAGCACCGCCGACAGTTTGTCGTGAAGCGACGATACTCTCTGGCTTGATCATCTCGCTGAGGCTCTTGTCATCCATATTCAGAGTTTTACCGGTGACGGCCATAGCCGCCTTATCAAGAATCTCTGCAGTCAAATCCGAGCCCGGCAGACTCGTCTCGATCATGCTGCGCACTGCCGCGCCTACAACATTGTGTGCGGTACGGTAATCGAGGCGGTATTCCATGACAATAAACTCCGCCACATCCGCCGCATAGGAGAAACCGGCCTTAACCCGTTGCAGAGTTGTCTCGCCATTTATCTCCATACCTTCTATAACCGCAGACATCAGGTCGACCGCCTCGATACTCTTCTGTAGGCTGCGAGGCAGCTCACCATAGATAAAAATACGGCTGTCGGGGTTGCCGCTGGCAATTTTTCCATAGGCGGCAAAACTCGGCAGTTTACCCAGCAATGAGCTTGCGACGCCGCGAATGTAGGCCAGGGGATAGGGATTCTTCTTCTGCGGCATGATAACGCTGGCCCGGCAGAGAGAGTCGGGAAGATCAACCATGCTGAACTCCGCCGTATTCCAGATCTGCAGCTCTTCCGCCAAACGGCTGAGGTTGGTCATGATGCTTAACAATAGACTCATCGTCTCTATCGGCGTATCAATCTGCCACATCGCATCCCGCGTGTGGGTCGCGATGCCGGCAAAACCAAGCAGCTCCCGCAGCCTTTCCCTATTCAGTGGCAACCGTGAACCATTGACGCTACCCGAACCAGCCGGCGACTGATTGATATTGTCAAAGGCTTGCATCAGCCGCTGCTGGTCACGCAGCAGGGGATAGAGAAAGGTCAACAGATAATGACCATAGCTGGTCGCCTGGGCATGATGCAGGTAGGTAAAATCAGGAATGATCGTTGCCGCATTCTGGCCTGCCTTTGCCACCATAATAGTCGCAAGGCGAATCAGGGCGCTACCAAGTTTTAACAGTCCTTCTCTGACTGCGATCAGATAACCGATATTTACCGCTTCGCGGCGGGGACGGCCAATATGCAGCCATCCAGCAACCTCTCCAATCTCCTTTTTGAGAGCGACATCCTTGCTGTTATAAACATCACCGTACGCAGGGTCTATGGGGAATTCCGCTACCGAAATCGCCTCCAGGACCTGCAATCCTCTGATCAATTCAGCACCAGGCTCCTGGGGAATAATCCCCTGCTCGATGAGCATAATGGCGTGAGCAAGATCCGCCTTGTGCAGCCCCGGCAGCAGAATATCCGCATCCTCGCAATCATGTTTATAGGCAGAGTTGATCAATATCTCCTGGGGTGTGGCAGCCAGTCTGCCACCCTCTCCGTAGTAATCTGACATCTTGGTAATCCGCTATCTCTCTGTTGAACCGGCAGGCACCGGATGTTTCTCTGCATAACAGGCCGCCTGCTGCCCGGCAATACGACCAAAGACAAAAATATCAAGTAGGGAGTTGCCCATCAGACGATCCTTGCCGTGCACTCCCCAAGTGGCCTCACCTGCAGCGAACAAGCCGCTGACCGTCGTACGGGTGTTTGCATCGATACGAATCCCGCCCAGGCTATAATGGGCTAAAGGGTAGACCAGCACAGGCAGCCGGGTAATGTCGTGACCTAACTCGAGCATCTCACGATAGAAGGCCGGGAACGACCGCATTGTATGCCCCGCTCCCTGTTTCCGATCAATTGCCGGTGTATCCAGCCAGACCCCCTTTCGACCATCCTCTGTAGTCACGCATCGTCCTCGCTGACACTCATTGACAATGGCATCACACACCTTGCGGCGAGTGGCCAGCGCATCGACAAAGGGTTTCATCTCGCTGTTCAAAAGCTCCGCACCTGCCGCTCGAACCACCTCGGGCACCGGTTTGCGCCGCAACGCTTTCGGCACCACGATGCCGGTGGGGTGGTACTGCATCAGATCAGGACTGGCCACCTCGGCACCGGCAGCCGTAGCCAATTGTAAACCGTCGGGAATCTCTGCCCCGCCGGGCAATTCCAACCCCGCTCGCTTCTCGCTGGGAATCGCCCCACCTGCAGCGATGATGATGGCAGCAGTCCGCAGGCAGTATCCTGCACCGTCCTGCAGGGTCAGCACATCGACTTCAAAAAATCCTCTCTGGGGTCGAATCGACCGCACTGCGGCATATTCCACCACTCTGACCCCATCTTTCTTCACCATCTCGGCCATCTGCGCCATAATGCGGTTTCCGCTGGCGTCACCACAAGAGAGAATCCTCGGCATGCTCAGGCCGCCTGCCCCCTGCAGCCGGTAGTCCGCCCCCTCCCGGTCAAATCTGACACCCTGCTGTTCCAGCCAGTCGATGGTGTTGGATGCACTGGAGGTGAGGATCTGCACCAGCTCGGGGTCATTGGCATTTTCTCCGGCCGCCATGGTATCTGCATAGTGCCGGGAGGTGGAGTCCGCGTCGCTCACCGCCGCCTGTATGCCGCCCTGCGCCCGAGCCGTTTTCGACTCCAGAAATCCGCCTCTGGTCAACATTACCACCCGGCTAATCCGCTGACTGGCTTCATGGGCTGCCGCGCAACCGGCCCCGCCTGAGCCGATGATTAACACATCACTAACCAGAGCATTTTCAATATGGCGATTAAAATCCGTTGGCTCAGACAATGCGGTTTGAACCCGTGACAACGCAGGAATCAGGAGAAACCATCATCTGACTCGCCCACCAAGCCCCTGTTGTAATCCCTGGTAACTTCCCTCACCACATAGATCGGACGCGCTTTGGTCTCATCAAACACCTTGCCTAGGTAGAGCCCGAGTATGCCCAGGTTGGCAAACAGCAGACCGCCAACAAAATAGATGGAGACAATAACGCTGGTCCAGCCCGCCACAGTGACTCCAAAGATAAAGTAGCGGGCCACCAGATAGAGGGCATAGAGCAGGGAGATCATGGCCATGAAAAAGCCGAAGGAGATCGACAGCTTCAGGGGTTTGTTCGACTCGGAGACAATGATGTTCAGGCCCATGCTCAGCAAGCGCCTGAAATTGTAACTGGAGCGTCCCTCCCTACGAGGCGCATGTTCAATATTGATGGAGGTCGCATGAAAACCGAGCCAGCGGATGGTCAGCTGCAGGGTACGGGTCTGCTCCCGCATGTTGTTGAAGGCCTCGATCACCTTGCGCTGGTAGATACCAAAGTTCGCCACTGCAGGGTCACTGTTGCTGTCGGTAAAGTAGTCCTGAATCTTGCGATAAAGACGTGCCGATAACACCTTGGCTGAGGAATCCTGACGACTTTCCCGACGGCCGAAAACCACTTCATAGCCCTCCATCGCCTTGGTGTAGAGTTTGGAGATCTCTGCTGGCTGATCCTGCAGGTCACAATCCATCACCACCACCCAGTCACCCCGGGCCAGCGCCAGGCCAGCGCGTATAGCCGCGTGCTGGCCAAAGTTACGCGACAGATCGACCCCACGGATGTGCGGGTCAGCCTCCGCCAACTGCTGTATGACCTCCCAGGCACCATCGGGGGAAGCGTCATTGACGAAGATGATCTCATACTCTTCGGTAATGGCGGCAAGACTTTCAGCCAGCTCGGCACAGAGCGCAGGCAGAATCGTCGCGCAACCGTAAACGGGGGAGACTACAGAAAGATGGGGCGATATCTTTGTCATAGACAACCGGGTTTTTCAGCATCCTGTAGAGAGCATGAGACAGATGCGAACAATGGTACAATCAAATCCAGACTGCCGCATCTTTGGATACTCGATCATCTTCTCACTATAGGGGCTGCCCCTCCTTAACGGACTAAACTCAGCAAGCACTCTGCCAGCCACCCCATCATGAAGCCGATTAAGCTGCCTAAATCCGTCAAGGCCACTGTTTCGATCACCCTGCTTGCCGGCCTGCTCTACCTGCTCGACTGGCAACGTTTGGCCAGTCTCGATTTCTATGCGCTGCTCTATATCTTTATCGGCATGGTCGGCACTCTCGGTCTCGACCTGTTTCTGGCGTTTCGTTGGCAACTGCTACTCAAGCAGAAAAGCGTCCAAGGACTGCCGCTGAGCACAGCCTACCAGGGTTATCTGTTCGGTGCCTTTTTCAACATCTTCATGCCCGGTGCTATCGGCGGCGACCTGATGCGCATCAACCACGCCATGTCGCATACAGGGATCAATCTGAAAACCTCCGGGCTGATCATCTTCATGGAACGGCTGTTCGGGGTCGGTGCCCTGTTAAGCCTGTTTGTTGTCGGTCTGCTGATAGGCGGCGCTGACCTGCCCCATATCGATTTCGGCCAGTATCAGATCCATCTGCTGATTGTTGCGGTTGCACTGCTGAGCCTGATAATCATCTTTGCCTCCCGCAGATTTCGACTGCCCCTGCACGCCGCCATCGCCGCCTTTCTGCTCAGTCTGCTGGCACAGGGCAGCGATGCCCTGCTCTCCTGGCTGATTCTCTCCTACCTGCTCCCGGACACCCCGTTCTTCTGGCTGCTGATCGCCATGCCGATAGCCTTCATCACCACCCTGTTGCCGATCTCTCTGGGGGGGCTTGGGGTCCGGGAAGGCACCCTGGTTGGTGTGCTGGCACTGTTCGGCGTAGATCCCTCCTCCGCCATCCTCTTCTCCTTCATGGTCTATCTCAGCAAGGTGCTGGTCGGTATGATTGGCGGTATCATTCTCAATCTCAGTCGAAGCAGCGAACAACTCCAGTCAAGATGACACAAGTAACCAGTGGACTACGCGCCATCCTCTCCCATGCCAGCGTCTACCAGTGGCTGCAGGATCTGCTGGGTAAAAAGAACCGGCATATCTTTGTTGATCAGTTTATTCGGGCGACGGCAGGCAACCGGCTGCTGGATGTCGGTTGCGGCACAGGCAATCTGCTCAACTATCTACCGGATGGTGTGAACTATGTGGGAATGGACCTCTCCAGCGACTACATCACCGCCGCCCGGAACGAACATGGTGAGAAGGGCCATTTTGTCTGTGCCGATGTCGCCGATCTGGACTACGAGGCACTGGGCAAACCCGACATTGTCGTTGCCAAAGGGCTGCTGCACCACCTCTCAGACGATGAGGTCCACGACCTGTTTGCCAGCATCGCCTCGGTGGCAAAACCCGAGACCCGCCTCGTCACCCTCGACCCTTGCTGCCTCGATGGCGGTAACCCGCTGGCCAATTGGGTCATATCCAGGGACCGGGGCCAGAATGTTCGTAAACCCGAAGCCTATAGGCAACTGGCAATGAAAAATTTCCAACAGGTCGATCTAGAAGTCCGTACCGACCTGCTGCGTATCCCTTACAGCCACGCCATTCTGCAGTGCAGTGGACCATTATGAATAACCCCATTCCCTTCAACCGCCCGGCCTGGGCCGGCAACGAAACCGAACTGATCGCCGAAGCCTTTGAAAACGGCTGGGTGGCTGGAGACGGCCCTTTCACCAAGCGGGTCCAGGCGATGCTGGAACTGCAGTTGATCGATACCGAGAAGGTGCTGCTGACCACCTCCTGCACCCATGCGCTGGAGATCGCCGCGATCCTGCTCAATCTGCAGCCGGGCGACGAGGTCATCGTGCCCTCCTATACCTTCGTCTCCACCGCGCTGGCCTTCCTGATGCATGGCGCAATCCCCGTGTTTGCCGACATCCGTCCCGACACCCTGAACATGGACGAGACCAAACTGGAGGCACTGATTACCGACAACACCCGCGCCATTGTGCCGGTCCACTACGCCGGTGTCGGCTGCGAGATGGATGAGATCATGGCCATCGCCAAGGCCCATAACCTGATCGTCATCGAGGACAACGCCCACGGCCTCTACGCCAAATACAAGGGCCGTCATCTGGGCACCATCGGTCACATGGCGACCCAGAGCTTCCATGAGACCAAGAACATCACCTGCGGCGAGGGTGGCGCCTTGATTATCAACGATCCGACCTATATCGAGCGGGCTGAGATCATCCGCGAGAAAGGCACCAACCGGGCGCGTTTCTTCCGTGGCCAGATCGATAAATACACTTGGGTGGACAGGGGGTCGAGCTATGTCATCTCCGACATTCTGAGCGCCTTCCTCTTCGGCCAGCTCTCCCACGTCGATTCGATTCAGGCCCGCCGCAAGCAGGTCTGGGAAAACTACCGTGAAGGGCTGACCGACTGGGCTACAGACTGGCGGATCGGCATGCCCTCCATCCCCGCCCATTGCGAGCAGGCCTACCATATGTTCTACCTGCTGATGCCGTCGCTGGAAGCACGCAGCGCCTTAATCCGGCATCTCAAGGCGCAGCAGATCTCCGCCGTCTTCCACTATCTGCCGCTGCACGACTCGGATATGGGACAGGCCGACGGACGTGCGCCCCTCGGCTGCCCGGTTACCCGGGATGTGGCCGACCGGCTGGTGCGCCTGCCTTTCTATACCGATATGGATGAGGCCAGCCAAAAGCGGGTGATAGAGGTAATCAAAACGTACCCAACCAGCGGGTGATTATCACAAGAGGCCGGAGTGACTCAGGAGCCCCAACGATCCATCAATGTGAAACGACCGCCCAGAAGGTTCTGAAGATAATCTTCAGGTCGAGCCATAAGCTGCGCTGCTCCACGTAAGAGACATAGTAGTCAAGCTTGATCGGCATGATCTCGTTGAGGTAGGTGGCAACCGGATCGTCCGCCCCCTCCAGCATGGCGTTCTCATTACGGAACTCGATGGACGCAAGATCGGTAATACCCGGGAGTACCGAGAGCACCTTATCGTGGATCTCTGCCGGGTAGTGGGCCACATACTCAGGCACCTCGGGACGTGGCCCCACCAGACTCATCTGCCCCATCACCACATTGAAGAGCTGGGGCAGTTCATCCAGCTTCGACTTGCGCAGGAGCTGCCCGCTGCGGGTGATGCGCGGATCGGCCCCCACTGTCACCTTCGGTCCCAGCTTCTCGGCATCGACTCTCATGCTGCGAAATTTCAGCAGTGCGAAAGAGACACCACCACGGCCCACCCGCTGCTGGCGAAACAGCACCGGCCCTGGACTATCGAGCCGCACCCAAAGAGCGATCACTGCCATCAACGGCAGCAACAACAACAGCCCCGGCAGAGTCAGTAGCAGATCGAAGAGACGCTTGGCTATCACCGGCAGGCATCCTGCAGAATTGCCGTTGCCGCCTCGATCACCCGTTGTTGGTCCCCGTCACTCATGGCCGGGAATAACGGCAGGCTGACACATTCAGCGAAGACCTGTTCAGCAACGGGAAAGTCGACGGCATCAAGCTGGTAAGTATCGCGCCAATAGGGGTGGCGATGGAGCGGGATAAAATGCACGCTGGTGCCTATGCCCCACTCAGCCATCAGTTCGATAAACTGGTCACGGTCGATGGTCAGCTCCCCCATCTGCAGACGCAGCACATAGAGGTGCCAGGCGTGGAGATCATCGGGGCGTTTAACAAACGGTAACCGCACCGACAGGTCGGCAAAAGCAGCATCGTAACGCTGCGCCATCAGCTCTCGCCGCTGACGGAAGGCCTCGGCCCGCCTCAGCTGATGCAATCCCAAAGAGGCGGCGATATCGGTCATATTGTATTTATAACCGGGCGCAATCACTTCGTAATACCAGGCGGGTTTATCTGAGGTATAACGGTCGAAGACATCCTTGCTGATACCGTGCAGGCGCATCACCTGCACCCGCTCGGCGATGGCATCGTCGTCAGTCACCACCATGCCGCCTTCACCGGTGGCTATGGTCTTGGTCACGTAGAAACTATAGACCGTGGCATCCCCCAGGGTGCCGATCCTGCGCCCTTTATAGGTCGCCGGCAGTGCATGGGCTGCATCCTCAACCAGCCTGACACCATACTGTTCAGCCAGCGCCAGCAGTTCATCCATCTCGCAGGCCTGGCCGGCAAAGTGGACCGGCATTATCGCCTTCACCTCCGGGTGGTTTTTCAAGGCATCTTCCACCTGATCCACCGAGATATTGAGGGTCTGTGGATCGATATCGACGAACAGCGGATCAGCCCCCAGGTAGCGGATCACTTCGGCCGTGGCGGTAAAGGTAAAGGTGGTGGTAATCACCTTATCGCCTGTACCTATGCCGATCGCCTCCAGGGCCAGGTGCAGACCGGCTGTAGCGGAGTTGACCGCGATAGCGTAGCGGGCACCGACAAATTCGGCAAAATCCGCCTCGAATCTCTTCGTCTTAGCGCCCGTGGTCCACCAGCCGGAGCGCAGGGTGTCCACCACCTCCTTGATCTCATCTTCACTGACGCTGGGCAGAGCAAAAGGCAGGAAATCGTCTCTGTTCATCCAATCAAAACCTGTTATTGGGGTGGGCGCGAAAAAATGGCGCCATCTTAAGCAAGCGCCCGTTGATTGTCATTTCTGCTCTTAGGTTCGTACTCAGCCGCAAGAAGAAATCTCATACCTCAATTGCAAGTAAGTGCTCCGTTGGCTGAGATCTCTCCCTGCGGTCGAGATGACAGAATTCAGCTTAGTTGAACCAGGGCCGCAACAGGGCAAGCGCATCCTCCACCCCGGTAGCAGGAGCGGGTTCTGGTCTTGGCGCTGCCAGCATCGACTCAATCGCCGATTTCAGCGGTTCCGGTCGCCACTCTGCCTGCGTCAATTGCCTGAACGGAATCCGCTCAGCCACCCAGTCAACCAGCCAGCGGCTCTCCGGCCACTCATTTCTCGCCGCCGAAAGCAATGGTAATCCATTCGCCGCCGCCTCGGTAAAGCTGTTGTAACCCGGCTTGGTGATCATCAGGTCGCAGGATGCCATCAGGTCGATGAATGCTATCCCCTCGGGAACGGTAAAAAAATCACAACGTGCCGCCTCAATAACCTCGGGCACCAGCCAGACCAGCCCTTCAAGCAGAGGGAGTGCGTCGGCAGCGACTACCCCGCTCACGCCCCCAAACTGCAATAGGCCGATACGACTCTCACTGGGCAGACCGAGACGCGCGATAATTTCTTCACGAAGCGGCTTGCCCCTGATTGCCAAGGAACCTATCGGATGGCTATTGGGCAGCCACGCCATCGGCATCGAGGGCGCAGGCCGCAAAAACAGATCAACCTGCTGATAGGCCCGCTTCATATCTCGCAGGCAATCGTCCAGGGGGAGAGCCGTCATTGGGCCTTCATGGAGGATATCAAACCAGGTCAGCGAGCAGAGCCCCACCGCGTGGATGCCCAGTTCCTTTGCCGCAACCAGAGGTAACCAAGGCACATCGGCGAGCAGAAGATCCGGCGCTGCCGACTCCAGTAAGGCCCTTTGCCGCATCAGCCTTTCAGCGGAATCCTGATGGAAAAACCGATAGGCTTCATGGGTGGCCTGCCAGTCGGCGGTCAATGGATTTTCCATCACCATGCCCACATCACAGGCCTCGGCCAGCAATTCGAAGGGACCGTCAATTCTACTGCGAATGAATTCCGCCGGCAGATCGCCCTGAATCACAACCTGAAGAACGGGTAGATCGCGTTGCAGTCCGTTGATCACCGGCGCGATCTGTGAGAGGTGTCCATAGCCGTGGGCGGAGACTGCAACGAAGAGTCGGGGCATCAACCTTCCATCTTCTGCAGACGGGCGCGGCTAAAGCCAGCCAGATAGACCGCCGTCAGAACGACATAGAAGCTGCCTTCCCCCCTGTCCATCAGGAAGGAGTTGAAGAGACAGCCTACAGCCATCGCCACCACCAAAGCCTGGGAGGATCCACGGAAGAGCGGATCAACCTGCGCGGAGAGGCGCCAGTGATTGTAGAGCAGCAGCAGGAAGAGCAGCAGACCCACCAGCCCCAGCTGCACGGTGATATTCAGATATTCATTGTGGGGATTATCGGACAACAACCCTAACCCCTTTTGCCGTGCCAGTTCGGCATACTCAACCGAAAAACTGCCGCTGCCCGTACCGATCATCAGATGACGGCCAATCAGCTCCAGTGAGTTGCCATACATCTCCAAACGATTACCCACCAGCTCGTGATCACGGGAATTGTCACTGAACGCGTCCAAACGCTGCAAGGTCAGATCAACCCGGCTGCTGAAGTTCTCTGAAAATTGGTAGGAAAGCAGACTGATCAACACAATAACCAGCCCTCCAGCAAGCAGACCGCGCCAGTTCAGATACTGCACGGCGGCCAACAGGATCAGCACCAGCAGAACCAGTTGGCCGGTGCGCCCACCTACCAGCAGCAGCACATTGATCAGCGCCAGACCAAGCAACAAACCCCAAAGCCAGCGCCATCGGCCGCTTTCCCTCATAAACCGGTCAAACAGTAGATAGGCGGTGAAGGCCATAAAGAAATTCTGTGCAATACGCCCTCTGAACACTGTGTTGGGGAACAACTTTGTAGCCTGGGGAATCAGGTCAGCATACATACCCCAAGAGGCGACCAGGGTAAGCAGCATCGCCAGCAGAAAGGCGTTGGCCGCACGCGTTTGCCAACGGCGGCTGTCGAGTAGCGAAATCAACAGGGGGATATAGAGCAGTTTGAGATACTTGCCCGATTTGTCCAACGCCTCATCCATCCCGGCACTGCTGTAGAGCAGCCCCAGAGCAAAAGCCAGCAGCAGCAGGACCGACCAGCGAGTCAGTGGATTTTCCCGCATCCCCCGCCATTTGTTGCTGTAGCCGCCGCCCAGTAGCCAGAAAATCAGCAGCAGGCCCATCGCGACGGTGAGCCATGCGGTGGGCATCGGCACACTAAAAGCGGCGAACACCGCCATGCCCCGGGCAGCCAGATCAAACCGCTGCTGCCATTGACGCCAAGTCATCATGATTCGTTCAAACACTCCTGGTAGGGGTCGCGAAATGGACCATGATAGAATCACTCCTCAATAAAGAGAAGCGCCAGACAAGGACATGCGAAAAAACATCATTCCTGCTCGATTCCAGTCCCAGGGCACGGCTCTGATTCACGACACTCTGATGGTGCCCATCGCCTGGACCCTTGCATTCTGGCTGAGGTACAACCTTGGCGTGCTGCCGGTTGAATTTTTCGATGAGGGCTTAAAGGCCCTGCTGGTCATTCTTCCGGTACAGCTTGGCGCATTTATCGCTTTCGGCCTCTACCGGGGAATCTGGCGTTTTGCCTCTCTGCCGGACCTTCTCAGAATCCTCAAAGCGGTTGCGGTTGGCAGCGCCATCGGCATGGCCCTGCTTTTTGTGATCACACGGGCAGAGGAGATACCCCGCTCCGTTCCCGTCATCTACACTCTTCTGCTGCTGCTGCTGCTCAGCGGCCCAAGAATGATCTACCGCTGGCTGAAGGACAACCGGCTCTCTCTCTCTTCCGGTCAGCGCGTACTTATCGTTGGCGCCGGAAAGGCGGGGGAGATGCTGGCCAGAGACATTCTGCGCAACCGCCACGACGCGTTTCAGCCCATGGCATTTGCGGACGACAACCCACGACACCATGGACGGGACATCCACGGCATACCCGTCGCCGGTGGCTGTGATGCCATCCCGGCATTAACCGAGCAATACGAAATCGACATCATCATGCTCGCCCTGCCGTCGGCCACTTCCTCACAAATGCGCCGGGTGGTCGAGTTTTGTGAACAGGCCCACATACCCTTCCAGGCGGTACCGCAACTCAACGATCTAATGTCCGGCAATGTACAGATCAACGACCTCCGTGAGGTCTCCATCGAGGATCTGCTGGGACGCGAACCGGTCTCGCTGGACTGGCCCGCCATCGATCGGGCCCTGTCGAACAAAACCGTGTTGATCACCGGCGGCGGCGGATCAATAGGCGCAGAACTCTGCCGTCAACTGGCCCGGCTAAAACCTACTCGGCTGGTGATCCTGGAGCAGAGTGAATTCAATCTCTACTCCATCGAGATGGAACTGCAGAAGGCTTTTCCCGATCTGGAACTGGAGTGCCACCTTGGCGACGTCACCGACCGTCCCTATGTCGATGATGTTTTCACCCGGCACCGCCCCGATGTCATCTTCCACGCAGCCGCCTACAAACACGTTCCCATGCTCGAACCCCAGCTTCGTCAGGCGATGCGTAATAATGTGCTCGGCACCCGTAATGTTGCTGAAGCGGCAGACCAGTTCAACTGCAGCGTCTTCGTGCTGGTCTCTACCGACAAGGCGGTCAACCCGGCCAACATCATGGGCGCCAGCAAGCGCGCGGCAGAGATCTTCTGCCAAAATCTCAATGCACACTCCAACACCCGGTTTATCACCACCCGTTTCGGTAACGTGCTCGGCTCAGCGGGTAGCGTGATTCCCCTCTTCCGCAAGCAGATTGCCGCGGGCGGGCCGGTCACGGTGACTGATCCCCGCATGGAGCGTTACTTCATGACTATCCCTGAGGCCTGCCAGCTAATCATGCAGACGGTGGTGCTTGGGGATGGCGGTGAGATCTTTGTGTTGGACATGGGCGAACCGGTGAAGATCAGCTATCTGGCTGAACAGATGATCCACCTATCCGGTAAAAAGCCGGGAGAGGATATCGAAATCGAGTATATTGGCCTGCGCCCGGGAGAGAAACTGTTCGAGGAGCTGTTCCACGAAAAAGAGGCGCTCGACAAGACCCGGCATGAAAAGGTGTTTCTGGCGCGCCACCGCAAGGTGGACTGGGACGGTCTCAATGAGACCATGAAAACGGTTACAGAAGCCTGTGAATCCATGGACATCTTGCAACTGGACAAGGCACTGCACTCTCTGGTGCCGGAGCACGGCCCCCAACCGAACGGGCAGTCCAGCAGCAACGGAGCGGATATCATCTATCTGAAAAAATAGCCGCCGCTCAGGGGATCTCGACCTTCGTCTCCGGGAGCGCCACCTGCAGCGCCTCTTTCAACGCCCGCTTGGCCTCGTCATCACCATGCACCAGACGCACCTCTGCGGGTCGCCTGCGCATACCTTTCACAAATCGCACCAGTGAATCCCTGTCGGCATGGGCCGAATAACCGTCCAGAGTATAGACACCTGCCCTGATGGTGTAGCGTTTCTCATCCAAAAAGACATAACCGCCTTCCGGCCCGTAGCGCTGAATGGCTCTTCCCGGCGTGCCTGCCGCCTGATACCCTACAAACACCACATCGGTACGGGAATCACCGATCAGCGCCTTGAGATAGTTGACGATTCGTCCCCCGCTGCACATGCCGCTGGCGGCCAGCACGATAGTCGGGCGGGCCGTCTTTTTCAGATAGTTGACGGCGGCCAGATGGTCCTGATGCTCTCTGATCGTTGTCATCTGCTCGAAACTGAGGGGATGACGGCCCTGCATGAGGCGGCGTTTTGCCTCCCGATCCCAGAACGGTTGCAGACGCCGGTAGACCTTGGTGAATTCACTGGCCAGCGGCGAGTCAACGATGACCTCCACATCATCCCAATCAATATTCCGACCCACCTTGCGGCCACGACACTGGTGGAAAGTCGCTTCCAGTTCATAGAGCAGCTCCTGGGTACGACCAATGCTGAAGGCGGGAAACAAGATCACACCCCGGTTTTCAAAACAGCGCTCCACCACCGCCTGCAGCCTATTACGGCGCTCCCGGCGCCCCTCGTGCAAACGATCGCCATAGGTGCTTTCCAGCACCAGCAGATCGGCTGAATAGGGAGGCTTTGGGGCGGGCAGCAGAGGTGCATAGGGGGCGCCCAGGTCTCCTGAAAAGATGATCTTCTTTTGCTCGCCGGCAACCTTGGCCAGACATTCGATATAGGCGGAGCCAAGAATATGTCCGGCAGGCTGGAAACGAATCTTCAGGGAAACCCCGGTGGAGGCAGGCAGAACCACTACCCACTGAGCATATCCAAGGGGTTTGAGTCTCTTTTTGATGCGTTTGAGGAAACGGCGGATCAACCCTTCGTTACGGGTAACACCAATTCGCAACGCATCTTCTAGCACCAGGGGCAGCAGTTCTGCGGTGGGTTCGGAGCAGTAGATCGGCCCATCGAATCCTGCCCCGATCAGCCAGGGAATGCGCCCGACATGGTCGATGTGGCAATGCGTCACCAGCAGCGCACGCACCTGGCGGATGTCGAAGTCAATCTCCAGCTGATCCGCGTGGGCACCACCGGGGGAGGCCTCTTCCCCCTGAAACAGGCCACAGTCGATGAGTACGCTGTTTCCAGCACCGACAAACAGTTCGTGGCAGGAACCGGTAACGCCTGTCACCGCTCCGTGGTGAATGATCTGAAACTCGTCCATGTGTGAAATCAGCGAACCAGGCCAGCCTCCACCTCATCCCGTTTGGCCTTGCCTTCAAGTGCTTCGATCAGCGCAAGGGAGAAGTCCATTGCCGTACCCGGCCCGCGGGAGGTGATTACCTTTCCGTCCGCAATCACCGGCCGCAGGTTCACATCCACGCCCGGCAGATCCATCCCGTCCAGCACACCGGGATAGCTGGTGGCGGAACGGCCCTCCAGCAGTCCGGCACTGGCCAACACCTTGGGGGCGGCGCAGATTGCCGCGGTGTACCTCCCCTCCCCCGCAAGGCGCTGCAGCAGACGGTGAATACGCGGATCCTGATCCAGATAGTCTGCACCGGGCAATCCGCCGGGCAGTACGATCATATCGAACGACTCATCCACAACGGCGTCGAGGGTGGTGTCAGGCAGGAGGGTCAAGCCTTTAGAGGCCTTGACCGGTTGATCGTCGAGGCCTGCCGTCACCACTTCCACCCCGGCACGGGTCAGTAGATCGGTGATGGTGGCGGCTTCGAGTTCTTCACAGCCTTGGGCGAGGGGGACGAGGACGCGTGCCATAATCTTCTCTCCTGGTTTGTCAGATGCGAGGCCGGCACAAGCTGTACCCCCTCGTGTTCGAGCAACGGTAACATCTCCGCCAGAATCTCCAGGGTCTCCGGATGCGGATGACCGATGCCGACGGCACTGCCGTCTCTCTTTGCCAGACGAATCAGGTTTTGGAACTGCATCCGGATCGCCTCCGGATCCCGTTCGTTGTCGAGAAAGACGTTGCGCCGCGTGACGGCCACCAGATTCTCCCTGGCCACCGCTTCAGCCTGGGTCTGGTCGGTGGTGCGGCTGTCGACAAAAAAGAGCGCCGAATCTCTGAGCGCAGCCATCAGCCAACGCATCGTCTCCGCATCACTGGTCATTCGGCTGCCCATGTGGTTGTTGATGCCGGCCACATACGGGATCGATGCTATGTCCTCAGCGAGTGTCAGGACAAAGGCATCACGCTCCATATCCATCGTCAGACCACCCGCGCCCAGCGGATAGTTTTCGTTCGACTCCATCGGCAGATGAAGCATCACCTCTCTCTCAGTAGCGTGGGCGATGCCGGCCTGCACTTTGGCAAACGGGGTGTGGGGCAGGAACGAGTAAGTGATGGCGCCCGGCAAGGCCAGTGCTGCCTCGCCGGCTTCACGCCGGTTGCCCATATCATCGATAATCAGCGCGATATAGGCGGGGGATCTCCCGATCCCCTCTGCATCATCCGCCTGAGCCCCCGGCACGAGAATGGCGGCAACCCCCAGCAACAGGAGTGAACATGTTTGCCGGAGACCGCTCATCAGCCTGCCTTACGTTTTTGCAGTATCGTCAACCCTTTCAACAGGTTGAGCGCTTCACTAAGCTGGTAGTCCCGGGCCGCCAAAGAGCCCTTATTCTCTTTGTCGTCCTTATTCTCCCCTGTCTGTTTTGTTGCTTTCCCATTGCCGTTTTCCAGGTGGCCGGAAAGGTCCGCCTCTTTCAACGGTTTCACACCATTGCCTTTCGACGCGGATACCTCCACATCCTCCAGTTCGATGTCGGGCTTGATGCCCTCCGCCTGGATGGATCGGCCTGAAGGGGTAAAATATCGCGCAGTGGTCATTTTCACTGCTGTGTGTTGATTGATCGGGATAATGGTCTGCACCGAGCCCTTGCCAAAGGTCTGCTTGCCCATGATTACCGCACGGTTATGATCCTGCAGCGCACCGGCAACGATTTCCGAGGCCGACGCAGATCCGGAGTTGACCAAGACCACGATGGGTGCGCCCTTGAGCACATCGTCCGGCGCAGCCTCAAAGCGCAATGCCGAGTCGCTCACCCTGCCTTCGGTATAGACGATCAGCCCCTGTTCCAGAAAAGCATCGCTTACTGACACCGCCGCATTGAGTACACCGCCGGGGTTATTGCGCAGATCGAGTACCAATCCCTTCAACCCTTCCTTGGCAGACTCATCCAGCTTGCGTACCGCCTTCAGCATGTCATCGGTGGTATGCGACTGAAACTGGGAGATGCGCACATAAGCAAAGCGCTCATCCAGCAGTCGGCTCTTGACGCTGGTCACCTTGATGACCGCACGCACCACCGCGATCTTCAGGGGCTTTTCGGCCCCTTTCCGGGCAATTGTCAGGACAAGGCTGCTACCGGGTTTGCCGCGCATCAGGTTGACGGCCTCGTTCAGGGACAACCCCTTCACCGGCGTATCATCCAGTCGCACAATCAGGTCACCGGCAAGCACGCCCGCCCGCTGTGCCGGGGTATCGTCGATGGGAGAGATAACCTTGATGAAGCCATCCTCCATGCCCACCTCTATGCCGAGACCACCGAATTCACCACTGGTGCCGACCCGCAGCTCTTTGTACTCCTCTTCATTGAGGTAACTTGAATGGGGATCAAGATCAGAGAGCATGCCGCGTATCGCACTCTCCAGCAGTATCTTGTCTTCCACTGGCTCTACGTAGCTGGCCTTGATGCGGCCAAAGATGTCGGCAAAGGTGCGCAGCTCCTGCAGCGGCAACTCGGCTGCCTCCTTTTCCGGTTGAGCAGCAGCATATCCCGCCACCGATAACCCCATCCCGAAAACAGCACCGAAGCTTAGTACAAAAAAGTTGTGAAACGAAAACTTCATCCCATTTTTCCTGCAAACATCGCCCTCTGGCGATAATAATTCAATAGTCGGTTCAGACTGATTAAGACCGCTTCCACATAACATAGTGCACTTTGGACTTTGTGGTAAGCATGTAGGAAGTGGTGAGCTTGCGAACCCATCCTACACCCTATCGTTTACGGCGTGTGAGCGAACCACGCTGACTCGCTTGCCTTTGGTACGCCTGCACCACTTCTTCGGGTTCACCGCCGCGCCATTACGACGAATGCCAAAGTAGACCCCTGACGTGCTGCGGCCACCACTGCTACCCACCAACGCCACCACCTCTCCCGGTTCTACCCACTCGCCCGTCTCCTTAAACAGACTCTGGTTGTGACCGTAGAGGCTCATATAACCGTCACCGTGATCGACAATCAGCAGCAGTCCAAAACCCCGCAGCCAATCAGCAAAGGCCACGCGCCCATAGTGCACCGCCTTGACCTCCCGCCCCTCGGGCGCAGATATCAGCACACCGTCCCAGCGTAATTTTCCAACCTTCCTGGGAGAACCGAAACTGGCCGCCAATCTGCCTTTTGAGGGCCAGGGCAGGCGGCCTTTAAGTTTACCGAACGGCTTATGCGCAAGGCGCTCCATCGGAATGTCCGCCAACGCCTCCTGAATATTCGCCAGTAGAGATGAGAGTTGCTTCTCATTGGTCTTAAGCTGATCCAGCTCCTGTCCCTTATTGCGAAGGCGCACATTGAGCGCAGCTATCACCCGCTCCCGGCCAACCCGAGTCCGCTCCAATTGCTCTCGCTCCGCCGCCTCCCTGGCCTGCAGTTGTTGCAGTCGCTGCTCCTCTTCTGAGAGTGCCTGCTCGATTTTGGCCAGACGCTGCAGACTGTCGCGAATCAGGTTCATGCGGGCCAGGCGCGCATCGTTGAGGTAATCGTAATACACCATCACCCGGCTGACCACGGCGGGATCCTGCTGATTCAACAGGATCTTTACCTTCTCCTGCCTTCCCATGACGTAGGCGGCCCGAATCTGCTGCTCCATCGTCTGGCGGTGAAAATCGAGTTGCAGTCGGGCATCGGCCCGCTCCTGTTCCAACTCCGCCATGCGCTGACGCTGGCGATCGAGACTCACGGCGATGACCCGGACACGTCTGGCCAGATCGCCGATACGCTCTTCGGTCTCCCGCAGTGCGCTGTTATACCCCTGGCGCTCACCCTCCGCCGACTGCAACTGAGTCTGTAGTTGCTTAATACGGGCCTTGACCCGGGCCAGCTCCTCACTCTTTTGCTGCAGTTGCGCTTTTTCAGCCGCTACGGAGACGCCAGGTATCGCTGCGCACAGCACCAATGCCAGCAGCGTGGCGCCGGCGCGCTGGATCACTCCGCCTCTTCCTCAAATCTGATCAGCGCATGCCCCTTCATTTCACCTGGCTGGTCCAGTCCCATCAGTTTCAGCAGGGTCGGTGCGATGTCGCACAGGGCGCCACTCTCGTCCAGCGTCCCCTCCCGGCCGACATAGATCAAAGGCACCGGATTGAGCGTGTGGGCGGTATGGGGCTGGTGGTGGGCAAAATCCTCCATCTGCTCCGCATTGCCGTGATCGGCCGTAATCAGAACCTCTCCGCCCGCTTTGTGCAGGGCTTTCCTCACACGCCCAAGACAGTGATCGATGGTCTCGATTGCCTGCTCCGCCGCCTCCTGAATACCGGTATGGCCCACCATGTCGGAGTTGGCAAAGTTACAGATGATGACGTCATATTTGCCGCCTTTGATCGCCTCCACCAGATGGTCGGTCACCTCCTCCGCACTCATCTCCGGCTTCTCGTCATAGGTCGCCACTCTGGGTGAGGGCACCAGAATGCGGTCCTCTCCTTCAAACGGCTCTTCACGGCCACCATTGAAGAAGAAGGTGACATGAGCATATTTCTCCGTCTCAGCCAACCTCAACTGGCGCATGCCCTGCTTTGCGATGTACTCGCCGAATCCGTTCTTGAGCCGCTCGGGTGGGAAGGCGACGGGGATTTCGAAGCCTTTGTGGTACTGCGTCAGACTGACAAAAGCACCAAGCGGCGCCCAGGCCTTGCGCTCAAAATCGGCAAAATCCTCCTCGATAAACGGGCGCGTCAACTGTCGCGCACGATCTGAGCGGTAGTTGAGGAAGAACACCACGTCATCCTCTTCGATCCCCACCGGGGATCCGCCCTCGGGCACAATCGCAGTGGGTTTGACGAACTCATCGGTTTCACCACGTGCATAGGCTTGCAGCAACCCTTCACAGGCGTCCGTCGCGCTGTAATCAGCCATTCCCTGGGTCAGCAGATCATAAGCGACCTCTGTCCTGCACCAGCGGTTATCGCGGTCCATCGCGTAGTATCGACCCACGATACTGGCAGTCCGGCCGGCGCCCAATTCGGCGAAGACATCGTTCATCGCCTTCAATGATGCCTCGGCGCTTTTTGGCGGCCTGTCACGCCCATCCAGGAAGGCATGCAGATAAACCTTCTTTACACCCCGCTCAACCGCCAGTTTCACCATCGCGTGAATATGCTCTTCATGACTGTGCACACCACCGGGCGAGAGCAGACCGAGGATATGCACCGCCTTGTCCGTCTCTACAGCCTTGTCCACCGCGCTGGTGAGAGTCTGGTTGGAGAAGAAGGAACCGGTGCGAATGGAGCGGCTGACCCGGGTAAACTCCTGGTAGACCACCCGGCCAGCTCCCAGGTTCAGATGACCCACTTCGGAGTTGCCCATCTGCCCGCCAGGCAGACCGACCGCGGCGCCGGAGGTGTGAATCAGGGTATGGGGATACTCTTTCCACAGCCGGTCCCAAACCGGTGTGCTGGCCGCAACTATTGCGTTTGCACTCTCGTCTTCTCTATATCCCCAGCCGTCCAATATGAGAAGGACGACAGGTTTTGGCTTATCCGTCATGACAACTCTCTTAACTTCTCTTTCGCTCTGCAACGGGAAGTCTACCCCATCAGATTGCTTATAAACCTTTGCATTAAAACACTTTTCAAATTTTCAGGCCAGAATGGCCCATCCGGACATCGACCAGCTTATCAGGGAAAACCCGAACAAATCAGGGGCTTCTCAAGCCCTATTAAAACAGCGTATTATTGTATTAGTTATTAATAAGGTTATTTCCATGGAACACAAATTCGGTAAACCCAACAAACCCGTACTGAATGCCGAGACGGCCGAATTCGATACCCTGTTTGCCACTGACGACGACATCGACCGTGCCTCCCGCTCTCTGAAGGCCATGTCCCATCCGTTGCGACTGAAGATCCTCTGTACCCTGGGTGATCAGGAGATAAGCGTCCAGGAGATCGTCGATCAGGTCGGCACGTCCCAGAGCAATATCTCGCAGCATCTTGCCATCCTGCGCGACAAAGGCATTCTCGCCTCACGAAAAGATGCCAACCGGGTCTACTACCGGGTCAGTGATTTTCGCACTTTGCGGCTGATCGGCATGATGCGCGAAGTCTTCTGCACTCACGCCTGATTCTTCTCGCCATACGCAGTTTTTCAGCTCCGGGTTACCCCGGAGCTTGTTCCTGTTATACACTTCCCCACTTTCCAAACTCTTTCTGGTTTATTAGAGGCCCCTGAATGCTGCAACAACTCATCGAGTTCTCCACCAACCACCTGATCCTGGTGCTGGCACTGTTGGCGGTTGGCGGGCTACTGGTCCATAACCTGCTGCAGGGCAACAAGGGCGCCGTTGATCCGACCGGCGCCACTGTAATGATCAACCATCAGGATGCTGTGGTGCTTGACGTTCGTCCCTCCGCCGATTTCCACAAAGGCCATATCATCAACGCCATCAACATTCCCATGAACGGTTTTGCCAACCAACTCGGTTCTCTGGAAAAACACAAGAACCAGCCGATCATCGTCAGCTGCCGCTCCGGCGCCCAATCCGCAGGCGCGTGCCAAACACTGCGCAAAGCGGGATTTGAACAGGCTTTTAATCTGCGCGGCGGCATCCTGGCGTGGCAAAGCGCCAACCTGCCGGTAACGCGCAAAAAATAATTTATTCACGAATACGAAGGAATCAGCACCATGTCCGAAGCGAAACAAGAGCAGCCGAACCGAGAGCTCTCTATACAACGCATCTATCTGAAAGACGTCTCTTTTGAAACTCCGAACTCTCCGTCTGTCTTCCAGCAGGAGTGGAAACCCGAGACCAACGTCAACATGAATACCGAGGTCAACACCTTGAGCGAGAACGTCTATGAAGTCGTTCTCAATGTTACCGTAACCACCAAGGTCGGCGAGCAGACAGCCTATCTCACGGAAGTGCAACAAGCGGGCATCTTCTCCATCAGCGGCTTTTCGGATCAGGAGATGGGCGCGGTTGTCGGCTCTTACTGCCCCAATCTGCTCTTCCCCTATGTGCGTGAAGCGATCTCCGACATGGTTACCAAGGGCAGTTTCCCGCAGATGATACTGCAGCCTGTCAATTTTGATGCCCTCTATGCCCAGCACCAGCAGGAACTGGCGAAAAAAGTGGCGGAAAACGACAGTGGTCAGACCCATTAAGCCATCTGACATCGCCATCGCCGTACTGGGAGCTGGATCCTGGGGCACAGCCCTGGCTATTCTGCTCAGCCACAATCAGTACGATGTGCGACTCTGGGGACACATCCCCGAGGAGATCGAACGCCTGCAGCAGGATCGCCAGAACCAACAGTTTCTGCCCGACATTCCATTTCCGGAATCTCTGAGACCGGAAACCGATCTCGACAAGACGCTGTCCGGAGTATCAGAAGTGCTGGTGGCTGTGCCAAGCCATGCCTTTAGTACTGTTGTACAGACCATTGCACCACTGCTGGCGCCTGACGTCGGCGTCTCCTGGGCAACCAAGGGATTCGAGCCCGGCACCCAGCGTCTGCTCTCCGATGTCGCCACCGACATCCTGCAACGTCCGGAACTTGCGGTCATCTCTGGCCCCACCTTTGCCGGCGAAGTCGCTCGCGGCCTGCCCACAGCAGTCACCGTCGCTTCGGAATCCAGCGCCCACGCAGAGAGAGTCGCCGCCTATCTGCACGCACCCTGGTTTCGCGCCTACACCAGTCACGACATCACCGGCGTACAGGTCGGCGGCGCCAGCAAGAATGTATTGGCCATTGCCGCCGGCATTGCCGACGGCCTCGGTTTCGGCGCCAACACCCGTGCCGCGTTGATTACCCGTGGTCTCGCAGAGGTCATGCGGCTTGGCCAGTCCCTCGGGGGCAAGACGGAAACCTTCATGGGACTGGCTGGCCTCGGCGACCTGGTACTCACCTGCACCGATAACCAATCGCGCAATCGGCGCATGGGGCTTGCCCTCGCCCGTGGCCTGACAATCGCGCAGGCAAAAGAGGAGATCGGCCAGGAAGTGGAGGGTGTACAGACCGCCTCCGAGGTCTACCAGCTTGCCCGCAAGATGGACGTTGAAATGCCGATCTCGGAGCAGGTCTACAAGGTGCTCTATGAAGGCTTGCCGCCGAAGGAGGCGGTTCACAGCCTGCTCGATCGACGACAGAGGGCTGAGGACTAGCCCGTTCGCTCCTGAAAACGCGGTAAAGGTTAGAGCGTAGGGTGCGCCCTACCAAGATCCTCTGAATAACTAAACAGCACCCACAAAATCCTGCTGCCGCCAAGCCTCGTAGAGAATAATGGCAACGGCGTTGGAGAGATTGAGACTGCGATTTTGCGGTTGCATCGGAATACGCAACAGGTTTGAATCGTCCAGTTCATCCAGCAGTGGCTGAGGCAGGCCTCGGCTTTCCGGCCCAAAGAGCAGGGCATCGCCCGGTGCAAACCCTACATCGGCGTAGGCACGCCTACCCTTGGTTGTACAGGCAAAAAGACGGCTTGGAGCAACCTTCTGCAGGAAGGCCTGCAGCGAGGCGTGTTCCTGCAACTCCGCCCATTCATGGTAATCGAGTCCGGCCCGGCGCAGGCGCTTGTCGTCGAGTTCGAAACCCAGCGGGTGGATCAGGTGCAAATGGCTACCGCTATTTGCACAGAGGCGTATGATATTACCGGTATTTGGTGGAATCTCCGGTTCGTATAGAACAATGTGGAACATTCTGCTCCGTGTGACCTCAAGTTAGAAACAGATGCAAGTGACGATGACCCAAACTGACCCATCCCCCCTGGCGATAGAATTCTGCGGCATGCCCTTCAGCACCCCAATCGTGCTGCTCTCCGGCTGTGTCGGTTTTGGCGAAGAGTACACGCGAGTCAAAGGTTTTAGCAACCGCGACGCTGGTGCAGTCTGCCTCAAGGGGACGACCCTGGAGCCCCGCCTCGGCAACCGGCCTCACCGGGTCTACGAGACGCCTGCAGGTATGCTCAACGCCATCGGCCTGCAAAATCCCGGGGTGGACAAGGTGGTGAATGAGATCCTGCCCAGCCTCGATTTCAGCGAAACCCGCTTCATCGCCAATGTCTCAGGCTCTTCGGTGGAGGAGTATCACGAGGTCACGCGGCGCTTCGATGACTCCCCCATAGACGCCATGGAGATCAACATCTCCTGCCCCAACGTAAAGGAGGGCGGCGTCGCCTTCGGCAACGATCCCGCCATGTCAGCCCGGGTCGTGGAGGCCTGCCGCAAGGCCACCAACAAACCACTGATCACCAAGCTCTCACCCAATCAGACCGACATCGCCGGCAACGCAAAGGGCTGCATCGAGGCCGGCAGCGACGCCTTCTCGGTGATCAACACCCTGATGGGCATGGCCATCGACATCGAAAGCCGCACACCGGTCATTGGCAACAATCAGGGTGGACTCTCCGGCCCTGCCATCAAACCGGTTGCCCTGCTCAAGGTTCACCAGGTCTATCAGGTTTGCCGGGATCACAATATCCCGATAATCGGACAGGGCGGTATCACCACGCCGGAAGATGCCATTGAATTCATCATCGCCGGGGCCAGCGCCATAGGTATAGGTACAGCGCTCTTCTACGATCCGCTGATCTGCAGCAAGATCAATAACGGCATCGAGGCGTATCTAAATCGGCACGAACTGCCCTCTGTGGACCGGCTGGTCGGAACCCTGCAACTCCACCAGCAACCGGCACCCAAGTGCGGCTGCTGAGCTTAACCGCCGACACGATGCCATGGCAGTAACCGGCCAACATCCGCCAGCCGAAATTCTCGGCAAGCTCCACCCCTTGGAGGGGCTAAGTGAAGATCAGCTGAAGCTGCTCTCCCATGCGCTCCATCTGCGAACGGAGATCCGTGGCAAGAAACTCCTTTCGATGGGGTCCAGGGACGCCTTCAGCCTCTATCTGCTAAAAGGCCGGGTAAAACTGGAAACTGCCGATGGCCACGCCTCTGAGATTGAAGCCGGTTCAGTTCAGGCGATGAACCCGATCGCTCATCTGATTCCCAGACAATACGATGTCACGGTAGTTACACCTATTGTATATTTTCTCATCGACAACCGTCTCCTGGACGGCTTGACCAATGACAGCCTTGAAACCCTGGCAAGTGTAGAGCTCGCCTCAATCAACGGCCAATACGAAAAAGGCGAAACAGAAAACCGTCTCTCCCAGGCATTGCTGGCGGATCTGCAAAACGACCGGTTGATCCTTCCCAGTCTGCCCGATGTTGCCATCAAAGTCGGGCGCGCCATCGAAGACGAGGATACCGACGCCGAGCACCTGGCCAGGATAATCCAGTCCGATCCGGTTATCACCACAAAACTGATCCGCGCAGCGAACAGTGCACTCTATGCCGGCCTGTCGCCCTCCGCCAGCTGTACTGCCGCCATCATCCGTCTGGGAAACACCACCACGCACAAGCTGGTTCTCACCTTTGCCCTGCGCGAACTCTTCAAAGCACACTCCAGAGTGCTGCAGGACGAGATGCGTAAACTATGGAAACACAGTACGCAGGTGGCTGGCATCTGCTTCGTACTGGCCAAACTTTCACAACGCTTCAATCCGGAACACGCATTGCTGGCGGGACTTCTGCACGACATAGGTGAAGTGGCCATCCTGAGTTATGCAGAGAATTTTCCCGAAATCGCCAACAACGGGCAGCAGCTGGAACAGGTGATGAAGGATATGCGCGGAGTGATCGGATGCCACATCCTGACCGCATGGGGTTTCCTTGAGGATCTGGTTGTCGTTACCCGAGAGGCGGAGGAGTGGACCAGAGAGCACCCTGAAGAAGCTGACTACACCGATCTGGTGATTGTGGCGCAACTCCATAGTTACATTGGCACCCCGGAAATGAAAACCCTGCCGACACTCGACAGGGTACCTGCATTTCAAAAACTCGATATCGGCGATCTCACCCCCGAACTGAGCATCCAGATTCTGGAAAATGCCGCCGACCAGATTGCCGGCGCTCAGGCGCTACTTAACAGTTGATTCCCATCAGCATCAGTAAAACTGATCCGAATTTTTCTATCTGTCGGAATTTTTAACACCCTGTTACGGAACTGGTTCACAGAAATAGTTACTGCGCCAGAGCAGCCTGCCTATCAACAGCATAAATCACTTAATTAACAATAAGATAGGGCAACATCAGGTGGATAGAGTTAATGTGCTGTTCTGTCGGGTCTTTTTACAGTCAATTGTAATAAAAACTCACAATATTCTTTAATTTTATTGGAAAACAATGCGTTAGAAAGTCTGGCACGGGAACTGCATCTAACCGTTTGCAACCTTTTGTGACTACTCAAAAATAAATAAAGCGAGATTATAGATGAACATTAAAAACATCATTACAGGCGTCATCTGCAGCACTGCGCTGATTGCCGGTTCCGCATCAGCGGCGCTCTACGAATTCAACCATGGTGAGCTGAGCACCTGGACAATCATCGATAACGATAGCGATCTGAATACCGATCCCAACGTTTGGATCTCCACCGGAGTCAACGCACAGGGCGAGTTTAACGCTTTTTGGGAAGAGGCTGCTGGCGGCGGACTGGCGATGGCTGACGAGTACTCCGTTGCCTACTTCGGTGCCGATGGCGGCAGCTTTGACCTGAGCGGTTTCGACGGTATCACGCTGAACTTTGAAAACAGCTCTGACATGACAGCGCATGGCGTTGACTTCAGCCTGTGGGTTCGCGATCAGGACGGCAACATCACTGAGAGTGCCTCCATTTCCGTAGGAAAAAATGACACCGAGTCCAACTCTTTGTCCTTCGCCAGCATTGCAGGTTTCGATGCTGCCAATATCCTGGGCATGGGTTTCAGCGTTGGTTACGACTTCAGCGATGACAATCGTATCCCCGGCCAGATCCACGGCATCGTGCCTGAGCCTGCCGCTCTCGCCCTGATGGGCCTGGGCCTGCTGGGTCTTGGTGCTACCCGTCGCCGTAAGAGCTAAGCAATAGCCACTTCGCTTCTAGCGATCTGAACAAACCCCGCTTCGGCGGGGTTTGTTTTGCCTGGAAGAAAAATTGTCGTATGGGTCACCGACCCTCCTCAATCGCCCCCTCTCAATCTGGCCGACATTCTCTTCTCTACCAACGGCTAGCAGTAAACAATTCCTTCGCCTGTGAGCAAAGTGACAGGCTCATGCTAGCGGAGCAGTAGCTCGATTTGTTGCCCTACACGATGGCATGATCCGCTACAGAAGTTAGGATTAGAGGCCATATTGTGTCTTAGGAAATCGAAAACCGCTCAATGCCAAGGTACTGGATGACTTCTGGGTCTTGAGAATGGCCACCCGTCAGGAAGTCTTTTTACCAGGAGGTATCTGGTGAAGGTCGAGAGTGATTCGATGGTCGACAGCCTTGAGGTGAGAAGCCCACTTTCGCGATCACCATCTGGTGGAGTTTGCTAACAGATTGCCGACCGAATTCAAAATTTGGGACAGGGTGTGAAAGCGTCTCTGTTGAAACGGCCGTTGAATGGGCTGGCGCAAGGCGACATTGACAGTTGTGACAAGCAGGGTTTTGTTATGCCGCTGAAGCATTGGCTGAGCGATAAACATCCGGGTTTATCTCGGGAGAGGCAGCTTTCAGGCGAACCACCATCCAAATTTATTGGTCCTGACACTGTTCAGCATCTAGAGGTTTGGTAAAGCTTTTCTGCATTGCCTTCCAAGTGCTGCGATCTGTAGGCTTGATCAGGCTTGCTTTAGTTTCGCATTTCCCAACAAAAAAACACTAAGATAATAAGCTGGTTTCTCTCCAGTCCTTGCATCTCAGAGGCGAAACCGCGCGCCTCAATTTTTCTTCCAGGCAAAACAAACCCCGCCGAAGCGGGGTTTGTTCAGATCGCTAGAAGCGAAGTGGCTATTGCTTAGCTCTTACGGCGACGGGTAGCACCAAGACCCAGCAGGCCCAGGCCCATCAGGGCGAGAGCGGCAGGCTCAGGCACGATGCCGTGGATCTGGCCGGGGATACGATTGTCATCGCTGAAGTCGTAACCAACGCTGAAACCCATGCCCAGGATATTGGCAGCATCGAAACCTGCAATGCTGGCGAAGGACAAAGAGTTGGACTCGGTGTCATTTTTTCCTACGGAAATGGAGGCACTCTCAGTGATGTTGCCGTCCTGATCGCGAACCCACAGGCTGAAGTCAACGCCATGCGCTGTCATGTCAGAGCTGTTTTCAAAGTTCAGCGTGATACCGTCGAAACCGCTCAGGTCAAAGCTGCCGCCATCGGCACCGAAGTAGGCAACGGAGTACTCGTCAGCCATCGCCAGTCCGCCGCCAGCAGCCTCTTCCCAAAAAGCGTTAAACTCGCCCTGTGCGTTGACTCCGGTGGAGATCCAAACGTTGGGATCGGTATTCAGATCGCTATCGTTATCGATGATTGTCCAGGTGCTCAGCTCACCATGGTTGAATTCGTAGAGCGCCGCTGATGCGGAACCGGCAATCAGCGCAGTGCTGCAGATGACGCCTGTAATGATATTTTTAATGTTCATGTGTCTCTCCGTTGAGAAAATTCGTAATTTGCCTAAACAGATGCACCCAACGTGCCAATTTATATAAGCCTATGATTTACATATAGAAAACAATTTCTCAGAAGACCAAACGTCAACTCTTTGTAAAATTATCCGACATGTGACATTTATTGACACTCCTGAAAAACCAGCATTAACCCAGTGTATTTATTAAGTTTTTTAAAACCGCCCTAAAAATACAAATAATATTCCTCTTCAAAATGTAAAAAACCCATTACGGACTGTAAAAAATTCCGACAAGCCTGGCATTGCCGGGTATGCTCTGGGAGCACCCCTTGCAAGTCCAACCCCTATTTTTCCGGTTCAGGCCCCAGGAAATCGGCAACGACCCTTGTCTCATCGCTGCTACTAAGAATGATCTTCACGATCATGGTCAGGGGTACCGACAGGAACATGCCCACCGGACCCAGGATCCAGCCCCAGAATACCAGAGAGAGGAATACGATCAGCGGGGAGAGTCCCAGACCACGCCCCATGAAACGGGGCTCGATCACATTGCCAACCAGATTGTTGACCACCAGGTAGCCAACTGCGACCCAGAGTGCAGCCCCTACACCCAGCTGGATCAAGGCAAGCAACACCACAGGTATCGCTGCAATGATAGAGCCGATATTGGGTATATAGTTAAAGAGGAAAGCCACGGTTCCCCAAAGGATCGGATAATCCACACCCAACACCTGCAGCCAGACAGCAATGATCACGCCGGTCAGCAGGCTGGTTGAAGTCTTGATCGACATGTAGCGCTTGATATCCGAAGTAATCTTTTCGATATGGCTCAGCGCAACTTCAGGGTCTTTGATAAATAGATGTAGTTTGCGGCGGAATCCTGCAGCTTCGACCAGGATAAAAATGACCGTGATAAGGATGAAAAGCGCTTCGGTCAGTACATTACCCAGACTGCTCAGGACTTTTCCGGCCATCGCCATGGCCTTTCCTGTATCAAAATAGGTAGTCAGCGTACGCTCATCAACCTCCACACCCTGTTCACCCATCCAGACCAGAAAGCTTTGGCTTTGAGCCGCCAGCCGCTCCTGGTATTTCGGCAGGTTATTGATGAAGTCGTTCAGCGAACCTCCCACAAGCCAGCCCAACAGCAAGCCTGTGCCGACAATGCCCAAGATCACGATCAACAACGCCAGTGCGGTTGGAATGCCTCTCTGCTTGAGGAGAAACAGGGGCGGTGCGGCTATCACGGAGATAAAGAGCGCCAGCAGAAAGGGCACCAGCAGCGAAACTGCGGCTTTCATTCCCGCTACCAGCACCACAAAGGCGGCGGCCAGCAGCAGAAAGCGTGAGGTTGGAGATAATTGCGAATTTCCTTGCATTGGTGTTCCTCTACTCAGCCACTCTAACCGCATATTGTGCGCAGGTTCGCACCCTTGGTCGTCACATCAACTTGAGCTACTTAGTGTCCGCCTGAAAATCCATAGTTAACCGCAAAGAACACGAAGAGCGCGAAGGTAAAGGATTGATTAACAATAAAATATCTTCGTGTACTTCGTGGTAAAAAAGGTATTTCCGGTCAAACACTATTTAAATAGAGGCACAGGAGTCTGCAACTGCCAGAGTTTTTTCGATTCATCGTACTTCCAGACCTGCTGATCGACGATCGTTCTGACCACTGGACGCTCATCAAAAGTGTATTGAATATCGGCAATCTGTACCGCAGTCGTCTCATCGAGCATTGTCGGCCCCTGAACCACCTCGTAACTCGTAACCCTCAGATCAGCGCTGACCGGCGGGGGTGGATCACCTGCAGCATCTAGGGCGCGGAAACCCTGGGCACTGTCCACACTGCCCCAGCGAATAGCACCTTCATACCGGCGTAGCGTATCCTCCAACGCCGATACCTGCTTGTGTTCATCCATGGTCTTACATCCGCCCAACACCAGCAGTAATATCAAGCTCAGCTGAATCACTCTTTTTAACATTCCAACCCCCGCTTCTCTCTGATTCCGGCGATGTCAGATAAGACTACCCGATTCATCTCATAGCAACTACATATTCGTCAGGCGATTGATATCCGCGCCTGGACATATTTTGATCGAAAAACCACCAACCACGGCCCTGCGATACCCTGTGCATTCTCCTTATCACTGGTATGATGCCGCTTTCAGAAATCACCTGGCAAACAGAGATGACTGCAGGGCAACAGGAACCACAGATTGATATCGAGCTGGATGGCAGCCGGATTACCCTGCTGGGCACCGCGCACGTATCACGCGCCAGTGCAGAGAAGGTAACGGAGCTGCTCAAGAGCGGAGAGTACAATGCCGTCGCAGTGGAACTCTGCCCCAGTCGCTATAACGCCCTGCTAAACCCCGACGCCCTTGCGAAGATGGACCTCTTCAAAGTCGTGCGCGAGGGACGGGTACCCCTGGTGATGGCAAGCCTGGCCCTTGGTGCCTATCAACAACGGCTGGCTGACCAGTTCGGCATAGAACCCGGCGCAGAACAGCGTGAAGCGATCCGCATTGCCCGCGAGGCAAACCTGCCACTATTGCTCATCGACCGGGAGATCGGCGTCACCCTGAAGCGGGTCTCCCGTAATCTGGCCTGGTGGAAACGCTTCGGCCTCTTCGCTGGGCTGCTCGCCACTATCGTCTCCAAAGAGGAGGTGGATGAGGCCGAGATCGAACGTCTCAAAGAGGGCGACATGCTGGAGACCACCTTCGCGGAGTTTGCTGAAGACCGGCAGGACCTCTACCTCCCACTCATCGACGAACGGGATCGCTATATGTCGGCCCGGCTACGTGAGGAGATCGAACAGGCAGGACATGAAAACCTGCTGGTGGTCATCGGCGCAGGACACATGCAGGGCATCGCCGGATATTTGGAGACAGAGCAGGATCCCCCAAAAAAGATCATCGAAAACCTCGAACGGATTCCCAAACCAAGCCGCTGGCCAAAACTGATCCCCTGGGCAATCGTCGCCCTGGTGATGGTGGGTTTTTTGATCGGCTTCATGCGCAGTCCGGAACTCGGCTGGCAGCTGGTGATGGACTGGGTACTCATCAACGGCGGCCTCTCAGCCCTTGGCGCACTATTGGCCGCTGCCCACCCCATAACGGTGATCACCGCATTTCTGGCAGCCCCGATCACCTCTCTCAACCCCACCATCGGCGCAGGCATGGTTACCGCCGGCATGGAGATCTTTCTGCGCAAACCCACGGTGGCCGATTTTGGCGCGCTGCGCAACGATACCACTTCTCTCAAAGGCTGGTGGCGCAACCGGGTCTCCCGCATTCTGCTGGTCTTTTTCCTGAGCACACTGGGGTCGGCAGTCGGCACCTATCTGGCGGGATTTCGGATATTTGAACGGTTGGCGGGTTAGGACTGCGTAAAACGTAGGGTGCGCCGCGCGCACCATGATTGCTGTATCTGCTCATTCTGGTGCGCACTGCGCACCCTACCGGCTACGCGTCACATCACAGCCTTGATCGCCTCCAGCCGCAATACCCGGATCGCGTCACCCACCGCCTTGCCCGGTTTCATTCGCTTCAATTCCTCTTTATCAATCTGTGTCGCTGCCTGAAACAGATCGTTGAAACGCGACGCCTGGGGATAGGACCGCTCCTCAAACCCTCCTCGTCCACGATAATCCGCCTCGCAGACCAGCAGAAAACGCGCAACGTTCTCCGGCTGGCGAAAGGCGTCCAGTCCCTCCAGCACCTTCAATACTGTACCCGGTCTCAAATCATCCAGGCGGTGGATGTGGCCATGGTAGGTTGCACAACGCTCAGCAAGAAGACGGTAGTGAGTCGGCACTCTGAGCCGCTCACACAATAACCGGATGATTCGCGCGCCGCGCCCTTCATGCCCGTGATGGCTGGGCAGAATCTCCGCCGATGTGTTCCCTTTCCCCAGATCGTGGGTCAGCGCGGCAAAACGCACCAGGGGATCATCGGACAGACGGGCCGCCATCACCAGGGCCATCAGCGTATGCAGACCGGTATCGATCTCAGGATGCCATTTGGGCGGCTGCGGCACACCCCAGAGGCAATCGAGCTCAGGGAATAACGCGGCAAGGGCACCACATTGCCGCAGGGTTTCAATAAAAAGGTTGGGATTCGGCAGCAGCAATGCTTTCTCCAACTCCTGCCAAACCCGTTCCGGCGCCACTGTTTCAAGGGAGCCGGCCGCGCTGATCTCCCGCATCAGAGACAACGTCTCAGGGGCGATCTGAAATCCGAGACCACAGTATTTCGCCATGAAACGGGCGACCCGCAAGACCCGGACCGGGTCTTCACTGAAAGCCGGGGAGACATGCCGCAAGCACTTTGCCCGCAGATCACGGCGCCCCTGAAAAGGGTCGAAAATCTCCCCCGTTTCACTCTCGGCTATCGCATTGATGGTGAGATCACGACGCGCCAGATCCTCTTTCAAGGTGACATCCGGGGCGGCGTGAGGTTCAGGAAAACGGCTACCTGAAACAGGATTTCGCAGGGTACGGGCCAGCGCATACTCTTCACTGGTCTGAGGATGGAGAAAAACGGGGAAATCCTTGCCCACCTGTTTGAAGCCCCATTCCAGCATCATCTGCGGGGTGGCACCCACTACCACATAGTCCCGCTCAACCACCGGCAGTCCGAGCAGTCTGTCACGCAGGGCGCCGCCGACAAGGTAGACCTCCATCAACGTCCGTTTCGTGCCTGTTGCAGTGTTTTCCGTGCCGCCTCAACGGCTGCCTCTTCCTGCTTGATGCGTTCGAAATACTCGGGGCGGATACGACGACCCCCGCCAGCCGTGGATTGACGATCCTCATCCCGCAGGATCTTAGCATCGCCCAACCTGGCCTCCGCCGCCTGCAAATTCCGTTCGGCTTCACTGATATTGACGGCACGCTGCTGATCTCCTGACTGCCGTTGACGCCCGGCCTTGTTGGCGGCATCTCTGATCTCTTTCTCCCGAGCCTGGGTCTCCCGCTTTGCTTCCTCGGATGGCCCGGACGGCATCTTTACCATATCCGACCGACCCTTTCCCGGCGCGTCGGAATAGGTCACCTGCCCCGACTCATCCACCGAACGATAGACGGTTTCCGCATATGCCACCGAGAAAACCGGCAACAACAGCAAACAAAACAGTAAGTGTTTGATCATGACCATGGCCCTTGCAAAATTCTGTGCAAAACGGTTAGCTGATTGCCCGATCCGCAAGCTTGATCGGGCCTACGTCTGTTTCGGGGACAGACGTCTTAAGTTTACCCCGTTCAGAGCGATTCCGCTTGAAGACGCTGTCAGCAGAAAGAGACTCTGTAACAAAAACCCAGGAACAAAAACCCTCTCCGGGCAGAAAAAGCACTTTCGTTATCTGTAAAGGCTGCTACATTTATTCTCAATCGGAAATGTCGGAAAATTGTCGAATTGCAATTTTCCCAAATCGGTCGTCACAGACATAAGGAGTAGAGCGGATGAATGACTATGCCGAAAAGCGTGACTTTTTGCGGATGAACATCGAATGCCCGGCCCGTTTCCGCATCGTTGGAGGGAAAAATGTCTCCGCTGCAGTGGTCAAGAATCTGAGCAGCACCGGCATACTGCTGGAGTCTGAGCAATCACTCGAGCCAGGCACCCAGCTTGCAGTGGAGATCATGCCGGGAAAGACTATCACGCCGCCGCTATCCGCCGAAGCATGCGTCATAAGAAGCTATCCGTCGGATGAGGGCAACTTCAATATCGCCTGCAACATTGAACGCATTCTCAAGGATCACGAAGTCCACGCCGACTTCCCCTGATCGAGTACGGCAAACCCTCCCCCTCCCCCAAAGATTTTCCATTCAGGGGGCAGAATTCCCTGCCCCTCAACGAAATTTTCCGGTCGTTTCACTTGCTACCTTTTTCATCTTTGAATAACCTCTGAATCTGCTTGAGAACCCTCACTGCGTCCCCCTTTTGAATTGGGCTACAATAGGCCACTCCCTCGAAGAGATTGATGCTTTCGAGAACTGTTTTTACCCCAATCGGCAGCCTGATGAACGAACAGCCAGTTCAGCGTATTCGCGAGATCCCCTACAACTACACCTCCTTTTCAGACCGTGAGATCGTTATCCGTTTTCTCGGCGAGGAGATGTGGCGCATTATCGAGGCACTGCGAGGCTCTCGCCGCACCGGTCGCTCCGCCCGTATGCTGTTCGAGGTGCTTGGGGATATGTGGGTTATCACTCGCAACCCCTATCTGCAGGACGACCTGCTGCAAAACCCGGAACGCCGCCGGGCATTGATAAACGCATTGACTCACCGGCTCGATCAGTTCGAATCGCGGGCCAATGACAATGCTCAGGCGCTTACGCTGCTAGAGGCCGCGCGCAGTGCCGTCAGCACCTTCTCCAGTCTGTTCGAGCAGCAAATCGAACTGCGCCGCAGGACCCAACGCAACCTGATCGGCCTGACCCGCAAGGACAATATCGATTTCAGCGGCCTGGCACGGGTCGCTCACGCCACCGACGCCACCGACTGGCGCGTCGAGATCCCCTTTGTGGTCATCACCCCCGATACGGAGGAGGAAGTCGCCCCTGTCGTGCGCGCCTGCATAAACTCAGGCCTCACCCTCATTCCCCGTGGCGGAGGCACCGGTTACACTGGCAGTGCAGTGCCCCTCGACCCTCACTGCGCGGTGATCAATACCGAAAAACTTGAGCAACTGGGCGCCATAGAGACCCTCTCACTGCCCGGTGTAAACGGCAAGGTACCCACCATCGCCAGCGGTGCCGGAGTTGTCACGCGCCGGGTCTCGGAGCTGGCGGAGGCGGACAGCCTCGCCTTCGCCGTCGATCCCACCTCCCAGGACGCCTCCACCATCGGCGGCAATATCGCCATGAATGCCGGCGGCAAAAAGGCGGTGCTCTGGGGCACCACCCTCGACAATCTGGCCAGCTGGCGCATGGTCACACCTGACGGGGAGTGGCTGGAGGTCGAGCGCCTCGACCACAATCTGGGCAAGATCCACGAGCAGGCGCGGGTGCGCTTCCGTATCTCCCGTTTCGACGCCGATCACAACCCTCTCACCGCCGATCCTGAGATCCTGGAGATACCTGGCTCCGCGTTCCGCAAGGCGGGGCTCGGCAAGGATGTCACCGACAAGTTTCTCTCCGGTCTGCCGGGGGTACAGAAAGAGGGCTGCGATGGCCTGATCACTTCCGCCCGTTTCATACTGCACCGTATGCCGGTGCAGGCGCGCACCCTCTGTCTCGAATTCTTCGGCAGCGACATCGGCCGGGCGGTGCCGTCCATCGTCGAGATCAAGGATTATCTCGACCAACAGCCCGATGTGCTGCTGGTTGGGCTGGAGCATCTCGACGAGCGTTACCTCAAGGCAGTCAAGTACTCCACCAAGGCACCCCGCAGGGAACGTCCCAAGATGGTACTACTCGCAGACATCGCCAGTGACGACGAAACAGCGGTGGAAGCGGCTGCCTCGCAAGTGGTGCGGCTTGCCAACGCCCGGGACGCGGAGGGCTTCATTGCCGTCAGTCCTGAGGCCCGTCGCAGTTTCTGGGTGGACCGGGCACGTACAGCCGCCATCTCAGCCCACACCAATGCGTTCAAGATAAACGAGGACGTGGTGATCCCCCTGGATCAGCTGGCGGACTACAGCCGGGGTGTGGAGCGGATCAATATCGAAGAGTCGGTCGGCAATAAGATTCGCATCGCCGATGCAGTGCTTGAGTGTCTGACCGGCGATTGTGGTCAGCGGCTGATGACCGACGAAAACGAACCGAGCGCAGAGAGCCACAAGATCCTGCAAGACAAGATCGACCTTGCACAGCAGGCAGTGAAACAGGCACGGGGGCGCTGGGAATTGATCCTGGCACAACTGGATGCTCCGGCAGCAGAGCATGCCCAGCTGCTCAGCGGCGACGAAAAGGAGCATATCCGGGAAGATGACCGGATCATCGACCTGTTGTTACGCCGCGACCTGCTGATCTCCTACCGTCGGGACATCGCCAGCCGTCTCGATGAGATATTTACCGGCCAGGATATGAGGCCGTTGCGCCATGCGCTGCGGGAGATCCATCAAGACATTCGTGGTACCCGCCTGTTCGTTGCCCTGCACATGCACGCCGGTGACGGAAACGTGCACACCAACATCCCCGTTCACTCCGACGACTATGAGATGCTGCACCAGGCCGACCGGATCGTCGACCGCATCATGGAACTCGCCACCTCGCTGGGCGGCGCCATCTCCGGCGAACACGGCATCGGCCTTACCAAACTGCAGTATCTCGAAACAGACAAACTCGATGCCTTTGCGGCCTATAAAAAACAGGTCGACCCCCAAGGCTGGTTCAACCGGGGCAAGCTCGCTGCAGACGCCAACCTGGAAAATGCCTATACGCCATCCCTGCGCCTGCTGGAGCAGGAAGCGATTATCCTGGAGGCAAGTGAACTCGGCGCCCTCAACGATGAGATCAAGCACTGCCTGCGCTGCGGCAAATGCAAGCCGGTCTGCATGACCCATATCCCACGCGCCAACCTGCTCTACTCGCCCCGCAACAAGATTCTCGGCACAGGGCTGATCATCGAGGCCTTCCTCTACGAGGAGCAGACCCGGCGCGGCGTCTCCCTGCAGCATCTCGGCGAGATGAACGACATTGCGGATCACTGTACCGTCTGTCACAAGTGCGAGAAACCCTGCCCGGTCAACATCGATTTCGGTGATGTCACCACCCGGATTCGTAAGATACTGGTGGATAAGGGGCAGAAAAAACGCAATCTCGGTGCCCAGGCCGCGATGACCTTTCTCAATATTTCCGACCCTCGCACCATCCGCTGGATGCGCAAAGGCATGGCTGACTGGGGTTTCAAGGGGCTCAGTCTCGGACACCGGCTTGCAGGCAACTTTGGCCTGCTGGGCAAGCCCGACAGGCTGCCCGTCAGCTCCACCGGCAAACCCTCACCCCGCACCCTGGCGGTAGAACTTGTCAGCCGCCCCATCCGGGTGAAACTGCAGACACAGACCCTGCGTGCCGCCTTGAATCTGGAGGACAAGACCACTGTCCCAATCTTAAGTGACCCCGCAAAAGTCACTGAGGAGAGCGATGCTGTCTTCTACTTTCCCGGCTGCGGCTCAGAACGTCTCTACAGTGAGATCGGCATGGCCACTCTGGCGATGCTCTACGAACTCGGCACCCAAACGGTACTGCCACCGGGTTACCTCTGCTGCGGTTATCCGCAAAACGCCGCTGGCCTGACCGATAAAGGACAGGCCATCACCACCGAAAACCGGGTGCTGTTCCATCGAATTGCCAACACCCTTAACTACATGGATATCAAGACGGTGATTCTCTCCTGCGGCACCTGCATGGATCAGCTGTTACAGTATCAGTTTGAAAAAATATTTCCCGGTTGCCGCCTGCTCGACATCCATGAATACCTTATGGAGAAAGGGGTTAAGCTATCCGGAGATCAGCCGACAAACTATCTATATCACGATCCCTGCCACAGCCCGATGAAGACCTACAATCCGGTGGCAGTAGCCTCTGCACTGACCGGCAAGGAGGTTCTGCTTTCAGACCGCTGTTGCGGCGAAGCCGGCACACTGGGGACCAGTCGGCCCGATATCGCAACCCAACTGCGCTTTCGTAAATCTGCCGAGTTGCACAAAGGCAAATCACTGCTGCCAAAAGGGGGGGGATGCAACGTAAAAATGCTGACTGCCTGCCCCGCCTGCCAGCAGGGACTCAGCCGCTATAGCGACGAGACCGGACTCAATGTTGAATATATCGTGGTAGAGACCGTGCGCCGCTTGCAAGGTGACTCATGGTATGACAACTTTCAGCGCACAATACAAAGCGGTGGTATTGAACGAATCCTGTTATAGGTTACCCAGCCCTGCACCCGCTGTGGAAAAATAACGCATGTCCAAATCACATAATGACCCGGCAAACATCAAATGCCTGAGACGCCCGTGGAGATTATTCATCCTGCTCGGGGGATCCCTGTTGCCTGGATCAACGATATTTGCCATGGAACCGATTCAACCCATTCCACAGCATATTGAGTATGACAAACAGAAGGCTGCTTTAGGAAAAAAGCTCTTTTTCGATCCCATTCTTTCTAAAGACCAGACCGTCTCTTGTGCCACTTGCCATGATCCTGAGACCGGTGGCGCGGACTACCGAACCGTTTCCGAAGGGATCTTCAACCGGCCGGGGCAGATGAATTCACCGACAGTTTTCAACTCCTATTTCAATTTCCGCCAGTTCTGGAACGGCCGTGCCAGCAACCTGGCCTCTCAGGTATCCGGTCCACTGCATAACCCTGTAGAGATGGGGCTGACCCTGGAGGAGGTGGACCTGCGACTCAATCAACACCCGGAATATCCTCGCCAGTTTAATTCCATCTACGGAAAACCCCGCGTCGACATAGACGATATGGCGGATGCCATTGCAGAATTCGAAAAGGCACTCTATACCCCCAACGCAAAATTCGACCGCTATCTGCGGGGTGAACTCGAACTGGATAAAGCCGCGCTGGACGGTTACCGGCTGTTCAAAAAGATCGGCTGCGCCGCCTGCCACAACGGTATCAATATCGGCGGCAACTCTTATCAATACCTGGGCGCCGTCATTCCTGTTGAATGGCGCAAGGATCAGGGTGATCTGCATCAACGCACCGGCGACCCTTTCGACAAGAATCGTTACAAGGTGCCCAGCCTGCGAAATATTGCACTAACGGGTCCCTATCTGCACGATGGCAGTGCCACGTCCCTGAACAAGGTATTGAAAAAGATGGCCTTTCACAATCTTGGTTTTGAGTTGTCGGAGGATCAGCTCACCCAGTTGATGGCCTTTCTCAATACTTTGACTGGCGATATGCCTGCCATCCTCGATACACCATGACTGTCACGGGAAATATCTATGCCGCCGTCCTTGCCGCGTTCTTCGTCGGTGCGCTATTCTTTTACACTGATTCCCAAACCAGCCGTCTGCTGCAGCTCCACTCCACAGTCTATGACACCATAGGTGACATCGAACGATTGGAAGAGCAGTTGGATCTCCATCTGCTCAAAGCCTCTTTCTTCATCTATTACAATTTTGACCATAGTCACAGCCAGCTTCGTAAGATCCGCAAACGCATTGGAGAGATTCGGGAGAACGCCTATCTGCAGGATCCGGCATTCGCTGAAACACTTGCCGGGTTCGGGCAGTACGAAGCCAAGCTGGCAGAAAAAGAGGAGTTGATTCTACGTTTTGCCACCATCAACTCATTGATACAAAACTCCACCACCCATATTCCCTCTCTTACTGCCCGCTATCTCAACCTTTTTGAGCAGAGTGACGGGCAATATTTCAATGAGCTCTCTCGCATCACCTCTGCTGTATTCCTTGCCTCTCGCAGCCTGGACAAGGACTTCCTTACAGAGTTGCGCCAAGGTGTGGAAATACTTCAGGAGTACCATTTCGAGAATGACGCCCAGGCCCGCTTTAACCTGGTATTCCTCTCCCATGCCAAGATCTTCCTGAAGTATCTCAGCCTCTACGGCGATACCCTACAGGCTGCACTTGAGATCGACACCCGAGGTACCTTACACCAGGCAAAACACCTCTTCCTGGAGATGAGCCTGAACAAAGCAGACCAGATAAATGGCATCTCCACCCTACTGGGTTTCGGCTTTATTCTCTCCATTTTCGTTATCATCTTTCTCCTTATGGGCACCGACAGAGAGCACAAAAAGCTCATCGCCCTGCATCGAAAACTGGAGGCCAGCGCGGCCACCGATACACTGACGCAGCTACCCAACCGGTTTGCGTTCGAGGCCACGCAGAAAACACCAGCCGATCATCCGACGCTGGTAATGCTCAATATTGACGGCTTCAAACACATCAATGACTTCTATGGGACAGCGGGCGGTGACGAGATCCTTACCCAGCTATCCAGGCAGCTGAAAACTCTGCTGCATACCCGCTCCGGCAGCCGTCTTTTTCGATTCGGCGCCGACGACTTTGGCGTGCTTATTTCCACGCTTGAAACTCAGGAGAGCCCGCTGAAACTCGCGCAAGATCTGATCAACTCTGTCGAGCGTAACAGTTTCGACATCCACGGACATGAGGTTCAGATCAGTCTTCGTGCAGGTTTGGCAAGTGAGCCCCCCTTGTTGGAGAGGGCCAACATGGCGCTGCAGCAAACCAAAAAACAACGCAACAAGGTCGTTCGATATGATGAATCACTGGGTATCGAAGAGAAGGTCGCCACAAACCAGCGCATCACCCGTCTGCTGAAAAATGCGGTGAGGCGAAACGCCGTCATACCGTTTTTTCAACCACTCTATAACAATGTGAGCAAACGGATTGAACACTATGAATGTCTGATGCGCATCCAGGATGAGAAGGGACAGCTACTCGCTCCCTTCGCCTTTATGCAAGTCGCCAAGGAGAGCCGCATCTACTCCGCGCTCAGCCGCATCATGCTGGAGAAGTGCCTCGACCGGTTTCAATCGAGCCACTACGCTTTTTCGGTTAATCTTGCCGTGGAGGATATCCTGGATCCTGAGATTCGAGAGTATCTCTTCGACCGCCTGAGCAGCGATCCTGATCTGGGTGAACGCATGACCATCGAACTGCTCGAAAGCGAGGAGGTGGCCGATTATGACGCCCTGAAATCCTTCCTCAGCCAGGCCCGGTCACATGGCTGCCATCTCGCCATTGACGATTTCGGCGCCGGTTACTCCTCTTTCAAACACATCCTGGAGCTGGAAGTGGATCAGCTCAAGATCGATGCCTCCCTGATCAGGGACCTCGATAGCGACCGTGAGGCCCAACTGCTGGTCAAGGCGATCGTGGATGTCGCCGGAGAGATCGGTATCAAAAGCACTGTGGCGGAGTTTGTCCACTCGCGTGCTGTATTTGAGAGGGTCCAAAACCTTGGCGTTGACTACGCCCAGGGTTACTTCATCGGCAAACCAGCGGAAGATCTGCTGGCGGATGAAAGGCCGGTTTTGGTGGAAGAGGTTTCGTAGGCTGGTTCAAGCGTAGCTGAACCGGTAGCCCAAGTGCTCCGTCAATTCGAGAACGTCCGATCTTCTGCGCCTGATCGGGCCTACGCTGACAGCAAGGTTTCCAGTTCCCTCAGACGACTCCGGGCATCCGGCATTTCGATACCTTCGGCTTCCCTCGCTTGCAACAAGTCTTTGCCCTGGGCACAGAGAGTCTCAATATGTACCGGGTCGAAGAGGGTAACCGCCGCTTCGAAATCATCCTGTGCCTCGCTTAGCAACACGGCGATCAACTCTTCCTCCTTTATCACTGAATCCGGTGACAGGAGGTCGGCAACCAGGGGAAACTCCAGCACCCCGTAGTGCAACTTGCGGGCCTCTTCCTCCTGCTCCAGCTCCTGGCGTGCCAGCGTGTCATTGCCCGCGCCTTTCCAGACCGCCTGCATGATCACCGCGATCAACTTTTTGATCGCCGCTTTGTTGTCCGACTGATTGTCGGTGAGACCACAGGCCGTTTCGTAGGATTTGTCCAGGCGCTCTTTAAGGCTGAGTATTACGTCGCTCTGCTCATGAGGTCCCAGGGCTATGGCTTCACCCACCAGTTTGCGCAGGTCGCCAATATAGGCCACCAGCTCCTCATGATCGAGTTTTTGCGCCTCTTCCAGGATCCCCGGGGTTAGTGAACGCTCACTCTTGGGAAACAGTAGATTTTCGTGTTTGCGCATCAGGTGCCGCTCGTGTCGGCCCGGCAATTGACTGAACAGCAGTTGCATAGCTTTCTCAGTTAAATAGTGTAAGTACTAACATCCCTGATCCACGCCCATATCCATCTCAGGATTGATCGCCTCATAGAGGGAGGAGTAGTCATCCTCGGCATGACCGTTGGAGCGGCCCTTTTCAAACACCCGCAACATAGCTTCCGGCAGCCCGGCGTCGATACCGGTCTTCTCGGCCACCTGTTGAAACAGGGCCAGATCCTTGATTAGGTGTTTGAGGGGAAAGTTGGGACTGGCGTAGTCGTGTTCCAGCATCTTGGAGAGTTTTTTATCGAAGGTCGGCGCATAGAGGGCGCTTTCGCGCAGCAGTTCCATGAAGACTTCCACGTCGACCCCTTCCGACCGTACCAGACCCAGGCTGAGTGAAAAACCGGCGGTCAATGAGGCAATAAGCTGGTTCATAGCCAGCTTCATGGCCGCACCCTGTCCAAGGAAACCGACATGCTGTACCTGTTTGCCCAAACAACGCAGCAGAAGCAGTCCGCGCTGGTAGTTTTCGTCAGAGCCTCCGGCCATGACGATCAGGTTACCCGAGCGGGCTTCCGGGATGCTGCCCAGGACCGGCGCCTCCAGGTAGTCGCCACCCGCAGCCTCCACGGCAGCGCCTATCTCACGGCTCTCCTCAGGCGCCACAGTACCCATCTGCAGTACCAGTTTTCCCGCCAGTTCCGCGCTGATACTGCTCTGCAACAAGACTTCCCGGATTGCCGGGGCATCGCTCAAGGCGAGACAAATGACATCCGCCACTTTAATTGCCTTGCGTAGATCCGCCTCTACCTCGAGTCCGACCTCTTTGGCTGTCTCAAGGCGATCCGGGGAACGATTCCAGGCCACCACAGCGTGCCCGCAATGTTGCAGGCGCTCGGCCATAGGCTGTCCCATCAGTCCCAGGCCCAGTACTGTAATCTTCATCGATTTTCGCCCATCAGTATCACTTGAGCTACTGTACAGTTTCAGACTTGGTGATAAGGTTTGCTCAGATCATGCACCGCTTCAATAAAAGCACCGGCATGCTCCGGATCTATCTCAGGGTGGATACCATGTCCCAGATTGAAGACATGTCCTGAACCTTTTCCGTAACTCGCCAGCACCTTTCCTACCTCTTCGCGAATGCGTTCAGGTGAGGCATAGAGCGTGCAGGGATCCATGTTGCCCTGCAGTGCAACCTTGTCGCCAACTCTGCGCCGGGCGTCCGCCAGACTGAGGGTCCAGTCGACACCCAGGGCATCACACCCGGTTTCCGCCATCTGCTCCAACCAAAGTCCACCGCCTTTGGTGAACAGGATCACCGGCACCTTGCGTCCCTCGGATTCACGGGTCAGCCCCTGGATGATCTGTTCCATATATTTCAGGGAGAAGGCGTCGTAGTGCTGCGGGGTCAAGGCACCGCCCCAGGTATCGAAGATCATGACTGCTTGGGCACCGGCTGCAATCTGGGCATTGAGATAGGCGGTCACCGATTCTGCGATTTTCCCCAGCAGGGTGTGCATCAGCTCGGGGCGATCGAACATCATCCCCTTTACCTTGGCAAAATTTTTGGTGCCACTCCCCTCCACCATGTAGGTGGCAAGCGTCCAAGGACTGCCACTGAAACCGATCAGAGGGACCCGGCCGTCGAGTTCCCGGCGAATGGTGCGCACCGCATCCATCACGTAACCCAGGTCATCCTCCATATCCGGTACACCCAAGGCGTTGACCGCGGCCTCATCCTGCACGGGCCTTTCAAATCTGGGACCCTCCCCTTCCGTGAAATAGAGCCCAAGGCCCATCGCATCCGGGACAGTAAGGATATCGGAGAAGAGGATCGCCGCATCCAGCGGGTAGCGGTCCAAGGGCTGGAGGGTAACTTCACAGGCCAGTTCGGGATTACGGCAGAGATCCATGAAACTGCCGGCACGGGCACGAGTGGCCTTGTATTCAGGCAGATAACGCCCAGCCTGTCGCATCATCCACACAGGAGTCACATCCACCGGTTCGCGCAGCAATGCACGCAGCAGTCTATCGTTTTTCAGGATACTCACGCGAAATTCCTTTGGTACATTTCATTATAGATTTGCGCGAATTGTACACGGAATGTGAACGCGGAGGGAGGTGTCATCAACGTGGTAACGCTCCACTGCCGAATCAAGGCATGGAGCGGAAGATCAACGTATCAGGCCCTTGCAGTGCAAAATCCCCATCAATATCTGTTTGTGTCGCAAGAACCTTTCGGGATCCACCGCCACGCAGCCAACGCCAAACAGACCCACTGTTCCTATCGATTTCTGGCAACCCTGCAGGGCCCAGCTCCCCTCATCCAAGGCCTTTTTTCCCAGATCCTTCTCCAACATGCTGAATAACCGGCTGCACTTCATCAACAGGTGTTTGGCATCTTGGCTGTGGCAGAGATTCTCCTGCACTGCCGAGAGACACCGTACCAGCTCTGCAGCCACCGCCTGTTGCAGTGTAAGCTGAATGCCCTTTATGTCTCTTCTTTTCAGTGCCCGTTCCAAGTCACTCATCAGGCCTGGCGCATGCTCACGGTCAAGGTGGCGAAACGCATAGGCATTGCGAGCCACCACTGCGCCAGCGACTGCGAAATCATCCCGACCGAGCGCTGTCAGTACCGCTTGTCTAGCATGCAGCACCGGCTCTTTTCGCCTGGACACAGTTGGTGCAAATAGAAACGGCGCAACGTTTGGCATCACTCTTCGTTGTAATCTCATGCGAAATAATCTCCAACCAACCGTCTAAAAGCACTCAGGATCGCTGACCCAACCTCTCCATCGGCGCGTAAAATACCCGCAGTCTTTCTCGCCCATAATCAATGGGAATCAGAGTCTATCTGAATCCTAAACCCTTGAGTGTGCCAAACCGTTAAACCTTTCACTGTCATCAACGTGAAACATCAAACACTTACTCTGTTGTTTCGGTGTAAGATACTTCCAAAATTATCAAACGCAGTGCACATGTCATCGATCCAACAGAACATTCTGGAGAAAAAAGCCGCACTTGCCGGTGCAATCGGTGAACCCCTCTCAGCACTTGCGAAAGACTGCGCAGAGGTGTGGCAGTACCCTGATCATCTCGACCAACGGCTACAGGATCACCAATCCAGCATCTCCAGTTGCGACTTTCTCTACGCTTGGGATCTCGATGGCCTCGAAGTCTCGTCCCTGATCAGTGCTGGCGTTGCCGATCGGTCCTGGCGCGGACGTGACCTTTCGAATCGCCCCTATCTGAAAAACAACCTGCCGTTCAAAGGCATCATGCTCTCGTCTGTCTATCGCAGCATGTACTCCAGTACTGAATGCGTTACGGCCCTGCAGGCAGTACGCATAAATAAGGCTCTGGTGGGATTCATTGCGGCTGATTTCTCCCTCGACAAATTGCTTACCGACAACAGGTTGGACAACCCGGAGTTACGCTGGCAGCAGTTCAAGGGCGATCCTGCAGTGCGTGGCACAGTTTTTATGCAACAGCGGATTCAGAGCCGACTGGATGATCAGCTCGATTCGGTGCATGACACGGTTCATGCTCTAATGACCGCCCACGGCATCTTCCACACAAAAATCCATTACTCCAGCGGACGCTGTTCATTCTGGCTGTTGGATGATCCATACAGTTACCGGATACACGGCGTGGAAGAGATCATCGACCCCGATCTCAGCCTTGTCTATCCTCTGCACACTTACCCGGCGGAAGCCAAGGTTACACCCGCGCAGATTCGGGCCGTGCTCGATGAGTTGAAGGCGTTGCGGTTTGCAGACGAAACCATCTATCTGCGCAGCAGCTCACTGAATATCATGAATGGCATGCTCGGACTCACCTTCTCCTGTGACGGTTCCCACTACATGCCCATGGATGAGTTTCTGGAAAAAAACCTGGGTTTCTGGATTGGAGAGCTGGCAGGGTCGAAGGCTGACGGATAGTCCCCGTCGCCCGGTAAGGGCAACGGGTTTGAGGTTGTTCTATACGATCACGGTACCTGGTAGTGACTCTGGGTCATCAGATCGATCCCACACTCGAGATTTGCGACCCAATTGATAAATTCGGCGACCGCCTTTTTACCCACGAATGATCTGCCATGTTGGGGCACAATCATTTCGATCTCCAGAGCGCTCACCATATTAGCCCAGTAGCGGCAAACCCGGTTGGAGTTCATGTAGCGTTTATGGAAACCGTCCATATAGGGGAGGATTTCCGCCAGCTTTTTCACCGGTTTGTCGAGATCACCTGGCGGCAGGTTAGCGCCGAGGTCGCCGGAAAAGAGGATCTTGCTGATCGGATCGTAAAACTGGAAATTTCCTTCCGCATGCAGAAAGTGGGCGGGCAGGGCTTTCAGCCGGATATTGCCCAGCTCGAGATTGATACCCTGGTCCGGTATGGAAACCACCCGGTCCTGCAGGCGGCCAGGGCGGGTGAAATGGGGGATGAAACGCTCCCAGAGCGAGGGGACAACCACCTTGCAATCGGTGCCCACCAGCCACTTGTTTACTGAGGCGACGATATCGGGATCCTGGTGGGAGGCGATGACATAATCGAGCTTTTTCACATTCATGTAGTCGCTGATCGCCATGAAGAGGCGGGAGTAGGTCAGCTCACCACCAGGGTCGAGTAAAGCGGCGTGGCCGTGGTCAAAGATCAGGAACTGATTGGCCTGCACCGCATCTCCGGTCACCAAGTCCCGAAAGGCAACACAGATGTGGTCTTTTTTATTGTAAAGCTCGACGGACATAATTTTTTACTCCCCAGTGTTGGCAATTCAAAGCCTTCCAGTTGCCATCCACCGGTTATCTCTTCGTTATTTGCAGCAACCGGCCGTGAATATTCTGTGGCCGATGCTCCTCCTAAATGCCGTTTCTCATATAGATATTATTCGTAATCTTTAAAGAGATAACAGAAATATCATTCTGAATCCAGGGATTTGCAATACTCTTGACATTTTTAACGGCAAAAGGCTGGCAAATCGATTTAGGCTGCCGGTTCCGCTACGCTTGAGCCGACCTACGGTACTGCGTAGAAACAGAAGATGGTGTCGAGAAAGAGAATCAATTAATCCTGCCTCCTGTTACCTCAAATGTTCAATATAACGGGGCCTGTCATCCATCACCAACTTTATCCCATCCGCCTGGGCCTTCAGCACCAACCCGCTTTCACGGATCTTTAAGGCACAGTGGGCTCGACCCCGGCTCTCCAGAGGCAGCGGCACCATGTCGCGGTAGGTATAGACATTTTCACCCACATCTCCTCCGTCGCAGACACAGGGCGCTGCGGGCAGTTCACCCTCCATTTCAGCACCCTCCAATATCATCTCACCTGCTTGCCACCAACGGGTGCGCTCTTCCGAACCTGTCAGGGTTTTGACGATATAGGCACGGGAGAACCGCACCCTGAGAACCCCCACCTCAAAAGTGATTGATTCGATCTCACAACCCGGAAGATCAATGCTTGTCGTTTCCATCTACTATCCTCTCAAACAGCGTGGGCACTCAGGTTTTGAGTCCTCCCCACTGGCTCAATTTTCATGATCCAGACCCAACTCTTTAATCTTGCGGGTCAGGGTATTTCGCCCCCAGCCAAGCAGGCGGGCGGCATCCTGGCGGCGCCCTGCGGTATGCTCCAGCGCCGTCTCTATCATCACTGTCTCAAAGTCTGAGCCCGCTTCATCAAGCAGGGCTTCCGCGCCGGATTGCAGACGGCTGCGCGTCCAGGCCCGCAGCAGTTGCCGCCAGTCTCCACAGATTTCACTCCGCGACTCTTCCTGTTGCAGCTCCGGCGGCAGATCCTCGACATGGATCTCCTGTCCAGAGGCCATCACAGTAAGCCAGCGGGCGGTATTTTCCAACTGCCGGACATTACCTGGCCAGTCGAGTTGTTGCAGAAATTCTGTGGTTTCCGGCAACAAGATCTTCGCCTCGACCTCCAACTCTTCAGATGCCTTGGCAAGGAAGTAGCGCATCAAGAGCGATATATCCTCCTTTCGTTCCCGCATAGCGGGAATATGGATTCTTATCACGTTGAGCCGATGAAACAGGTCTTCCCTGAATTCGCCCCGTTTCACCAGCCCTTCCAAATTCTGGTGCGTGGCGGCGATGATCCGCACATCGACCTTCACCGGTTCGTGACCACCGACGCGGTAGAACTGGCCATCCGCCAATACTCTCAGCAGCCGGGTCTGCAGCTCCGCCGGCATGTCACCGATCTCATCCAGAAAGAGCGTGCCGCCGTCAGCCTGTTCAAAGCGCCCTTCACGGCGGCTCTGTGCGCCAGTGAAAGCGCCTCGTTCATGGCCGAACAGTTCAGACTCCATCAGGTCCTTGGGTATGGCCGCCATATTCAGGGCGATAAATGGCGCCTCAGCACGAGGACTGTGGCGGTGCAAGGCATGCGCTACCAGCTCTTTACCCGTACCCGATTCCCCATTGATGAGCACTGTGATATTCGAACGGGCCAGCCGCCCTATGGCGCGGAATACCTCCTGCATGGCCGGTGCTTCGCCGATGATCTCAAGCCCCCCTATCTGCTCCTCATCCACCGCTAGAGAATGCGTAAGGTGCTGCCGGCAGGCACGGCGAATCTGATCGACCGCCTCATCCACATCGAAGGGTTTCGGCAGATACTCAAAGGCGCCCATATGATAAGCAGATACAGCGCTTTCGAGATCTGAATGTGCCGTCATAATGATCACCGGAAGCGATGGATAGCGGGCCTGGATCTTCTCCAGCAACTCCAATCCGTCGATCCCCGGCATGCGTATGTCGGAAACGATGACGTCCGGCTGCTCAGCCTCCAAGGCGTCGAGCACACCATTGCCTGTTTCGAAACTGGTGACCATCATATCCGCCTTCTGCAGCGTCTTTTCCAACACCCAACGGATGGAGCGGTCATCATCGATTACCCAAACCCTGCACTCTGTTTCCATCAGCTCGATTCCAAAGGAAGTAATACGGTGAAAATCGTCTCGCCGGGACGACTGGCAAATTCAATCAAACCACGGTGCTGATTGATCAGGGATTGCGCTATTGAAAGACCCACGCCCATACCGTCGCTGCTACCGGAGACCATTGGGAAAAAAATCCTGTTTTGCAGGGACTCGGGGATACCGGGACCGTTGTCGAAGATATCGACTTTCAATACCAGTCGGTGGCGTTCGTTACCGATAGTGAACTGTCTTAGCACCCGTGTTTTCAGACCGACCACCCCTTTATTGCCCACCGCCCGAACAGCGTTGCGCAAGATGTTCAGGAGTGCCTGAATCAACTGGTCGAAATCCCCCACGACATCAGGAATACTCGGATCGTAATTTTTCTGAATCCTCAATCGATCTCCCGCCTCGACCTGCACCAAGTTGCAGATTCGCTCCAGCACCTGGTGGATGCTGAAGGCTCTCTTTTGCGGCAGGCGATTGGGGCCCAGCATGCTGTTCACCAGATTCTGCAAACGATCTGCCTCAGCGATGATGATCTGGGTGTACTCTTTCAGCGCTTCATCGGGAAGCTCCCGTTCCAGCAGTTGCGCAGCACCACGCAACCCTCCTAAAGGATTTTTTATCTCATGGGCCATACCCCTTACCAGGGCACGGGAGACCTGGCCCTGGGAGATCAACTCCTCTTCCCTGTTGATGCGCAGCTGACGATCCAGCTGCTGCAGTTCGACGAGCAACTCCTCCCCCCCATTGTCATCCCGAAGCGGCACCACCGTACAATCGACGGTGATCTCCCTGCCATCAGCCAGCGGCAGGGTAATTTCCCGTTCAGTGAACGGCTGTCCTGATTCGCTGGCCCGTCTCAGGTTCGATTCAACCGTCCCACCTGGGCAGTGGATCAGATCGGCCGCGTGCTGGCCGATAACCTGTCTGGTACTTACCGCAAACAGCATCTCACCAGCCGGATTGATGTATTTCAAAATAAAAGCCTGGTCGAATAGGAGAATCGAGGAGCTCAGATTCTCCAATACCCGCCTTTCCAGTGTGCTTCTTTGCTGCTGTTTATCCATAACTGGATGATAAGCAATAACCGAACCAAATAAAAAAGAGAGGGGTGCTATTTCGTTCCTGCACCAGGTAACAGCGAGCAGACCGGGCATACACGGGTGTTTGCAGCCAGGGTGCAGAGCTTCCAGGATCGATATGCCTTAAACAAGGTTGAGTGGCTCTCCCTGTTTTTGGACATTACGGAATGGAACGCAGATCTGCCCGCACCATTATGGTGCGCACAGCTGAGGCAAAATCAGCATCAGGGTGTTGTAACCGGTGCCTTGCGGATATGGAAATTGATGGTTGGTGTGGAAGTCAACAGTTTCCCGGTGTCATCCAGAATCCGTGCCTCCAGTGTATGGGTTCCCAAGCTCAGATCATTCAGTGTGAACTGGGTTGCGCCGCCGATATCTCCTTCTATCCGATTGCCATCCACAAAGACCTGAATGGCGTCGCCGGATATAAGCACCGGAGAGAGACTCAGCCCCACGCCCACTGTGCCCTCGTTATTGCGGATAGTTGCGTCATTCTCCGGTTCCGCAATCTCGAAAACAGCATAACCCGATTCACCCGGCAGATCCGTCTCCTCAGATGGCTCACTCGTTTCGCCCGCCTTGGGACGAGCTGCCGACTGCCCCGGTATCCAAACCTTTTCTGCGCCTTCTCTGAAATGATCGGAATAGTAGGTAACCCCGTCGGGCGAGGTCCACTTATAGACATCTTTTGCCGCCACAGGAAGTGTCAGCACCACAAGAAGAACTGATATCAGAATTCGCATGCACCAAGCATAGACAAGCCGGTAGCGATGGACAAGCGATCAATGTCGCAAAAGGCGTGTTTGGGCTCAAGTTTCAGCGTTTATGCTAACGGTTGGCTTATTGAATGTGCCGAACGTAGGGTGCGCTGTGCGCACCAGAATAAGCAGCAATCTTGGTGCGCATGGCGCACCCTACCTGTGCTTCTTAGGCACAAAAAAAAGCGCCTCCCGCAACCGGGAGACGCTTCTCTCAACCGACTGACGCAGGCGTCAGACTTAGAGGCTGTAGTACAGGTCGAATTCCACCGGATGGGTGGTCATACGCAGGCGAGTCACCTCTTCCATCTTCAGCTCGATGAAGCCGTCGATCAGATCGTCGGTAAAAACGCCACCGGCAGTAAGAAACTCACGGTCTGCATCCAGTGCTTCCAGCGCCTGATCCAGGCTGTGGCAGACAGTGGGGATCGCCATGGCTTCCTCGGCTGGCAGGTCATAGAGATCCTTGTCCATGGCATCGCCAGGGTGGATCTTGTTCTGAATTCCGTCCAGGCCGGCCATCATCATGGCAGCGAAGGCCAGGTAAGGATTGGCGGTTGGATCGGGGAAACGCACCTCGACGCGACGGCCCTTGGGGTTGGAATCCCACGGGATACGGATGGAGGCAGAGCGGTTACGGGCTGAGTAAGCCAGCATCACCGGGGCTTCGAAGCCGGGGACCAGACGCTTGTAAGAGTTGGTGGAGCTGTTGGTGAAAGCATTCAGTGCGCGGGCATGTTTGATGATGCCGCCAATGTAATAGAGTGCGGTTTCAGACAGACCACCGTACTGGTTACCGGCGAAGATGTTCTCGCCATCTTTACCCAGGGACTGGTGCACATGCATACCGGAACCGTTGTCACCCACAATAGGCTTGGGCATGAAAGTGGCGGTCTTGCCATAGGCGTGGGCAACATTCCAGGTCGCGTATTTCTGGATCTGAACCCAGTCAGCACGCTCTACCAGGGTGGAGTAACGGGTGCCGATTTCGCACTGTCCTGCGGTTGCCACCTCGTGGTGATGGACCTCAACAGGTACACCCATCTCTTCCATAGCCAGGCACATGGCCCCGCGCAGGTCATGCAGGGAGTCGACAGGGGGTACGGGGAAGTAACCGCCCTTAACACTGGGGCGGTGACCGATGTTGCCGTCTTCATAGACACGCTCGGAGTTCCACTCAGCCTCATCTGAGTCGATCTTCACCATGCTGCCGCTCATGTCGACACGCCAGCGAACATCATCCAGCACGAAGAACTCAGGCTCAGGACCGAAGTAAGCGGTGTCGGCAATACCGGTGGACTGCAAGTAGGCCTCGGCACGCTTGGCAACGGAGCGTGGATCGCGCTCGTAACCCTGCATGGTGGCGGGCTCGAGGATATCGCAACGGATGATCAGCGTGTTCTCGTCCGAGAAGGGATCCATCACAGCGGTGGCGTCTTCAGGCATCAGAATCATGTCAGACTCGTTGATACCCTTCCAACCGGCGATGGAGGATCCGTCGAACATCTTTCCGTCAGCGAACATACTTTCACCAACTTCATGGGTTGGCAGTGTAACGTGCTGTTCCTTTCCGCGGGTATCGGTGAAGCGCAGATCGACAAACTTCACATCGTTGTCTTTCATCATCTTCAGAGCTTTAGAGGCCATCTTCATCTCCAGGATATAGGGTTATTATCGGGACGGCTGGTTAAACGCCGCTATGCTAAACCTTAGTGTCGGGGCGTGACTATACCAGACACAGTGAGTAACGCTTATGAGCATTATTCATGCCACGATTGTTTCTCTTGATCAATTCAGACGCCTTCGTGTGGTGAATCCAGACTTTTTCATCTGGGTCGCCAAAACCGTCGCCCAGACTCTGGTCCCTGGCGACCGGGTTCTGTACGTATAAAAATACTAATAAAATTAATAAGATATAATTTATACGACGAGACTGATGAGCACCACTGTTTGGAAGACCTTTCCTTTCGTATCATGCTCATCCAGTAAATTGAAGCTGACGGGGGGTTGAGATCGAGCAACAGGGAGACTCATCAACAAGTCCGCGCGATTTTGGTGCATGCAGCAAGACAAAGGCACTATTATAGTGCGGCCAATATCTTCTAAGCTCGGGAGATGAATTTTCCGGTCGTTGTATTAACCTTCACCACTTCACCGTTCTCCAGATACTCCGGAACCTGTATCTCGATGCCTGTGTTGAGCATTGCCGGCTTGGTTCGCCCTGTGGCCGTTGAACCCTTGATACCTGGTGTCGTCTCCGAGATCGTCAGGGCAACGGACTGTGGAAGTTCAATGCCGATGATGGCGCCATCCACCAGCAGGGCAATTATGCCGTCCAGGCCTTCGATCAGAAAGCCCGTCTGTCCCTCCAGATCTTCACTGTTCAGACCATACTGGCTATAGTCCTCCGTATCCATGAAGGTGAAGATCTCCCCGTCCATATAGGAGAACTGGACCTGCCGGCGCAGACAGTCGATATCCTTCAGAAAATCATCGCCCTTGAACGACTCGTCCAGTTTTTGACCCGTCTGCAAATTGATGAAGCGGATTTTATAGAGGGTCGCCGCACCCCGGGAAGAGGGGCTTTTGGCCTCGACCTGTTTCACGCTATGGGGCATTCCGTTGATTTCGACGATAATGCCCCGTTTTAAATCACAAGCTTTCGGCACCAGTTTACTCCCCTCTCTTTCTGTTTCTGGATGGACACAAACTATTCACCGAACCAGAGTCGGATTTTTCCAAACACATCTGACTGGTTGAATACCTTCTGAAACGCCTGCCGCAGTTGCGCCAGCTCCTTTTCACCTTCAAAACAATCGACTGGCAGGTAGAGATCAACGTCGATACGACCCGAAAGATAGTGCAACACCAAGCGTTGCCTGCGGGCATAACAGGCAACATCCCTGCAGGTGGCATCGAGCAAACGTTCAGCTTCCTGCCGCAATGGGAGCTCGCCACAGGGAGCGTTGATTTCATCATCTTCCGGGTCGATATGCACCGTCACATCGAACAGCTCTTCAACCTCATTTATCAATCTCGTTTGAACCACTTCCGCAATCCTGTGTCCTTCTGAAACGCTCAACCATGAGTCAACCTGCACATGCACATCCGCCGATGCGTGTCCCCCCATGCGGCGGGTGCGCAGCATGTGAATGCTATTGACACCGCTCACGGAATCAATAATCCCGCGAATCTCCGCCACTGTCTCCTCATCCAGCCCCGCATCCACCAGTTCCTGCATCGCCCCCCAGCCTAGATTCCAGCCAATGTGCACGATCATCACGCCGACCAGTACTGCAGCAATGGCATCCAGGTAGGGCAGACCCGCCAAGGTTCCCCCGATACCGACCAACACCACCACGGAAGAGATGGAGTCAGAGCGATGGTGCCATGCGTTTGCCCGCAACAGATTTGAATTGATCCGTTGTGCCAGATATTGGGTGTAGTGGTAGAGCCCTTCATTGGCAAGGATAGAGAATGCTGCAACATAGAGTGTAAAGGAACTCGGAGTCAGCAGCTGCTCCGGTGCAAAAAGCCGCTCCGCCGCATCCCAGATGACACCCAGTCCTACCAGCCCGAGCAGCGCTCCCAATGCCATGGTACCGGCCGTCTCAAAGCGACCGTGGCCGTATGGGTGCTGCTCATCCGGCGCTTCTTTAGCATGCCGTGCGGCGAACCAGACCAACGCATCCGACAGCAGATCCGAAAGCGAATGCACCCCATCCGCCAACAGAGACTGTGACTGGCCAAGCCAGCCAAACAGGATTTTGACGAAAGCGAGGACCAGGTTGACCACAGCGCCGACCAGGGCGGCCAACCGTGTCTCTTTATACCTCATCTCCTGCATCTCGTGATGCAGGTGTTGATGCTGATGCATAAGCTACTCCCCCACTTCTATCACAACAATATATTCGGCCCTGTCAGAGCGGGTCTCAATGACTTTATGGCCATTGATTCGGCACCAGGCGGGGATGTCATTCATCACTCCCGGATCGGTGCAAATCGCTTCCAGGACAGTGCCTGGCGCAAGCGTTGCTATCTTATCCTGCACCCGAATCACCGGCATCGGGCAGAGCAAACGCCGGGCATCAAGAGTGACCCTGCTCAAATGTGCCACTCCTGGGGGATTTCGTGTGGCTTAATCGGTTCGACCTTCAGGGTGCGACTCGTGCCCTGCCGATCCATCACTTCTAGTTCCACCAGATCAGCATCGCGTCCCTGACTGTAGCGGGCAACCAGGCGGGCGGCCAGCTCAATATCCGCTGCTCTGGGTTCACCGTCTATCAACGCCAAGGGACCAGCGTGGCTAATTGTCTTGATGCTGACAAACTGCTTCCGGTAACCCTGTAGGAAATTGCCCTCCCCCTCCTCTCTGGCAATGATCACCTTATAGTGGGGTGCAGGGCGCAAATGGCGTCCCACCTTGAGCAGCATGATGTCATCCATCTCGTACTGCTTGCTGCCTCGCGCGCGCCAGAGGTCCGCGAGCTTGACCGAATATTGGGCATCGGTGAGAAAACAGCAGCCTCCTGCCGGCTGGGCATAGTCTTCGAAGCCGAATTTTGCCGCCAATGCCATCTGGGGTTTACGGCTTCTCCCGCTGAAATCGTAAAGCCCCCCACGCTCCACCCAACCCTCACGTTCCGGCAGGGTTTGCGGCAGATTTTTTGCACAGAGCGGCCGTAGCAGCAGATCCTCTGCCCCCGACTCGCCGGACACTACCGGCATTGTCTCCTTGCGTTGGGACATAGGGCGTTGCCCGATCACCTCGCCGGTAATGATAAAATCGAAATCCATTTTTCTGATCCACTCCAAGGCTTTGCTAACCATAAAGATCTTGCAGTCGAGACAGGGATTCAGGTTGGCGCCATAGCCGTGCTTCGGATTGAAGACGATATCCTTGTACTCCTCCACAATATCGACAATGTGCAACTTGATGCCAAGCTGTTCCGCCACCCAGAGGGCATTATTTCGCTTGGACTTTTTCTGGTCTTTTTTGCGGATGGCATGGGTATGACCTTCGACACAGAATCCGGTGTAGAAGTTGATGCCCTCGACGTGGATGCCCTGTTCCTGGATCACCTTTGCGGCCAAGAGAGAGTCGAGACCACCGGAGATCAGGGCCACGGCTTTTCGCTGTTCGGTCATATAATGATTCATTGTCAGGCAAGGAAAACGGTGGATTATACGGAATTGCGCCAAATGCGGCACCTCATCGTAGTTAGCCAAGTTGTTGGCGCATCGTTATACTGACGCGATTTTTGCACCTTAAACTATGGAATCCGGACGTGAACCGAGCTTCTGACACCAGCAATCATGATGTGTCGACCTTTCAGGGTCTGATCTTTGCGTTGCAACAGTACTGGGCAGACCAGGGCTGCGTAATCCTTCAACCCTACGACATGGAGATGGGTGCCGGCACATTTCACTCCGCCACTTTCCTCCGCTCTATCGGCCCTGAGCCTTGGAGCTGCGCCTATGTGCAGCCTTCACGCCGCCCCACCGACGGGCGCTATGGCGAGAATCCCAACCGCCTGCAACACTACTATCAATTCCAGGTCATCCTGAAACCCTCCCCGATGGATATTCAGGAGCTCTATCTGGGATCACTCAAGGCACTGGGTCTCGACCTGCTGGTACATGATATTCGTTTCGTCGAGGACAACTGGGAGTCCCCCACTCTCGGCGCCTGGGGGCTCGGCTGGGAGGTCTGGCTCAACGGCATGGAGGTGACTCAGTTCACCTATTTTCAGCAAGTTGGCGGCCTCGACTGCCGCCCGGTCACCGGTGAAATCACCTACGGTCTTGAGCGCATCGCCATGTACCTGCAAGGCGTCGAAAGCGTCTACGACCTGGTCTGGGCCAATAGCCCTGACGGCCCGGTAACCTACGGCGACGTCTTTCACCAGAATGAGGTTGAACAGTCGGCCTTCAACTTCGAACACGCGGAAGTGAATGCCCTCTTCGGTTGGTTCGACACCTGTGAAAAAGAGAGTCAGCGCCTGATCGAAACCGGTCTGCCGCTACCCGCTTATGAACAGGTCCTCAAGGCCTCTCATACCTTCAACCTGCTGGACGCACGTCACGCCATCTCGGTGACTGAACGGCAGCGCTACATCCTGCGCGTCCGCTCCCTCTCACGCGCCGTGGCCCAAGCCTATTACGAGAGCCGCGAGGCCCTTGGATTCCCCATGCTGAAAGAGAACAGGGAGGTCGTCAATAATGGCTGATTCCAAAGATCTGCTGATCGAGATCGGCACAGAAGAGCTGCCCCCAAAGGCCTTGGCAAAACTCTCCGCGGCATTTCTTCGCGGCATCGTTGAACAGCTTAAACAGCTGGGACTGCCACACAATTCAGTCAGACCCTACGCCACCCCTCGCAGGCTTGCAGTATTCATCGAGGCTCTTCAAACCAGCCAGTCCGATAAAGAGATCGAACGCAAAGGGCCTGCGGTCAAAGCTGCATTCGATGCTGACGGCAATCCAACCAGGGCCGCTGAAGGTTTTGCCCGCTCCTGCAGAGTGAGCGTCGATCAGCTGGAAACTCAAGACACCCCAAAAGGCGCGTGGCTGATCCACCGGCAGATCGAATTGGGCCGTTCCACCATCGATCTGATACCGGAGATCGTGGAAAAGTCTCTCGCCACTCTTCCCATACCCAAGCGTATGCGCTGGGGCAGCCGCAGCGAAGAGTTCGTTCGTCCGGTACATTGGGTCGTACTGCTGTTTGGTGATGAGGTCATTCCAGGCCAAGTGATGGGACGCAACGCAGGCCGCTCAACCCGTGGCCATAGATTCCACCATCCCGAACCGATTGAAATCGATACGCCTGCAAACTACTCAGAACTGCTGAAAAACAGAGGTTATGTCATCGCAGACATTGCCGAGCGCAAAACCAAAATCGAGCAGCAAGCCAGAGAGGCAGCAGAAGCCGAAGGTCTCCAGGCAGCAATCGATTCCAATCTGCTGGACGAGGTCACCGCCCTCAATGAGTGGCCGATTCCTGTGATTGGCAGTTTCGATGCGCGCTTTCTCGACGTTCCCTCAGAATGCCTGGTCCAGGCAATGCAGGATCATCAAAAATATTTTCCGGTTGTCGACAAGACAGGTGCTCTCCAACCCCGGTTTATTACTATAAGCAATATCGACAGCAAGGATATTGAACAGGTTCGTTCCGGCAATGAGCGAGTCATACGACCCCGGTTCAGCGATGCCGCTTTCTTCTGGGAGCAGGATCTGAAAAATCCTCTCGACCATCACATCGAGTCGCTGAAAAGCATTCTGTTTCAGAAAAAACTGGGGACGCTGCACGACAAGAGCGGGCGTATCGCCTCGCTGGCAGAATCCATTGCCGATCAAATTGGTCTCGACAAGGCTCTCGCATTCCGTGCCGCCTGGCTCTGCAAATGCGACCTTATGTCCGAAATGGTAGGTGAATTTGCCAGCCTGCAGGGCACCATGGGGCGCTACTATGCCGTACGCTCGGGTGAGGACGGCCAGGTTGCTCAGGCAATGGAAGAGGTCTACATGCCCCGGCATGCAGGGGATCGCCTGCCGGAAACCGACTGCGGTCGCGCCATTGCCATCGCTGATCGCCTCGATACCCTGACGGGCATCTTCGCTATTGGTCAGAAACCGACCGGCGCAAAGGACCCTTACGGCCTTCGCCGCGCTGCCTTGGGTGTACTCCGCATCCTCATCGAGACCCCCATGGATCTCGACCTTGAACAGTTACTCTCCACCGCAGCGGAGGGTCTTGCCCAGCAGGTTGATACAGAGGAGAGCCTGGATCAGGTCTTTGAATACATGATGGAGCGTCTGAAAGCGTACTACGCAGACCAATCCATACCCGCCGATTCAGTGGATGCGGTGCTCGCCCGCCGCCCCACCCGTCCCGCAGACTTCAATCTGCGGGTCCGGGCAGTCACCGAATTCCGTAAACTGCCTGAAGCCGAAAGTCTTGCCGCTGCCAACAAACGCATTCGCAACATTCTCAGGAAGACTGATGAGACCTTCCCCGTGCAGGTGGCCAACGACCTTCTTCAGGAAACCGCAGAGAGGGCCCTTGCGGCAAAGGTCGATGAGTTACAGCCCAAGGTCATTCCACTATTTGGTGAAGGCCGTTATACGGAAGGGCTGCAAATCCTCGCCAGTCTGCGTCATCCTGTCGATGATTTTTTTGACCAGGTCATGGTAATGACGGAGGATGGAAATCTACGGAGAAATCGTCTTGCCCTGCTTTCACGGCTTGAGGGACTCTTTCTCAGTGCCGCTGACCTTTCACGCCTTCAGTAATCGAGACTAATTATGAACCCCGATTCATACAAGGATATGTTGGACGCCGTCCAATCCTTCCACGATAAGCACCGTTTCAGGGAGACCGGCGGCGAAGAGATGACCTATCGCATATCTTTAATGGCTGAAGAGTTGGGGGAGATCTCTTCCTGTGTCACAAAAGGCAAGAGCAAGGAGTCACTTGCTGAGGAAGTGGCCGATCTGCTGATTCTTGTCATGGGAACAGCCATCGCTCAGGAGTTCGATCTCAAGCAGGCGTTTTGGGACAAGATGGAGAAGCTTAACAAGCGGGATTCCCGCATGGTCAACGGCCGCATCAGGGTCTCAGAATTCCGTGATGTCGACTGATATTCTTTGAGAGTAAGTACTCACTCACAATGAAAATCATTATCCTGGACAGAGACGGCGTCATCAACGAGGATTCAGATGATTTTATTAAATCACCTGACGAGTGGATTCCTCTGCCCGGCAGTCTTGAAGCGATCGCCCGTCTCAACCATGCCGGTTTTCGTGTTTTCGTCGCAACCAACCAGTCAGGCGTGTCGCGTGGTTACTTCTCCATCGACACCCTGAATAAGATGCACAACAAAATGCAGACGTTGCTACAGAAGCATGGGGGCCATATCGATGGTATTTTTTTCTGTCCTCATGGACCGGATGACAACTGTGACTGCCGCAAACCCAAGCCTGGTCTCTACCAGCAGATTTCACAGCGTTCCCGGGCGCCGTTGCATCAGGTGCCCATCATCGGTGACTCTTTACGTGACCTCCAGGCCGCTATTATCGTAGGCGCAAATCCCATCCTGGTTAGAACCGGGAAGGGTAACAAGACACTCTCATCATGTCCGGATGAGCTGAGAGATATTCCCATCTACCAAAACCTCTCTGAGGCCGTTGATGCGCTTTTAACCTGATTGACATGCCATGACCTTTATCCGTTCTATTCTCTTTTTTGCCTTTCTTGTTCTCAGTACTATTGTCATTGCCGGTTTTGGCAGTATCTTTGGGTGGTTCCTCCCGTTGCAAAAACGCTTTTTCATCAGCAACGCCTGGAGCAGAGTCAACCTGGCTGCACTCTCGCTACTCTGTGGCCTCAACTATCGTATTGATGGTCTGAATAACATTCCTGATGACAAGAGTGTCATCATTCTTTCAAAACACCAATCCGCCTGGGAAACCATCGCCTTTCTCAGCGTCATTCCGCTCAACAAGGCCTGGGTTCTGAAACAGGAGTTACTCAGAGTGCCTATATTTGGATGGGCATTACTTCTCTTCCAACCGATTGCTCTTGATCGAAAAGCAGGTCGAAAGGCCGTGGTACAACTTATCCGTGATGGCACTGAAAGACTCGAATCCGGGCTTTCGGTAATCATCTTCCCCGAAGGCACCCGTGTCGCACCTGGTACTCACAAACGCTATGGAATTGGTGGTGCACTACTGGCAGAGAGATCCGGTTTTCCTGTATTGCCCGTCTCACACAACGCCGGGGTGTTCTGGAAACGCAGAGGCATCAACAAGCATCCTGGTACCATCGATGTAAGAGTAGGCCCTCTTATCGTGACCAAAGGTCTCAATGCCAACGAGATCAACGCCAAGGTAGAAGCCTGGATCGAGGGAGCGCTGGAGACCTTGCCGCAGGAGAGAAAGGTGAAAGGTGAAAGGTGAAAGGTTGGAAAATCGAAGATTTGCCTGAATCTTGTACCAAACTTGTAGGCCCGATCAAACGTTGCCGATCGGGCACCCATACAAAACAAGTACTTTTTTCTAGCCCTAGCAGCCACGACAAAGCCAGGCCTTTCCGCAATCACAGCCTCCTTTGACCTCTAGCCTTTCACCTTAATTCATCATACATCCAGATTTTCCACCGATAACGCATGCTTCTCAATGAAATCTCTTCTGGGTTCTACCTGATCACCCATCAGGGTTGTGAAGATCTGATCCGCAGCAACAGCATCCTCAATACTGACCTGTAAAAGGCGTCTTGCGCTAGCATCCATAGTTGTCTCCCACAACTGCTCTGGGTTCATTTCACCAAGGCCTTTATAGCGCTGAACATGATGGCCCCGTTTAGCCTCATCCAACAACCAGTCGAGTGCCTGACGAAAACTGTTGACAGGAAGGCTCTTCTCTCCTCGTTTGATGTAAGCGTCGTCACTCAACAAATCAGTTAATTTCTGTCCCAGCTCTACGATCTTGCGATATTCCACCGTGGAGAAAAAACTGAATGGAATAAAGCGATCAGTGCCGATTCCATGAACCTTTCGGTTCACCGTGATGCCTGCTTCTCCGTTTTCACTATCATCTTCATCAAGCAGTCTCAGGCTACAGGATTCAGCAACACCAAGGTCCAGGTTCAATCTGGGCTCCAGCGCTTTTACCCAAGCCAGCATATCCTCCTCATTTTCACGCATTTCTGCTGTGACCTGGGGCATATAGATCAACTTTTCCAGCAGCATCCCATCGTAACGCCTTGATAAGCGACTAATCCCGGCTATGACTACCTGAAATGAGCGGGCCAAATCTTCAAGACCCTCTCCTGCCAGCGGAGGAGCCCCTGCCGTAACATAGAGAGCAGCATTGTCGAGTGCAGACTGCAGGAAATAGTTGTTTAAATCCTGGTCATCTTTCAGGTACTGCTCCTGTTTTCCTTTTTTCACTTTATAGAGAGGGGGTTGCGCAATATAGATGTAACCCTCTTCAATCAGCTCTGGCATTTGACGATAGAAAAAAGTCAGCAGCAAAGTTCTTATATGGGCACCGTCAACATCTGCATCCGTCATTATGATGATTCGATGGTATCGTAGTTTTCCAAGATTAAACTCTTCTCGGCCAATACCACAGCCCAGCGCGGTTATCAGAGTGCCGACTTCCACTGATGAGAGCATCTTATCGAACCGGGCCTTTTCCACATTTAGAATTTTCCCTTTAAGAGGAAGAATCGCCTGGCGTTTTCTATCCCTGCCCTGCTTCGCGGATCCTCCCGCTGAATCACCCTCCACCAGGTAGAGCTCTGACAGCGCAGGATCCTTTTCCTGGCAATCAGCCAGCTTGCCCGGTAGTCCAGCGATATCCAAAACCCCTTTGCGCCGAGTCATCTCTCTGGCCTTTCTTGCTGCTTCTCTTGCTCTGGCAGCATCAATCATCTTGCCTGCAATCGTTTTTGCCTCGGCAGGATTTTCCAATAAAAAGTCGGTGAGGTGTTCAGATAGCAGATTTTCAACGATTCCCTTCACCTCGGAAGATACCAATTTATCCTTGGTCTGTGAGGAGAATTTAGGATCGGGTACTTTCACTGAAAGCACTGCAACCAAACCCTCACGGGCATCATCACCTGCAGTGCTCACCTTCTGTTTCTTGGAAAGACCTGAGTTCTCGATGTACTGATTAAGAGTTCTCGTTAATGCCCCTCTGAAACCTGCCAGGTGAGTACCCCCATCACGCTGTGGAATATTGTTCGTATAACAGAAGATATTCTCCTGGTACGACTCATTCCACTGCATCGCTATCTCCACGACAACATCATTCTTTTCTGCAGAGAAGCTAAATACCTGCTGATGCAGAGGCGTTTTGTTCCGATTCAAGTGCTCAACAAACGCGAGTATTCCGCCCTTGTACTCAAAGACATCCTCTTTGTCTGTCGCTTCTTCCTTTAGAACAATACGCACACCCGAATTGAGAAAAGAGAGTTCTCTCAGGCGTTTTGCAAGAATATCGTAGTGAAACTCAATATTTGTGAATGTTTCTGCGCTTGGCATGAAGGTTACAGAGGTTCCAGTTTTATCCGTCTCTCCTACCGCCTTCATCTCTCCCTGAGGCACACCATGTGAGTAGTCCTGTTCCCATATTTTACCTTGGCGATATATTCTCAATTTAAGCTGTTCTGATAGTGCATTGACAACGGAAACACCGACACCATGCAACCCACCAGAAACCTTGTATGAGTTATCGTCAAACTTTCCACCAGCATGCAGTACAGTCATGATGACTTCAGCAGCTGATCTTTTCTCCTCTGGATGCATGTCTACAGGAATACCGCGCCCATTATCCTGAACAGTCACAGATTGGTCTGAATGGATCAGGACCTTGATCTCATTACAATACCCCGCTAAAGCCTCATCAATTGAGTTATCGACCACCTCAAAAACCAAATGATGCAGACCTGTACCATCATCAGTATCACCGATATACATTCCCGGACGCTTCCGCACGGCATCCAAGCCTTTTAGAACTTTAATACTCGATGATTCGTAGGACATTTTCCACCTGTCAATCAGATTCTTAGATCCCTTTTCACGGACCCTGTATATAGCAATTCATTATACAACGGGAATGGATATCAAAACGACAAAATCGTTAACAAAGCATCGTGACTCGACATACAGAGATAATTACGTGACTTTTAACTATTTTACTGCTCCGTGTTCCACGTGAAACATTTTTGCTTCATTACTATATTTTCCGGCTACTGATTTGGCGTCTATTGTTGTGAGAAAAGTTTGAAAGCCACTGGATTCAATAAGTGAGAGTAAAGAATTAGTGGTTTTGAAATCTAGCTCGGCAGAAAAGTCGTCCATAAGAAGGATGGGATTGATATTTGTGCGTTCTTTTTGCGCTATAAGCTGAGACAGAACCATCAATGTGGCAACTATCTTTTGTTGGCCACGAGAAAGAATCTCCTTTGCAGGAAGAGAATTCACTGTTATTCGAAGATCAGCCCTATGAGGCCCAGTGGTTGTAAAACCCGTTGACAGATCCGTTTTGACTTGTGCCTTAAGAGAATCTTCGAGGGAAAGTAATTTATTCCAGCCTTTGTAAAAACTGAAGCTAATCACTGGAACATTAGGAAACGATGCAGCAAGAGACTGAAACACAGATTTCCAGCTACTAAAATAATCTGCTCGTAATTGGTTAATCTGATCCCCATAATCAATTAATGGGGTATCCCAAACATTCCAGCGTGAATCACCAGCGCGCAATGAAGCGTTTCTTTGCTGCAGTGTTGTTGAATAGTGCCTCATAATTGAGACATACGAGTGTTCCACGTGAAACACTCCCCAATTCAAGAATCGCCTTCTATTATCAGGACCCTCTTCAATCAGGCGGTGAATTATAGGTGTGACTATCCCGATGGGGAGCAGTGTTGCGACTTCTGAAACACGGGAAACTGCTGTCCCATTGAGTTGTATTCTCTTTTTTTTATTATCCAAACCAAAACCGATCCGAACTATCGAATGGTTTGTATGTTGAGTTTCTGAGTAAACGGAGAGTTTATCTTTACCCTCCTGAATGAGATTTTTACCTCTAGTTTTCTTAAAGCTCTTTGCCCTGGCAAGTAAAAATATTGCTTCAAGTAAGCTCGTTTTACCAGCACCGTTATTACCACAGAATATGTTCATCCCAGGTTCTGGCCTTAGATCGACAGAGTCGATAATACGGAGATTCTGGATTTGCAATTTTTTAATGTTCAAGGTCGGGCGAAAAAAAACCGGCAATAATTTTAGTTGCCGGTTTTTTTCTCATCTCTAAATATTAATTTATATTCTCATGGGCATGACAACATATCTATTTCTACTGTTGTCTTTCCCGTATATCAAAGCACTGCTGTTAGAGTCCTTGAGTTCAACAATAATTTCATCCTCTTTGATTGCTGAGAGTACATCTATAAAATAACCAACATTGAAACCAATCTTGATTTCGTCGCCACTGTAATCTACTTCCAGTTCTTCCTCGGCCTCTTCCTGCTCAGGATTATGCGCTTGGATCTGCAGCGTGTTGTTATTGGCTGAAAAGCGGATTCCACGGTACTTTTCATTTGAGAGGATGGATGCTCTGGATAAAGACTGTTTTAAAAGCGCCTTGTCTGCGCGAAGTTCTTTATTTGTTCCGCTTGGCATAACACGCTGATAATCAGGAAAGCGACCATCGATAAGTTTTGAGGTGAAAACAGCCCCATCCATCAGAATTCGAACATAATTGGCGCTTAGCTCAAGTTTAATTTCATCTTCACTATCTTTGAGCAATCTGCCCAATTCCAACACTGCTTTACGAGGTAGTATGACCTGAACGTATAAGTCGGTATCTACCGATTTATTGCATTCACTCAATGCTAGACGATGGCCATCAGTGGCAACAGTTCTAACATCACCATCTCTTATTTCCAGTAGCATCCCGTTAAGATAATACCTAACATCCTGTTGAGCCATCGCAAATTGGGTTTTCTCAATTAACTGCTTGAGTTCAGCCTCTTTAAGCGTAAACACTGAGCTACTTGCAGTCGGCTCGATTACTGGATAATCCTGTGCCGGCAATATGCCTAGGGAGAAACGACTCCGCCCGGAACGTATTTTCGCCTTGTCACCATCTACCTCAAGAATGATGTCAGCTCCCTCGGGTAGAGCTTTACATATGTCAAGAATTTTTCTTGCCGGGACAGTAAAGTCACCTTCTCCACTACACTCAGCAACAGCCTGCGTCCTGAGTTCTACCTCCAGGTCTGTCGCTGTTAGCTGGATCTCACTGGATTTAGCGTTAATAAGGATATTGGACAATATTGGTAGTGTTTGTCTTCTTTCGACAACCCCACCAATCCTTTGTAGTGGGTCCAATAGCGCTTCTCGTTTGGTAACTATTTTCATATTCTCTACCCAAGGTAGTTATAGTTAGTTTATTTTATATATCTACTTATTATTATTAGGGGGTGCTACTTATGAGGATAAGTCATGTAACACGCTGTTTTTAAATGCTTTTATAGCTTTTTTGCCTGTTGATAGCTGTCGTGTAAGTTTGTGGTTTCCTGTCTATCTCTTGTGGATAAATGACCATTCTGTTTTTTATCATTTTTCTCAACATCTTATCCACATCAACTGCTTAATGTCCTCAACAGGTTTGAGTAGTCCTCAGATATTCGAACATCACTATCCCGCAGTTCCTTGATCTTTTTATTGGCATGAATGACCGTGGTGTGATCCCTGCCGCCGAAAGCAGTTCCGATCTCGGGCAGGCTGTGATTTGTTAATTCTTTAGCCAGCGTCATGGCGATCTGTCTGGGCCTGGCGATGGAACGACTACGTTTTGCTGAAAGTAGATCTGAAGTGCGTATCTGAAAATACTCTGCAACTGTTTTTTGAATGTTGTCGATCGTGACCTGTTTGTCCTGTGCAGCAATCATGTCGCGCAAGGCATTTTTGGCAAAATCGAGATTGATACTAGTACCAGTAAAGGTTGAATTGGCGATAACACGCCGCAAAGCTCCTTCAAGCTCGCGAATATTGGAGCGAATACGTTTACCCATAAAAAAGGCAACTTCGCTGGGAAGTTCTGCTTTCAGTTGCAAAGCCTTACTCTGCAGAATAGCGACGCGGGTTTCCAGGTCGGGAGGTTCGATTGCGACGGTCAGCCCCCAGCCAAATCTTGATTTTAGACGCTCCTCCAGGCCGCCAACCTCTTTGGGAAATCGGTCACTGGATAAGATAATCTGTTGTTGAGATTCGAAGAGTGCATTGAAAGTGTGGAAGAACTCTTCCTGAGACCGCTCCTTTCCTGCGAAAAACTGAATATCATCTATCAGCAGTGCATTGACAGAACGGTACTTACGTTTGAACTGGTCAATTGTGTTGTGCTGCAGCGCCTTAACCATTTCTGAAACAAAACGTTCCGAGTGGAGGTATATGACCCGGGCATTGGGATTATGTTGTAGGATCGTGTTACCCACTGCGTGCATCAGGTGGGTTTTTCCAAGTCCGACCCCTCCGTATATAAATAGAGGATTGTAGGCCTTACCTGGATTCTCGCCAATCTGCATCGAGGCGGCACGGGCGATCTGATTGGATTTTCCTTCAACGAAGGTTTCGAAGGTGAAGTTAGGATTGAGATGGCTCTCAATGTTCGGACTTCCCTTTGATGGAACAATGGTCTGAACACCAGTCCTGTTGGTCTGATGATTGTTTCTCTGTTTGACGGCAGCAGGTTTTTTCTTTGATCCGATATCAATGGAAATAATTGGTGTTTCATCCAGAGAGAGGGCGCCAAGATAGGTATTTATGGATTCGAGATAGTGGTTGCGCACCCAGTCAAGTACAAAGCGGTTGGGAGCCAATAGACGGAGGCGGTTGTTTTCCTCTACTACCTGAAGCGGACGAATCCAGGTATTGAACTGCTGAGGTGAAAGCTCCTGTTCGAGGTGCTTGCTACAACGTTGCCAAAGATCCAACTTGATTGTCTCCGAATGCTGGCCATCGTAACCATCTGCTGATGATCCGATAGAATTATGTTGTTTGAGATGGAGATGGAATTTCTAATTGTTCTGGCCATCAAGTCTACTCTGCGATTAGAGACTTATCCACAGTTTCAAGGCTTGGAGTGTCCATTTTTTGTTCCGGAAAATTGTTGACAAAATAAGGCCGTAAGGTATATGGTACGTCTCTTTTTTTCGTCCGTATTTTACGGGAACGCCCAGGCAATATCGGTATAGAGTTATGAAAAGAACTTTTCAGCCCAGTAATCTCAAACGCGTCCGTACCCACGGTTTTCGTGCTCGCATGGCCACACGCAATGGTCGCAAGGTGATCAAATCACGTCGTGCCAAGGGCCGCGCCTGTCTGACATCGTAAATTCCGTCCTTGACGGCAGTTCAGGGGAGTTTTCCCCGCAGATTAAGATTATTGAAACCCGACGAATATCGTCGGGTTTTTAGTCGGGCTGAACGTTCAACAGATAATTTTTTTCTGGTACTTGTGAGAGAGAATGGCTTGGAGTTTGCGAGACTGGGTTTGGCAATTTCCAAAAAGAACACGCGCCGCGCAGTGGATCGTAACCGATTGAAACGATTGGTTCGGGAAAGTTTCAGGTTAAATCAGGAATTGTTGGCAGGTCTTGATATCGTGGTTTTGAATCGGCGTGGTAAATTGCTTATGGACAATGGCAGATACGCGGCTTCATTATTGCGGCACTGGAAGAGGCTGGCAGAAAGATGCGCCATTTCCTAATCTTCCTTGTCCGTGGATACCAGCTTATTATAAGCCCTTTCCTGGGAAATCACTGCCGCTTCTACCCAACCTGCTCTGCCTACGCGGTTGAAGCCCTCGAAAAACATGGATTTTTTCGTGGCCTGATGCTCTCCTTGCGTCGTGTCTCTCATTGCCACCCTTGGCACGAAGGTGGAATCGATCCGGTTCCAGAACCTACTGAAAAGAAGTCCCATGGATAATATAAGACTGATTCTCCTGTTTGCCTTTGCCTTCATCTGCCTGCTGCTTTATCAGGCATGGATGACCGATTATGGATCACCACAAGTTGTGGCACCGCAACAGACGGCTGAAGTCGTGCCTGCTGCAACCGAATCGGCCGGTGTGCCAACTGCCTCGGTTGCACCAGGGGTCACAGCTAGTGGAAATCAGGCTGTTCCCGTGACAGTTGGCGTCTCTGCTGTAGGTGGAAAGACAGTCAGGGTCGAAACCGATCTGTTGAAAGTGGAGATATCCACACTGGGTGGAACGCTGCAGAGCGTACATCTGCTCGATTATCAGGTATCACCGGAGACACCGGAGTTAAAGTTCCAACTCTTCTCACCTACGATGCCGAACCTGTTCATCGCCCAGTCAGGCATGATCGGAAGCGAAGAAGGCAAGGCCCCGACACACGAGGCCGAATATCAGATCGAACAGAGTGAGTACCGTTTGTTAGAGGGTCAGGACACAATCGACGTGGTCATGACTTGGGCTGGTAGTGATGGCCTCAAGGTTACCAAGCATTTTATCTTCAGCCGCGGCAGCTATCTGATAGATGTTACCCACGAGGTGGATAACCAGTCAGCGGAGCCTTGGGCAGCCAGAGATTATGCGCAACTGCAGCGTACGGAACCGACGGATCAGTCACGGCTGACCACCTACACTTATACAGGTGGCGTCTACTACAATCCTGAAGCGAAATACGAAAAAGTCGATTTCGACGAGATGGCGGAAAAAGGGCTTAATGTCGATTCCACCGATGGTTGGCTGGCCATGATCCAGCACTATTTCCTGGGGGCCTGGATTCCACCAAAAACCCAGATGGAGCACTACTACACAAACAGCCTGCCGGGACCGAAATATCTTATTGGCAGTTACTCTCCGTCCGTGACGGTTGCCCCTGGCAGCAACCACAGTTTCAATAAACAGCTCTTCGTTGGCCCGAAGCTTCAGGACCAACTGGTGACGGTTGCACCTGGATTGGAGCTGACAGTCGATTATGGCTGGCTGACCGTGATTGCACAGCCGATCTTCTGGCTGTTGAAAAAGATCCACAGTTGGGTAGGCAATTGGGGCTGGTCAATTATTCTTCTGACCATCATTATCAAAGCGCTTTTCTATAAACTGTCGGAAACCAGCTATAAGTCGATGGCCAATATGCGCAAGCTGACGCCGAGACTTCAGGCCATGAAGGATCGTTTCGGCGATGACAAACAACGCCTGAACCAGGCTATGATGGAGATGTACAAGAAGGAGAAGGTCAACCCCCTGGGCGGTTGTTTGCCGATTCTGGTGCAAATCCCTGTTTTTATTGCCCTCTATTGGGTGTTGCTGGAAAGCGTTGAGATGCGCCAGGCACCCTTTATTCTGTGGATCGATAATCTGTCTGCAAAAGATCCCTACTTCGTGCTGCCGCTGATCATGGGCGTCTCCATGTTCGTGCAGCAGAAGCTCAATCCGGCACCACCGGATCCAATGCAGGCCAAGATCATGATGAGTCTGCCCTTCGTCTTTACCATCTTCTTCGCCTTCTTCCCGTCGGGTCTGGTGCTCTACTGGGTTGTGAACAATCTGATCTCCATTGCTCAGCAGTACTACATCACCCGCAAGATAGAGCAGGCGGGTTAGTTAGCATCGGCTAATCAAAGTGCAGCCGCGAGATACAATCGCTGCTGTTGCCACTCCGCCCGGTCGTGGCGGGGTGGGCATCATCCGGATTTCCGGTCCGCGTTGTGCCGATGTGGCCAATGCGGTGGCAGGTAAACTGCCGAAACCCAGGCATGCGCACTTCTGCAGTTTTTCCGATGCTGATGGATCTACCATTGACGAAGGCATCTGTCTCTATTTCCCCGCCCCCAACTCCTTCACCGGTGAAGATGTACTCGAACTGCAGGGGCATGGTGGACCGCTTATTCTCGATCTCATGCTGCAACGGGTGCTGGCGACCGGCATTCGTGCCGCCCGCCCAGGGGAATTCAGTGAACGTGCCTTCCTCAATGGCAAACTCGACCTTGCCCAGGCTGAGGCGATTGCCGATCTGATAGATGCGGAGACCACATCTGCAGCCCGCCTGGCCAGCCGAACCCTGCAGGGCGTTTTCTCCGAGCGAATCCACAAGCTGGTTGAAGGGCTTATCAACCTGAGGCTCTATGTTGAATCGGCCATCGACTTTCCTGAAGAGGAGATAGACTTCCTCTCTGATGGAAAAGTGAGCACTAACTTACAGTCAATCATCGATGAACTCGTAGCTGTACAGAAAAGTGCCCATACAGGACGCCTGATGCGTGATGGCATGACACTGGTCATTGCCGGTCGTCCCAATGCAGGCAAGTCGAGCCTGCTCAATGCGCTGGCAGAAAGGGATTCCGCGATAGTGACAGAGATCCCAGGCACTACAAGAGACCTGTTGCGGGAGCAGATACAGATCGATGGAATGCCGATCCACATCATCGATACGGCAGGCATGCGCGAGAGTACCGATCCGGTTGAACAGGAAGGAATACGGCGGGCGAGAAATGAGATCGATCAGGCAGATCGCATCCTCTGGGTCTTCGATGACAAGGATGACCCCAACCACCTCACGCTGGATCGGGAGAGCCTGCCTGAGCAGGTTCCTCTAACTCTGATCAGAAACAAGATCGATCTGAGCGGCACCTCCCCTGCCCTGGTGGACGATGAGGGACTGACTGAGATTTCCATCGCCGCCAAATCCTCGCTGGGGATTGACCTGCTGAAGGATCATCTGAAACAGGCCATGGGCTACACTGGCAGTGTGGAAGGAGAATTTATCGCCCGTCGTCGTCACTTGAATGCGCTGGCAAACGCCATGAATCTTCTTTATCAGGGAAAGCGGATGCTGGAAGAAACAGCCGCTGGCGAGCTGCTGGCGGAAGACCTCCGTCTCGCCCAGCAATCTCTCAACGAGATAACCGGGGAATTTACTGCTGACGACCTGCTGGGTCGCATCTTTTCCACCTTTTGTATCGGCAAGTAAAACGGTATTTTTTCAGCAGAAATTTTTTGTGAGAAGCGGTATGAGCGGCAAGGCACATTGGGAAAAGGTCTATAGAGAAAAGTCACCATTTGATGTCAGTTGGTACCAAAAAGCCTCAAGCATCTCCTTTGAGATGATGGAAAATAGTGGGCTTGAGGGTCAACCGGCTATCATTGATGTGGGTGGTGGTGCTTCGGTACTGGTGGACAGACTGCTGCAGGAAGGGCTGAACAATCTCACGGTATTGGATATCTCATCCACGGGCATGGAATATGCCAAAGTGCGTCTTGGTAACAGGGCAACTTTGGTAAACTGGATAGAGTCTGATATCACAGAATTTGAGTCACCGAAACAGTACGATATTTGGCATGACCGGGCGGTATTCCACTTTCTTACCGATGCAGAAATGCGCGAGAAATATCTGGGCGTCATGCGACGTTCCTTGAAAGTGGATGGAACTGTGATCATCGCTGCGTTTGCCATTGGCGGACCGACAAAGTGCAGTGGTCTGGATATCGTGCAGTACGATGCCGAAAAACTGAAGAAGGTTATGGGAAGTGAATTTGTGCTGACAGAACAGCGTAATGAAAGACATATTACCCCGGCTGAGAAGCTTCAGGATTTTGGCTACTATCGTTTTCGCAGACAGGTATAGATACTGCTTGAGCCACCGTTCTTCCTATTGAATGATAACGCCGCCGCCAGTTATGGTTGCCAGGCAGCCGCTGAATAGAGGTTCAGTGAGCGTGTGGCAGCAAGAGCGCCTGCGCTGGCTGGATTTTGACGATGGTGCAGTGCAGTCGATTATCGACCTTGATCATCCCGATCAACTGGTCTCTCCTGTTCAACACGCAATGTTGGCACCAATACTGTTTGTGCCTATATCAAAGCGGATACTGTTGCTTGGTGTTGGCGGTGGGGCCTTGGCCCGCTATTTCAACCACAGATTTCCCGCAGTTCAAGGAGAGGCAGTGGTGTATTTTAAGATTAATTTAGATGAATTGGAGATAACAATGGATACGATAGAAGTCAGCTTTCCGGGAGGAAAGCGAATCGATGCCAAGGTTGGGAATTTTGTCATCCACACAGATCAATCAGAAAAATATGGGGGTAGTGCGTCGGCGCCGGAACCTTTCGATCTGTTTCTTGCCTCCATCGCCACATGTGCAGGCATCTTCGCCTGGAATTTTTGTGAAATACGGGAGCTATCAACAGACGGCATGGCGCTGCACATGGATTGTGAACGGGATGAGAAGAAGAAACTCTTCTCCCATATTGTTTTGAGACTCACACTGCCGGCGGATTTTCCCGAAAAATATCAAAAGGGTATTCTCCGGGCGATGGAACTCTGTACGGTGAAAAGACACATGATGGATTCACCGGCTTTTTCAATTGAACTGAAATAACAGAGTCATCGGAGTTTAATGTTTTACACCGACACCTATGATGTGATTGTAGTGGGGGGCGGCCATGCCGGCACCGAGGCTGCGCTGGCCGCTGCGCGTATGGGTGCACGAACCTTGCTGCTGACCCACAACATCGAGACCCTTGGACAGATGAGCTGTAACCCGGCCATTGGGGGCATCGGTAAGGGCCATTTAGTGAAAGAAGTGGACGCACTGGGCGGCATCATGGCCCATGCAGCGGACCTCGGTGGTATCCAGTTCCGCATTCTCAACTCCCGCAAGGGTCCCGCAGTGCGAGCCACCCGGGCGCAGGCGGATCGGGTTCGTTATAAGGCTGCGGTGAGATTTGCCCTGGAAAATCAACCCAATCTCGATCTCTTTCAACAGGCGGTGGATGATCTGTTGGTTGAGGGGGATAGGGTCATCGGTGTCACGACACAAATGGGTTTGAAGTTCAGAGCCCGCGCAGTGGTTTTGACGGTGGGTACCTTCCTTGGAGGCCGCATCCATATCGGGTTGTCCAACTATGAAGGGGGACGCGCCGGCGATCCCCCGTCCAATGCCCTCTCCCGCCGCCTTCGAGAGTTGCCTTTTAAGGTGGAACGCCTCAAAACCGGTACCCCGCCACGCATCGACGGGCGCAGCATAGATTATTCTGTGCTGCAGGAGCAGCCGGGGGATGAGCCGACACCGGTTTTCTCCTTTCTGGGTCAGCGGGAGGAACACCCGCGACAGGTCAGTTGTTACATCACCCATACCAACGAACAGACCCATGACATCATCCGTGGCGGTATGTCCCGATCGCCAATGTACACTGGTGTGATCGAGGGGGTTGGACCGAGATACTGTCCCTCCATAGAAGACAAGATTGTCCGCTTCGCCGATAAGAACTCCCATCAGATCTTCATCGAACCAGAGGGCCTGGATACCAACGAGGTCTATCCTAATGGCATATCCACCAGCCTGCCCTTTGATGTGCAGTATGAACTTGCGCGTTCTATGAAGGGATTTGCACAGGCCCACATCATCCGCCCGGGTTATGCCATCGAGTATGATTTTTTTGATCCCCGAGGCCTCAAGTCTTCGTTGCAGACCCAGCATATGGCCGGGCTCTTTTTTGCCGGACAGATCAATGGCACCACAGGCTATGAAGAGGCGGCGGCCCAAGGTCTGTTGGCAGGTTTGAATGCGGTGCGATTATGCAGGGAAAAGGAGGCCTGGTCTCCCCGGCGGGATGAAGCCTATCTCGGCGTGATGGTTGATGACCTGGTTACCCAGGGTACAGCTGAACCCTACCGTATGTTCACCAGCCGGGCAGAGTACCGGTTGTTGCTGCGGGAAGACAATGCCGACCTGCGGTTAACCGAAACAGGGCGCGAACTCGGTCTGGTGTCTGAAAAGCGCTGGGCCGCTTTTGATCACAAGCGCGAGACGATAGCACGGGAGCAGCAACGGCTGCGGGATACCTGGATACGACCAAGGGATCTTTCGGAGGATGAGGTAACTCGGGTGGTGGGTGCGCCTTTGGCACGGGAGGTGCGTGCTCTGGAACTGCTGGTGCGACCAGAAGTAAGCTATGCCGGATTGATGAGTCTGCCTGGTATCGGTCCGGGTGAGTCGGATTGGCAGGTGGCAGGGCAGATCGAAGTTCAGGCCAAATATGCCGGTTATATCGATCGGCAGCGGGATGAGATTGAACGGCAACGGGCAAATGAATCCATGTCTCTGCCCGATGATTTTGATTTTGAGAAAGTACGTGGGCTCTCTGCGGAGATAAGGGAGAAGTTTCAGCGCCACCGGCCGGACACCCTGGGTCAGGCGGGACGCATTCCCGGGGTCACCCCTGCGGCTATTTCGATGTTAATGATCCATCTGAAACAGGTTTCGGCAAAGTGACGAAGAACTTAGTGGAGTCTCGATGGGGAGAACGACTTGATTTGGGCCTCGAAAGAATGTCACTGTCGATCCCGGCAGATGTACGTGAGCGCTTACTCCGCTTCCATGGCCTGCTTATAAAGTGGAACAAGGCTTACAATCTCACCGCTGTGCGCGATCCGTTGGAGATGGTGGATCGACATTTGCTCGACAGCCTTTCGGTGCTTCCCTATCTTCACGGCGAAGAAATTTTAGATATGGGAACGGGTCCGGGCCTTCCCGGCATCCCTTTGGCGTTGCTACTACCAGATGCCCACTTCGTATTGCTCGACAGTAACAACAAAAAAATCCGTTTTGTTCGTCAGGTCGTGCTTGAGTTGGGAATAGTGAATGTTCTTCCCGTACATGCCAGGGTTGAAACCTACCAGCCAAATCACCCTTTCGATACCTTGATCTCCAGGGCCTTTACTGCCCTGCCCCGGATGGTTGAACTGACCCGTCATCTGCGAGCTCCCGGTTGCCGGTTGCTGGCGATGAAGGGAATGGTGCCGGAAGATGAGATTGCCGGACTTCCGGCAGGGATGAAACAGGAAGTGATACGGTTACAAGTGCCGTTAACTGATGCTGAGCGACACCTGATTATTATCGAATAATCTCTTATCTTGCTGTGAGCAGTGAGTAAGAGTGGCGCCTTGCCGTTTCTACTTGTCTGTGTGATCTTCTTCACCGAACTGCTTCCAGCGGCGACGAAAAAAGATGAGTACAAAAATAGCCGACCCAAACAACAGATAGGTTCGTGGTTCAGGTACTTGGGTGGAGTAGGCGAAGTTATCGATATTCAGAAAACGGCCGGAAAGGGATTCGAAGGTAATGGAACTGATGACTTCATCCGAGATAAATCCGGCAAAGGTTCTATTGCCAGGGTTGGCGGTTGCTATGTCGAAGATATCCCCGGAGGACAAAACGACCCGAACGTCCGAAGCGAACGGTCGGAAAGTCATCAAGTCCACCCCGATGGCATAGATGGACTGAGGCAGATAGGCGGTGATGCGGCCTTCAGCGTGTTGGTCAGAGAGCACATCACCGGAGTCCCAGTCGTAGAATCTGCGGTAGTAGTCGGGATCCACGGTATAGAGATCACCGCTGCCCTGGAAAACAACATCGGCAAAAAGGGCCTGGTCACGGTAGGAGCGCCAGCGTCGCCGCTCATTTTCCTCGAAATCTATGGTGGTGACACTACCCAGCCAGCTGGAAAAAGTGTCCCTGTCGTTAAGGGAGATAATGCCGGCCTGTGTGGCGCTGGCTGCTGACAAGAGCAGCATGATAACCGCCCATTTACCCATTGAAGTCACACTGATGCCTCAAATTCGATCTGTACTGATAGAGGTAGGCGGTCATTTCAGGGCAAAGTTTAATTATTCAGGATCTTGTTTCCTTTTCAGGTGCTGGCGAAAAACCATGAAATTCTGACTTTCATCAACAGAGCAGGTATCGCAGCGGCCTCCTGCCCGTTATCATAGCGGGCTCCAGTCTCAACCCGGTCTGAAATTCATGGGACATATCATTACCGTCGCGAATCAGAAAGGCGGCGTGGGCAAAACCACTACTGCCGTTAACCTGGCCGCTTCCCTGGCAACGCTGAAGAAGCGCGTTCTCATGGTGGATCTCGATCCACAGGGTAACGCGAGCATGGGGTGCGGTGTGGACAAGCACCAGCTTGAGCGTTCCAGCTGTGATGTGTTGTTGGGGGACGTACAGTTGCACGAGGCTGTGATGAAAACCCCAGAGGCCGGGTTTGATGTTCTGCCTGCCAATGCGGATCTGACTGCAGCGGAGGTGGGATTGATGAATGCCACCCTGCGGGAAAAGCGTTTGAGCCTGGCGCTGGCGACAACAAAGGACCAGTATGATTTCATCATCATCGACTGCCCACCGTCCTTGAACATGCTGACATTGAATGCCTTGGTAGCAGCGGATGCAGTATTGATACCGATTCAGACCGAATACTATGCGCTGGAAGGGCTATCCGCGCTGATGGGTACGGTGAAGCAGGTTCAATCCCATCTCAATGGTGATTTGGAGATCGAAGGTATTCTGCGTACCATGCACGACCCCCGAAATAACCTGGCGGTTGATGTATCCACCCAGCTGATCACCCATTTCAAGGATAAGGTGTTCAACACCATCATTCCGCGAAATGTACGGGTCGCCGAAGCGCCGAGTCATGGCAAACCGGTTTTACTGTATGATAGATCCTCCCGCGGTGCGACGGCCTATCTGGCTCTGGCGAGTGAAGTGGTGCGTCGGAACCGCAAGCGGACATCCTGATTAAATATTAAACAGCTACGGTACGCAGAGAGATGGCGGCGAAGAAACGGGGCCTCGGTAGAGGATTGGATGCACTGCTCGGCGGAATCAATAACGAGAGTGCAGCAGCGGATAACTCCGCGGGTAAAAAAGGCACGGGGGGCAATCTTGCGCACCTGCCTGTTGATCTGATTCAACGTGGTCGCTATCAACCCAGACGGGAGTTCGATCCGGACAGTCTGCGGGAACTGGCCGACTCCATAGCCGCACAGGGTGTAATCCAGCCGGTAGTGGTGCGGGAGATCGAAAACAACCGCTATGAATTGATCGCCGGTGAACGGCGTTGGCGTGCAGCGCAGCAGGCTGGCCTCGATACCATCCCGGTGGTCATCAAAGAAGTCACCGAACAGGCCGCCATGGCCATGGGGTTGATCGAGAATATCCAACGGGATGATCTCAATCCGTTGGAAGAGGCCAACGCCCTCAGCCGGTTACTGCTTGAATTTGAACTGACCCACCAGGCTGTGGCCAAGGCGGTGGGTAAGTCCCGTACAACGGTCACCAACCTGTTACGTCTGTTGGAGTTGAACGAGGATGTCAAAATCCTGATCGAGAGCGGCCGCCTTGAAATGGGTCATGCTCGCGCCTTGCTTGGCCTGAAAGACCGAGCCCAGAGCAATGCCGCGGCAAAAGTTGTCGCAGACGGGCTCTCGGTACGTGAAACAGAGCGCCTGGTTCGGCGTATCCAGGGGGAGCAGGATGCACCTGCGAAGGTGGTCAGCAAGACCGAAGATGACCCGGATATCCGCAGGCTGCTGACCGATCTCTCAGAGCGTCTGGGTGCCAAGGTCAACCTGCAGCAGAATGCAAAAGGCAAAGGCAAGCTGGTCATCGCCTACAACAGCCTAGACGAGTTGGAAGGGATTTTGGATCACATCAAGTGAGGCTTTGATCACTATCGGCATAAGTTGTCGTAGTACTGCTTGTAGTCCATCTTCGCCCTGGCACCTTGTGCTTCGATATCAGTATATTTGAACTCCTGCATCAAGGTCATGGGCCCGAGTTTAATAAGGCATTTTTAATTGCCGGACTCTTGAACATAGTTTCCAAGTTGCCCCTATATATGATCGTGTGCATATCCCAAAGGTTATGGCTCTCACTTGGTTTGTTTGCTTGGCTGCCAGAAAAACGCTCGTGATCAATTACTTTTCCATGTATATCAGCAATACAAATATCAAAGTCATATTGATATCTAAACTTGAAACCACCAGCATCCCATTTCGATTCATATACAGACGCAACAATCGCTTTGTTAAACCTAGGGTCGGCCATTTGATCGATGGCATCGTCCACAGACGTTCCCATATCTACTTTAATAATATTTACCTCAATGCCTGAATCGTAAAAACCTTCCTTGATTATGTTGGACAGAAAGTCTACGAAACGTTCTTCTTTAGGCCTTTCTGGTCTATCTAAGGTCATGGGCATTCCAAAAGCACCGCGCACAAGTCCTTCAAACTTTTCGCTTTTATCGCCAGTCAAAACATAGGGTCTTTTGTCGATCACTGCTAGAGATATATTCTTATCACCAATTGAATAAAATTCTGGTGTTATTTGATCCCTTGTGACAGGAGATGCGCAGCCGGTAACGACAAGCAGAAACAGGATTGACAGATTTTTTGCAGCGAAATTCACAGTTCTCTCCCTAATGTTGTACGTTGCACTACCAATGTGCCCCTGTATATGTACCAGAAAACAACTTTTAATCGAGTCTATTATCGACCTTCATTGATGCACATCAATCATAGTTAATTGGCTTTTTTCGTGAGTTGTCCGGTGGCGCCAAAATACCAGTCATTCCCGGTACAGGCGGGGTTTATAGCCATTCTAAATTTGTTCGCCCATCATTTGACCCTATATTAAAAAAAACTTATACTTGTCCGTCTAAAGTGAACGTGGTTAAAGGGGTGCCGGGAAACTGGGATGCAGCTTGCCGGAAACGACCAGATTCGCCTCATAGTTCTGACTCAGACCGTGTCCTCAATTGCCGTGGCTATTATTCTCGGCGCTTTTGGGTGGGTATATGTCTGGTCCGGCCTCTTGGGTGGTCTAATATCCACAGCCACAAATGGTTTTATGGCAGCCAGAATTTTTGTAACCTACCGGGCACAGGAGCCAGGCAGGATGCTTGCGAAAATGTACGGCTCAGAGTTGCAGAAAATCCTGCTAACAGGAATACTGTTCGGCGTGGTGGTTTTCTGGATAAAGCCATTGAGCATCGGTGCCATGCTGGGGAGTTACCTGTTTGTTCAGGTCGTGGCTCCACTGTTTGTGCTAATCTACACTGATCAAATGAAGTCCAGGTTAAAAAGAAGATAATGGCCGGCGATACCCTGACCTCAAGCGAATACATCAGACACCATCTGACAAACCTGACCTTCGGTAAGACGCCGGATGGATCCTGGGCTTTTGCGCACGATGCGGCAGAAGCCAAGGCAATGGGTTTCTGGGCGATCCACGTGGACACCATGTTTTGGTCCATCCTGCTGGGCATCGCCTTTCTCTACTTTTTTACCCGTGCGGCCAAAGGTGCAACTACCGGTGTTCCCGATGGTCTGGTGAATTTTGCCGAATGGATAGTTGAGTTTATCGATACCAGCGTGCGTGGTTCTTTCAGCGGCAGAAACAGTCTGGTGGCGCCGCTTGCATTGACGATCTTCATCTGGATCTTCCTGCAGAATCTGATGGATCTGGTGCCTGTGGATGTCATTCCTGCTCTATCGGGTCTTCTTGGCATCCACTTTATGAAAGTGGTGCCCTCCACCGATCCCAACGCCACCTTCGGTATGGCGATTGGTGTTTTCGCCCTTGTTCTTTTCTACAGCGTCAAAATAAAGGGTGTCGGAGGCTTCGTCGGTGAATTGACGCTACAGCCATTCTCTTCAAAGAATCCCCTGGTGAACGCGCTGTTCATTCCGATCAACTTCATACTCGAATTTGTCAGTCTGATCGCCAAACCCATCTCTCTCGCCCTGCGACTCTTCGGCAACATGTACGCGGGCGAAATGATCTTTATCCTGATCGCCATCATGTACAATGCCGGCTTGGTTCTCGGCCTGTTTGGCGGTGCCCTTCAGTTGGGTTGGGCGATTTTTCATATCCTGATTATTACACTGCAGGCGTTCATTTTTATGACCCTGACAATCGTATATCTGGATATGGCTCATAACGAGCACTGATTCTTACAATATCTTTTACTACTATTTGGTTCATTAAACGGGAGACCAAAATGGAAAATGCACTGCTGTATATTGCCGGCGCGCTGATGATGGGCCTGGGTGCCTTGGGTGCTGCTGTAGGCATCGGCGTTCTGGGTGGCCGCTTTCTGGAAGGTGCTGCACGTCAGCCTGAGCTGATTCCCATGCTGCGTACCCAGTTCTTCATTGTCATGGGTCTGGTCGACGCGGTACCCATGATTGCTGTGGGCCTGGCCATGTACGTGCTGTTCGCTGTCGCCGGATGATCCGACCGATAATCGAACCGACTATCATCTCGTCAAATACGAGGTAATTCCGGGATGAACATCAATCTGACTCTTATTGGTCAGCTACTCTCTTTTATGGTGTTCGTGTGGTTCACGATGAAATTCGTCTGGACCCCGATCATGGGCGCGCTTGAAGTGCGTAAAAAAGGGATAGCCGACGGTCTTGCTGCAGCAGAACGTGGGCAGCATGAACAGGAGCTTGCGAAAGAGCGTGCCAAGGGCGTGCTTCACGAAGCGAAAGCCCAGGCGGCGGAGATCGTTGCCCAGGCGCAGAAGCGAGGCGCTGAAATTGTAGACGAAGCGAAGGGTAGTGCCCGTACCGAAGGAGAGCGAATCCTTACCGCTGCGCAGGCGGAGATCGAACAGGAGACCAATCGTGCGCGTGAACAGCTGCGCGGGAAGGTTGCCGAGCTGGCTATTGCCGGTGCGGAAAAGATCCTGAAGAAAGAGATCAACGCCGAGACGCATAGAGATATCGTCGACGGTCTGGCCAAAGAGATCTAAGGCAACGCTATGGCAGGAGAAGCTACCACTATTGCCCGCCCTTACGCGGAAGCGGTTTTTGCCCGTGCCGAAGAGACCGATAAACTCGACCTCTGGTCTGAAATGCTGGGGTTGCTGGCAGCGGTTGTTCAGGATTCGACCATGGCCGGAGTCATCAAGGACCCGCTGTTTGATCGTAAACAGTTGACCGAATTGATGCTGGAGATCGGTGGCGGACGTCTGAACGAAGAGGGTTCAAATCTGGCCAGGCTGCTGGTGCAGAATGACCGCCTTGCGGTTCTGCCGGAAATCGTCGAGGTGTTTGAACTACTGAAGGCTGAACGCGAGCGAGTACTCAAGGTGCATGTCACTTCGGCCTTTGCACTCAGCTCTGTCCAGCAAAAACATATTGCCGATGCCCTGAAGGCCAAACTCGGACGTGATGTCACCATCACCAGCGAAAAGAACACCGATCTGATCGGCGGCATCCACATCCGCGCTGGCGACATGGTTATCGACGGATCCGTCCGGGGACAACTGCAGCAACTGGCGAACGAATTGGGAATCTAAGCGAGAAGCCATCATGCAACTCAATCCATCCGAGATCAGCGAACTGATCAAAAGCAAGATCGAGAAATTCGATCTTAAGACCGAGGCCCGTAACGAGGGCACGATTATCAGTCTTACCGACGGTATCGCCCGCATCCACGGTCTCGAGGACGCCATGTCTTACGAGATGCTGGAGTTCCCGGGGAATACTTTCGGTCTGACCCTCAACCTGGAGCGCGACTCGGTCGGCGCCGTGGTATTGGGAGACTACAAACATCTCTCCGAGGGTGATGCGGTCAAATGTACCGGTCGCGTACTCGAAGTACCCGTGGGTGAAGGCCTGCTGGGTCGAGTGGTTGACGCTCTGGGCGGTCCGGTCGACGGCAAGGGCGCTGTGGAAACCACAGAAACAGCGACCCTCGAAAAGGTAGCCCCCGGTGTTATCTCCCGTAAATCGGTTGATCAGCCGGTGCAGACAGGTATCAAGGCCATCGACGCCATGGTGCCAGTCGGCCGCGGCCAGCGAGAGTTGATCATCGGTGACCGTCAGACCGGTAAGTCGGCCCTGGCGATCGATGCGATCATCAATCAGAAAGGCACCGGCGTTAAGTGTATCTATGTCGCGGTGGGCCAGAAGAATTCCACCATCGCGCAGGTTGTGCGTAAGCTGGAGGAGCACGGCGCGATGGAGCACACCGTCATCGTCGCCGCCCCTGCTGCCGACTCTGCCGCCATGCAGTTCCTGGCCCCTTATGCCGGTTGCTCCATGGGTGAGTATTTCCGCGATAAAGGCGAAGATGCCTTGATTGTATATGACGACCTGACCAAGCAGGCTTGGGCCTACCGCCAGGTCTCCTTGCTGCTGCGTCGTCCACCGGGCCGAGAAGCCTATCCAGGTGATGTATTCTATCTTCACTCCCGTCTGCTGGAGCGCGCGGCCAGGATCAACGCGGAGCAGGTTGAAAAGAATACCGACGGTAAAGTTACCGGCAAGACGGGTTCTCTGACGGCTCTGCCGATCATCGAGACTCAGGCAGGTGACGTATCGGCTTTCGTACCGACAAACGTTATCTCCATCACTGACGGCCAGATCTTCCTTGAGGCCGATCTGTTCAATGCCGGTATCCGTCCGGCGATCAATGCCGGTCTCTCCGTATCGCGGGTGGGTGGTGCTGCGCAGACCAAGATCATCAAGAAATTGGGTGGTGGTGTGCGACTGGCGTTGGCGCAATATCGTGAGCTGGCAGCCTTCTCCCAGTTTGCCTCCGATCTCGATGACGCGACCCGTGCCCAGCTGCAACTTGGCGAGCGCGTGACCGAACTGATGAAGCAGGGTCAGTACTCTCCCCTCAGTGTGGCCGATATGGCAACCACCCTGTTCTCTGCCAATGAAGGTTATCTGAACGACATAGAGACGAGTAAGGTCGTGGATTTTGAAGCGGCGTTGCACGACTATATGAAGAGCAACCAAAAGGCACTGGTCGACCTGATCAACGAGAAAACGGACTACAATCCCGAGATCGAGCAGGCGTTGCACGAGGCATTAAAGGATTTCAAGGCCAACCATACCTGGTAACCAAAGAGCATTGGAAGATCACACGATAGGGCCAAAATAGGGTTTTTAGAGATATGGCAGGCGCAAAAGAGATACGCACCCAGATCGCCAGCATCAAAAACACGCAGAAGATTACTTCAGCGATGGAGATGGTGGCGGCCGCAAAGATGCGTAAGGCCCAGAACAGGATGGACGCGACCCGTCCCTACGCAGAGAAGATGCGTATGGTGATCAGTCACCTGTCCCATGCTCATCCTGAGTATCGCCACAGCTTCATGATCGACCGTGAGGTCAAACGGGTAGGTTATATCATCGTCTCGTCCGACCGTGGTCTTTGTGGTGGTCTGAACAGTAATCTGTTCCGCAGGCTGGCGAAAGAGATCCAGTCTCAGAACGAAGCTGGCGTGGAGGTGGATTTCTGTACCATAGGCACCAAGGCACTGGGTTTTTTCGGGCGTTTCGGCGGTAATGTGACCGGGCAGGCGACTCACCTTGGGGATGCGCCGCACATTGAGGATCTGATCGGTACGGTGAAGGTGTTACTGGATGCTTATGCCGCTGGTGAAATTGATCGTATCTATGTGGCTTACAATCGGTTCGTCAACACCATGACGCAGGATCCGACTGTCGAACAGTTGGTGCCAATCAGCGCCGAGGCAGATCAAGACCTGCAGCACCACTGGGACTATATCTACGAGCCGGATTCCAAGGATGTGCTGGACAACCTGCTTGGCAGATATGTGGAGTCCCTGGTTTACCAGTCTGTGGTAGAGAATGGTGCCTGCGAACAGTCTGCGCGAATGGTTGCGATGAAGGCCGCCTCCGATAATGCTGGGGATCTCATCAACGAGTTGCAGTTGATCTACAACAAGGCTCGTCAGGCAGCGATTACCCAGGAAATTTCCGAGATCGTCAGTGGTGCTGCAGCGGTCTGACGCGCATGCCTTGCCACAGAATTAGTTTTTAACAATTAGAGAGTCGCCTGGAGCGGCAAGAGGAACCGAAATGAGTTCGGGCAAAGTGGTTGAAATCATCGGCGCCGTGGTGGACGTTCAGTTCAGCAGCGGTGACATGCCAAAGGTCTATGAAGCGCTCAAGATCGAAGAGGCCAACCTCACTCTGGAAGTCCAGCAGCAGCTGGGTGATGGTGTGGCGCGTACCATCGCGATGGGGTCCACCGATGGCTTGCGGCGGGGTGTGATGGTCGAGAGCACGGGCTCTCCTATCACCGTACCGGTCGGCCAGGGAACCCTGGGGCGTATCATGGATGTGTTGGGTGAGCCGGTCGACGACGCGGGCGAGGTCAAGGTCGAGACGCGCATGCCGATCCACCGCAATCCTCCGCCATTTGAAGACCAGGCAGCCACCACAGAGGTTCTCGAGACCGGCATCAAGGTTATCGACCTGATCATGCCCATCGTCAAGGGTGGAAAGGTCGGGCTGTTCGGCGGCGCCGGGGTAGGCAAGACCGTGACCCTGATGGAACTGATCCGCAATATCGCGGTAGAGCACTCCGGTTTCTCTGTTTTCGCCGGTGTGGGTGAGCGTACTCGTGAAGGTAACGACTTCTACCATGAGATGGCCGAAGGTGGCGTGCTAGACAAGGTTGCCCTGGTTTACGGTCAGATGAACGAACCGCCGGGCAACCGCCTGCGAGTTGCCCTGACCGGTCTGACAATCGCGGAAAACTTCCGTGACGAAGGCCGTGACGTGTTGTTGTTTGTCGACAATATCTACCGTTATACTCTGGCAGGTACCGAGGTATCCGCTCTGTTGGGCCGGATGCCTTCTGCAGTGGGCTACCAGCCGACCCTGGCGGAAGAGATGGGTACGCTGCAGGAGCGTATCACTTCCACCAAGACCGGTTCCATCACCTCATTCCAGGCAGTCTATGTCCCTGCGGATGACTTGACGGATCCCTCTCCGGCAACCACCTTCGCGCATCTGGATGCGACCTTGGTGCTCTCCCGTCAGATCGCCGAACTGGGTATCTACCCGGCGGTGGATCCATTGGACTCCACCTCTCGAATTCTTGATCCCAACGTTGTGGGTCAGGAGCATTACGATACCGCCCGCGCCGTTCAGGGTACCCTGCAGCGCTACAAGGAGCTGAAGGACATCATTGCAATTCTCGGTATGGATGAGCTTTCCGAGGAAGACAAAACGGTGGTACAGCGTGCTCGTAAGATCCAGCGCTTCCTCTCCCAACCCTTCTTCGTGGCGGAGGTCTTCACCGGTAGCCCGGGCAAGTATGTTGGTCTGAAAGACACCATTGGCGGTTTCAAGGCGATTGTCGAGGGTGAGTATGACCATCTGCCTGAGCAGGCTTTCTACATGGTTGGCTCCATTGAGGAAGCCGCCGAGCGTGGCGGTGACGTCTGATCCCACTATAGGGAGTGCTAAGCTATGGCAATGACAATTCATGTCGATATTGTGAGCGCCGAAGGCGAGATCCATTCCGGTAGTGCGGAGATGGTCTATGCGCCGGCGGTAATGGGTGAGGTGGGCATTGCACCACGTCATACTCCGCTGGTTACCCGGCTGAAGCCGGGTGAAGTGCGAGTCGACACCGGTGGCGGTGAGATGCAGCACTTTTTTGTCTCAGGCGGCATTCTGGAAGTGCAGCCCCATGTGATCACCATTCTGGCGGATACCGCCGCTCGTGCCGCCGATCTCGATGAAGTGGCAGCCCAGGCAGCCAAGCGACGCGCTGAAGAGGCGATGGTGGATAAGTCTGCCGAATTTGAATATGCCAAGGCACAGTCCGAGCTGGCTGAAGCGGTTGCGCAGCTTCGCACCATCGAAAGTCTTCGCAAAAAGGGTCGCGGCTAAGCCGTTCTCTGATTGCACGGTTTAACAGGGCCTCTCTGTAAGAGAGGCCCTTTTTGGTTTTAAAGCTATGTCCAAAGAAGTGATCAAAACAGGCAAATTTGTCTCCCTGACCTATTCCATTGTCGAGGAGGAAGGCAATGTTCTCGAGCAGAGCGATCTGCCAGTCAACTATATCCACGGTGGTGAGACTGAGCTGATCGGTGGCATGGATGCTGCGGTGACGGGCCGCTCTCCTGGGGATAATGTGTCGTTTACCCTCTCCCCGGATCAAGGTTTCGGGGATCATGACCCGGATCTGACTTTTACCGATGACATTGCAAACGTGCCCCCTGAATTCCGCAAGCTGGGCGCTGAAGTTCAGATGCAGAATGAGCAAGGTGAAGCCAAGAGTTTTTTTGTCACCAGGATTGAAAACGGCAAGTTGACGGTTGATGGTAACCATCCACTTGCCGGCAAGACACTCACTGTCAACATCAAGATTGTTGAAGTGCGTGACGCAACCAAAGAGGATGCCATGAGTGTTGGTGTTCCCGGTCAGACCCCAACCATCAACTGATACACTTATTTCACTATTGCTCCCTGCCAACGGGTGCGCTCCGCGCCCCCTGCCGTTATACTCAGAAAGACGAATAAAAGGGATTGTTTGCACCTCCTGGTACCAGGCGATGAAGATCTGGAAGATGGACACGCTTTATTTTTGAGACCGTATTAAAATTTATTAGTGTTGGGCTTTGAATTTGCTCTCATTTGTGATGAATTTAAAGTCATGGCGTTTTTTGCCGACATCCTTTTTCAGGACATCCTGAAACCGAATTGATTTGTTTCGGTGAACGGCCACAAATGGAACATTCCAACTAGCAGACAATCATGGAGCATGCATGAAACTCGGTGTTTTGATCCTCGCAGCCGGTCAGGGTACCCGGATGCGATCCCACCTTCCGAAGGTACTACATCCATTAGCTGGCAAGCCGCTTCTATCCCATGTGGTTGAGACAGCACAGGCCTTTTCTCCCGACAGAATCACCGTCATCTATGGGCATGGTGGAGAGCAGGTCAAGTCGGCGCTGGCTGATCAACGCCTCGATTGGTGTGAGCAGAAAGAGCAGTTGGGTACGGGCCACGCCGTAATCGAAGCTTTACCCCATCTCAAGTCAGACGATCAGGTACTCATCCTCTATGGGGATGTGCCTCTGATCAGCGGTAAGACCCTTGAGGCGCTGATGGCTAGATTGGCAAAGAGTGATCTAGCGTTGCTGACGGTCAAGCTTGAAAATCCAAGTGGTTATGGGCGGATCGTGCGAGATAGCGACCATCACATCGCCAGTATCGTTGAGCAGAAGGATGCCTCTGAGGCAGAACTTGCAATCAACGAGATCAATACCGGCATCATGGCGGTAAGCCGCGCAAGGCTCGAGGTTTGGCTTGCCCGTATTGACAACGAGAATGCCCAGCAGGAGTACTACCTGACGGACATCATCGCCTTGGCGGTTGAGGATGGCGTAGAGGTCCAGTCGGTACACCCCTCCAGCGAGGAGGAGGTAATGGGCATCAACGACCGTGCGCAGCTGGCCTTTCTGGAACGCTACTATCAGCGACAGCGCGCCGATGAGTTGATGGCTGCCGGCGCCTCCCTGGTGGACCCGGGCCGGGTGGATATTCGTGGCGAGCTGGTTGTCGGTCAGGATGTATTTATCGATTGCAATGCCATATTCGAAGGCCAGGTCGAATTGGCGGACGGCGTGAAAATAGGCCCCAATGCGGTAATAAAAAACGCCCGTATTGGTGAAGGCGTGGAGATTCTGCCCAACTGCGTCATCGAGGATGCGGAGATAGGTGCAGGTTCCCGCATCGGTCCCTTCGCCCGGGTGCGCCCGGAGACGAAACTTGCCGAGAAAGTGAATGTCGGCAATTTTGTAGAGATCAAGAAATCGACAGTGGGCAGAGGCAGCAAGATCAACCACCTGAGTTATGTGGGCGATAGCCTGGTTGGTCATTCGGTGAACATTGGTGCGGGTACCATCACCTGCAACTACGATGGGGCCAACAAACATCAGACCGTTATCGGGGATAACGCGTTCATCGGCTCCGATAGCCAACTGGTTGCGCCGGTGGTCATTGGCGACGGCGCAACCGTCGGTGCTGGTTCAACCATCACCCGGGATGCTGCACCCAATAGCCTGACCCTGAGCCGTGCGAAGCAGATCACAGTGAACAGCTGGCATCGTCCGGTCAAACAACCCAAAAAATAATTGGCAGGAGCACGAGTTATGTGTGGCATCGTTGGAGGAATCGCACAGCGGGACGTAGTGCCGATTATGATGGAAGGCCTAAGCCGGCTCGAATATCGGGGTTATGATTCGGCGGGTATCGCGGTGCTTGATCAGGCGGAAAAGATGCAGCGCATCCGCTCTGTCGGAAAAGTGGCAATGCTGCAGGAGATGGTGGACAGCGGCCATGTCAGCGGCAATCTCGGGATTGCCCATACCCGCTGGGCCACCCACGGAATGCCCGCAGAGCGAAATGCCCATCCTCACATGAGTGGGGAGCAGGTGGCGATCGTCCACAACGGTATTATTGAAAATTACGCCCTGCTGCGTAAAGAACTCGAAGGCCAGGGCTACCGCTTCACCTCCGAAACAGATACTGAGGTTATCGCGCACCTGCTGGGCAGTATTCTGAAAGATGAACAGAATCTGCTAAAAGCGGTTCAGAAATCGATCACCCGGCTGGTTGGCGCCTATGGCCTGGCGGTGGTCAGCACGAATGACACAAACAAGATGGTTGTCGCCCGCGCCGGCAGTCCGCTGGTAATTGGTATTGGTGTCGGCGAACACTTTATCGCCTCAGATGTCTTTGCGCTGTTGCCGGTAACCCAGCGATTTATCTTCCTCGAAGAGGGTGATGTTGCAGAGATAACTCGTGAAAGCGTGCATATCTTCGATAACGAAGGGAACCCGGTGGAACGGCCGGAGCGTACCTCCGAGCTCTCCGCCTCCACGGCAGAAAAAGGTCCCTATCGCCACTACATGCTCAAGGAGATCTTCGAGCAGCCTTCAGTGATTGCCGAGACCTTGGAGGGCCGTATTCATAAGGGACATCTGCTCGAGGACAGTTTTGGCCACGAAGCGAAGGCGCTGCTCGATAAGACGAAGAGTGTCCACATCATCGCCTGCGGCACCTCATATCATGCAGGCATGGTGGCACGTTACTGGCTCGAAGAGGCCGGTGTCCCTTGCAGCGTGGAGGTAGCCAGCGAGTTCCGCTACCGCAAAGTCGTGGTGCCGGACGATACCCTCTTCATCACCATTTCGCAGTCGGGTGAGACGGCGGACAGCCTTGCCGCGTTACGCGGTTCCAGAGAGATGGGTTATATCGGCAGCCTCACTGTCTGCAATGTGCCGGAAAGCTCCCTGGTGCGGGAATCCAATGCCGCACTGATGACCCGTGCCGGTCCTGAGATTGGTGTCGCCTCCACCAAGGCATTCACCACCCAGCTGGTGGCTTTGCGCCTGCTCACCCTGGCGTTGGCACGCCGTTTCGGCATGACCCCGGAGCAGGAGGAGGTCTATGTCAACGAGTTGTATGCTCTGCCCCGTCAGGTGGAGGTGGTACTGGAACTCAGCGATGCGATAAAGGAGATGGCGAATGCCTTTTCGGAAAAGAACCATGCCCTCTTCCTGGGTCGGGGTACCTTCTATCCTATCGCCATGGAAGGTGCGCTGAAACTCAAGGAGATCTCCTATATCCACGCGGAGGCCTATCCCGCCGGCGAACTGAAACATGGTCCGCTGGCGCTGGTTGATGCGGAAATGCCGGTGGTCTGCGCCCTGCCCAATGATCCGTTGCTTGAAAAAGTCATTTCCAATCTGCAGGAGGTCCGGGCGCGAGGCGGTGAGCTCTTCCTCTTCAGTGATCACGACGTTCAGATCGATCTGGATCGCTTCCAGAATTTGACCCTGGCGGACATCTACCCTTCTACTGCGCCCATCGTCTACAGCGTCCCGCTGCAACTGCTCTCCTATCATGTGGCAGTACTAAAGGGTACCGATGTGGATCAGCCGCGAAATTTGGCAAAGTCGGTGACGGTGGAGTAGGTACACAGGACTTATGCCATAGTGTTAGATGGAAGATCCCTTCTCCCTGCGGAAGGGACGTACCACGGCTGTTAGTATGAACTGTTCCTTCCAGTTTAGGTCGAACCTGAGGGTCTGGTTTTGGCCTTAAGCCCTCATTTGGGAATTGTAGAAACCCGAAAGTCGGCTGCTTGCCCCTTCCTCAATCGTCCTCGGTCAGTGAATGCTCTACCGCCTTTAGGCTGTTGAGCACTCTCTTCGTTTGGATTTGGCATTGGGCGGTGAAGTGGAGGATACTTTACAGTTGCCATTCACCGCCGTGCTGCAGGGCAGGCGTAACGACCATATCAACCTGGAGTCTGCAAGATGTTTCGTAAAGAGCTGAAGGTCCTGGATTGCACTATTCGGGACGGGGGCCTGATCAACAATTACCAGTTCTCGCTGGATTTCGTGAAGGCGGTATGGCGGGCGACCTGCGATGCCGGCGTCGATATCGTGGAGTTGGGCAAGAAACTGACCGAGAGCGACGAGTACACCCGGGACAAATACGGTGCCTGGAACTTCTGCGACGACGACGACCTGCGGCGTGTTATCGACTCCCACGAGTGCGAAAAGCCACCCCTGGTGGCGGTTATGTACGACGTGGGCCGGGTGGATATCCACAAACTGCAGCCCAGGGATCAAAGCCCCATCGATATGGTCCGCATCGCCTGCTATGTGCACCAGATAGATGCAGGCCTTGAGTTGGTGAAACGCTGCAAAGACTTGGGGTATCTCACCACCATGAACATCATGGCCGCCTCCGCCGCCATCGAAACCGAACTGGTGGAGGGGTTACAGGAGGTCGATCAGACCACTGAGCTGGACTATCTCTACCTGGTGGATAGCTTTGGCGCCTTCTATTCCGAGCAGGTGACCTATTATCTCAAGCTGTACCAGAAATACGCACCGAGCAAGGAGCTGGGTTTTCATGCCCACAACAACCAGCAGCTGGCCTTTTCCAATACCCAGCAGGCGATCATCGACGGGGTCAACCTGCTGGACGCCACCATCAACGGCATCGGGCGTGGCGCCGGTAACTGCAACCTCGAGTTACTGTTGAACTTTCTCAAGAACCCGAAATTCCATGTTCGCCCCATCTACAAGGTGATTCAGGAGGATTTCGTCCCCCTGCGCGAACAGATCGAATGGGGCTTCAACGACATCTACGGCATCAGCGGCCACCTTAACCAGCATCCCCGTGATGGTATGAAAGTGCGCGGCAACCCGGAATTGAAGGACAAGTGCTACGATTTCTACCTTGAGTCCCTGCGCCTGGAGGGTGGGGATTGAGAAAAATCAAACGGGCGCCCTTCATGGCGCCCGCTGTATTATCGTCAATGACTTCCCCAAAGTGACTCCACCCGCTGATCCCGCCGGCAGGCATAGCGGTAATATTTATAGCGCACAGGGTTCTTGAGGTAGTAGTCCTGGTGGTACTCCTCGGCGGGATAGAAGGTCGCAACAGGTTTCAGTTCGACTTTGATCGGCGCTTCAAAAGGTTTGTTCTGTCTGAGCTTGGATAGTGACTGATATGCCGCTGCCTTTTGTTCTGATCCCCGGTAAAAAATAACCGGCCGGTACTGTGGGCCGCGATCACAGAACTGGCCATCGTCGCGGGTGGGGTCGATATGGCGCCAGAAGTAATCGAGGATTTCGTCATAGCTCACCCGCTTAGGGTCATAGATCACCTCAACCGCCTCGATATGACCGGTGTCGCCCATTGAGACTTCTTCGTAGGACGGCATATCCAGATGCCCATCTGTGTAGCCGGAGATTGCATCCACCACTCCGTCCAGTTTTTCGTAGTCTGATTCGACACACCAGAAACAGCCTCCGGCGAGGATCGCTGTCTCATATTGGGTGCTCTGGGCTTGAAGCGGTGGGGATAAAAGTAGCGTGAGCATTGCGATGCTGGATATGTGTCTGTTCATGGTTTTCCGTCTGTCTGTTGATTATTAGGGTTATGTCATCTCGACCGCAGGGAGAGATCTCCAGCTAACGGAGAACCATAGGGAAGAGATTTCTCGCTATGTTCGAAATGACACAGGGTCGGGTGTGCCTTGAATACAAGGATAGAAAAGAATCCCCGTTAAACCATCACGATTTGATAACAATGGTTTAACAAGTTGGAAAGCGACGGGTTGGTGGTGTCACCAATTACTGGAATGAGGCGATGTCTTGTCATCTCGACCGCAGGGAGAGATCTCCGGCTGACGGAGAACCATAAGGAAGAGGTTTCTCGCTATGCTCGAAATGACAGAGGGTTAGGCGGTATCTCCAATTACTGAATTGCAGCATAGCGCGCCGCCCCCAGCAGGGCCGCCTGGTCGTTGAGGATTACCTTTACTGGTATCGCCTCCATCAGATGGCGCATGCGGCCTTTGTCGAAAAAGGCCTTGAGGAAGGTCGGTTGCTTGAGACGTTGCAGAATCCTCGGCGCGATGCCGCCGCCAAGGTAGACACCGCCGGACGCCATTATCTTTAGGGCGTGATTGCCTGCCTCGCGTCCGTAGAGGTGGATGAAAAGATTCAGTGCCTCGTCACAGATTGGATCTTTTCTCGCCATGGCAGCATTGGAGATGGCCGGGGCGCCGCCGAGTTTGTTCATCTCCTGTTTCAGCCAGCCGGGGGTGGGAGTGCGGCGGTAGGTACGCAGAAAGCTGTGGATGGCCTCCAGTCCTGGACCGGATACCAACCGTTCCCAGCTGACATGACCATACTTCTCCGCCAGGGTTTGGCAGAGGGCGAACTCCAGTTCGTTGCTGGGGCTGAAATCGGTGTGGCCGCCCTCTGATGAGAAGGGCCGATGGACGTTGCCGTCCCAGTAGAGTCCTGCTTCTCCCAGTCCGGTACCGGCGGAGACGATGGAAGCGTTTCCCGGCAGATCCACTCTGCCGGGATTGAGCAGGTGGAAGTCATCGGGGGAGAGCGCGCCTATGCCCCAGGCGTTGGCCTCAAGATCATTGATCAGCCAAGTCTCATCAAAGCCGAAACGGTCGGTGATGGTGCGGGCGGTGATCTTCCATGGGAGATTGGTGGTTTCACAGCTCTGGTTGACCACTGGGCCGGCGATACCGAAACAGGCCCGTTGAATGCGCCAGGAGAAGTGCTCGCTGAAATCGTCGAGGATCGCTTCCAGCGAGTCGAAACTCCGGCTGGGATAGGTGGATTCCAGCAGGGCCTCTCCCGGCCTGTTCTGTTCGATTCTGTATAGCGCCAGACGTGTGTTTGTGCCGCCGATGTCGCCTGCCAAAACTTCCATTCCGATATGCCTTGTCTCAAAGGAGGTAAGACCATTCTAGCCTAGTCTCTATTCGGAAACCCATAACTCACCACGAAGGGCGCAAAGTGCACGAAGAAGGATTATTGCCAATCAATTTGATGACTTCGTGCCTTCGTGTTCTTCGTGGTGAAATGGGGTTTCTTGGCGGATGCTCCGAAGGTAATAATTGATTAAGATAGGCGCATGGATGTCTCCCCTATTCTCGATCCACTGAATGAAGCACAGCGTGACGCGGTCAGCGCCTCGGTTGGCAATACTTTGGTGCTCGCTGGTGCCGGAAGCGGCAAGACCCGTGTCCTGGTGCATCGTATCGCCTGGCTGTTGACGGTGGAGGAGGCTACGCCCTGGTCGGTGCTGGCGGTGACATTTACCAACAAGGCGGCCAAAGAGATGCGCGGGCGCATCGAGGAGCTGTTGGGTCAGCCCATCGGTGGCATGTGGGTCGGCACCTTTCATGGGCTGGCGCACCGCCTGCTGCGAGCCCACTGGAAGGAGGCGGGTCTGCCCCAGAGTTTCCAGATCCTCGACTCCGACGACCAGTTCCGTATGATCAAGCGGATCCTTAAAAGCCTCGACCTGGATGATGCCAAATGGCCGCCACGGCAGGTTCAGTGGTTTATCAACGGCAAGAAGGACGAAGGACTGCGTGCCCAGCATCTGGATGATGGCGGCGATCCCTACCAGCACCAGATGATCCGCATCTACACCGAATACCAGGCGGCCTGTGAGCGTGGCGGTATGGTGGATTTTGCCGAGCTGCTGCTGCGCGCCCATGAGTTGTGGCGCGACAGGGCCGACATCCTGCAATACTACCAGGCGCGCTTCCGTCATGTGCTGGTGGATGAGTTTCAGGATACCAACGCAATCCAGTACGCCTGGCTGAGGCTGTTGACCAGGGGTCAGGACAACCTCTTCGTGGTGGGCGATGATGACCAGTCGATCTACGGTTGGCGTGGCGCGCAGGTGGAGAATATCCGCAATTTTGAGCAAAACTGCTCCAATAGCCGTATGTTCAAGCTGGAGCAGAACTACCGCTCTACCGGCAATATCCTCAACGCGGCCAATGCACTGATCGGCAACAACCCCTCACGTCTGGGCAAGCAGCTCTGGACCGCCGACGGCGAGGGTGATCCGATCAACCTCTACTCTGCCTTCAACGAGGTGGATGAGGCGCGGTTTGTCATCGAGCGTATCCGCCAGTTCATCTCCGATGGTAACAGTCGTAGCGAATCGGCGATTCTCTACCGTACCTCTGCCCAGTCGCGGATCTTTGAAGAGGCGTTGATCCAGTCGGCGATCCCCTACCGGGTCTATGGTGGGTTGCGTTTCTTCGAGCGCGCAGAGATCAGGGACGCCTTGGCCTATCTGCGTCTGCTCAACAACCCGGATGACGATGCCGCCTTTGAGCGTGCGGTGAACATGCCGCCACGTGGGATCGGACCCAAGACCGTCGATGCGGTGCGGGCGCACGCCAGGGATTTCAACGTCTCTCTCTGGGTGGCGACTGCGGAGCTGCTCAAGGGGGGCGCCATGCCCCGCCGGGCGGCCAACTCACTGCAGGGATTCCTTGATCTGGTCGAGGAGCTGCGGATCGATACTGCGGCCCTGGATCTGCCTGAAAAGGTTGATCAGGTGCTGGCCGCCAGCCGGCTGCCGGAACACTTCGAGAAGAGCCGGGACGGGAAGGGTCAGGACCGTAAGGAGAATCTGGAGGAACTTGTCAACGCCACCCGCCAGTTTGGCTACGAGGCCCACGCAGACGAGGAGATGGACGAGTTATCCGCCTTTCTCTCCCACGCTGCGTTGGAGGCGGGAGAGGCCCAGGGCGATCCCTTCGAGGACTGCGTGCAGCTGATGACCCTGCACTCCGCCAAGGGGCTGGAGTTCCCCCTGGTCTTCCTGGTGGGTGTCGAAGAGGGGCTCTTTCCCCACAGTATGTCGGCGGATGATCCGGAGCGTCTGGAGGAGGAGCGGCGGCTCTGTTATGTGGGGGTGACCCGCGCCATGCAGACGCTCTATATGAGCCATGCCGAAAGTCGCCGTCTGCACGGGCAGGAGAACTATCCCCGGCCCTCCCGCTTCCTGCGGGAGATCCCCTCGTCATTGATACGCGAGATCCGCTCCGGGCCTCAGGTTACCCAGCCCCTCTACAGCAAACCGGCTCGCGCCTACACCGATGAGTCGGTGGGTTTCAGTCTGGGTCAGCGGGTCATTCACCCCAAGTTTGGTGAAGGTGTCGTCCTGAATGCCGAGGGTCAGGGGCGTAGCGCCAGGGTGCAGGTCAATTTTGAAACCGAGGGCAGCAAGTGGCTGGTGGTCGCCTATGCGAATCTTTCGCCTTGTTGAAACTGAGTGAAACAGCCCGACGAATGGGCAGAACCTGGAGAAATTGATGAAACGCCGTGAATTTATAAAAAAAGTGGGCGCCGGCTCTTTGGTGGCAAGCGCATCCCTTGCTGTTTCGCCGGTGGTGCAGGCAAAAGCGCAATTCAAATGGAAGATGGTTACCACCTGGCCGAAGAACTTTCCCGGCCTCGGCACCGGGGCGAACAAGCTGGCCCAACTGATCACCGAGATGAGCGGTGGGCGCATCAAGGTAAAGGTCTATGGCGCAAAAGAGCTGGTGCCGGCGTTTGAGGTATTCGACGCAGTCTCCCGCGGCACCGCCGAGATGGGTCATGGCGCGGCCTACTACTGGAAGGGTAAGAGCGAGGCGGCGCAGTTCTTCTCCACGGTGCCCTTCGGCATGACGGCCCAGGAGATGAATGGCTGGATGTACTACGGTGGCGGTCTCAAGCTGTGGCGCGAACTCTATAAAAAGTTTGGCATGATCCCCGCCCCGGCTGGGAATACCGGTGTGCAGATGGGTGGCTGGTTCAACAAGGAGATCAACAGCGTGGATGATCTCAAAGGGTTGAAGATGCGCATCCCAGGCCTGGGCGGCGAAGTGTTGAAGCGGGCGGGCGGCACACCGGTCAATCTGCCTGGTGGCGAGCTGTTCACCTCACTCCAATCCGGCGCCATCGATGCCACTGAGTGGGTGAATCCCTACAACGACCTCGCATTCGGTCTCTTCAAGGCGGCCAAGTACTACTACTATCCGGGTTTCCATGAGCCCGGCACCACGCTGGAGGCGATCATCAATCAGAAGGCTTTCGATGAGCTGCCCAAGGATCTGCAGTCCATCGTGCTCAACGCCTGCAAGGTGGTGAATCAGGATATGCTGGCGGAGTACACCGCGCGTAATCCGGCAGCACTCAAGACCCTGGTGGAGAAACATAAGGTCGATATCCGCAGCTATCCGAAGGACGTCATAGCGACCCTGCGTAAATACTCGGAAGAGGTGGTGCGGGAACTGGCCGGCAAGGACGATTTCACCAAGCGGGTCTACGATTCCTACAGCGCTTTTCTGAAGGGATCCCGTGAATGGGGTGCGCTCTCCGATATGGCCTATCTCGACGCCCGCGACCGGGGCTGATTAGCATCTCGACCGTAGGGTGCGCCGTGCGCACCATGATTGCTGATGCGCACGGCACACCCTACGTTTTGGACTCTCAGCAACAGATGATCCCCCCACCCCTCTCCCTCTATGTGCATATTCCCTGGTGTGTGCGGAAATGCCCCTACTGCGATTTCAACTCCCATGCGGTGGATGAAAGCCTGAAGGAAGCCGCCTATGTGGAGGCGCTGCTGGCGGATCTGAGTGTCGACGCAGCCAATCATAAAGATCGCCCGCTGCAGAGCATCTTTATCGGTGGAGGCACGCCCAGTCTCTTCTCTACAGCGGCGATTGAGCGGTTGTTGGTCGGGGTACGGGAGCGAATCGATTGCCCTGAAGGCATGGAGGTCACCCTGGAGGCCAACCCCGGAACCCTGGAGGCTGAATATTACACCGGCTTTCGTGCGGCTGGAGTCAACCGTCTCTCCATCGGTGTGCAGAGTTTTGACGCTGAAAGTCTGCGGGCCCTGGAGCGGATACATGGCCCGGACGAAGCGACCAAGGCGGTTGAGTCCGCAAAGACGGCCGGGTTCAGGCGCATTAACCTGGATCTGATGTTCGGCCTGCCGGGGCAGTCACTAGAGGCAGCCAGGCGGGACGTGGAGCTGGCGCTACAGCTCGATCCCGGTCACATCTCCTATTATCAATTGACCCTTGAGCCCAACACCCGTTTCCATCATGCGCCCCCGCAACTGCCGGATGACGATCTGATATGGGAGATACAGCGGCAGGGACAGGCCCAGCTGGCGGCTGGGGGGTATGATCAGTATGAGATCTCCGCCTATGCCCGGCAGGGAGAAGCGTGTCGCCACAACCTCAACTACTGGTCTTTCGGTGACTACCTGGGAATAGGTGCCGGCGCCCATGCCAAGGTGACAGATAAGGCTGGCGGGATCAGCCGCTTCTGGAAGATGCGGAGTCCCGGCGATTATCTGCAGGGACGTGCCGGAGGCCTGTTTACTCAGGGAGAGAAAACGTTGGCGACGGAAGAGCGGGTGCTGGAGTTTATGATGAATGGGATGCGCCTGTGTGAAGGTATTGAGATCGCGATGTTTGAAGCCCGTACAGGCTTGGATTTGTCGGTCATGGACCACGCGCTCGACAAGGCAGAATCACGGGGTTTGCTGGAGAGAGGTGGAGGATGCATCAGGCCAACTGAGCTGGGCCAGCGTTACCTCAACGATCTGTTGCAGCTTTTCATCTGAAGGTAAAAGATGCGGAAGGCAGGATGAAAAACGACTATGTGCCGATAGCTTGTTTGCTGCATGAGCAGTTTGAATATGCGGTGCTCAAAAGGGCCTGGCTTGAGTTGGTTTGGCGGGATGAAATGGGGTTGGAGGTGCACGGCAAGGTGCTTCCAACCGACGTCTATACTCAAGCAGGGGCCGAGTATCTACAGGGGGTTACTGAGTCGGATGAGAGGGTGAAGGTACGCCTGGATCTGATCGGAGAAGCTCGCTGGAGTGACAGTGGAGAGGCCTTCGAGGGCTGGGACAGGCAGGTGTGCCGGAAACCTGACGGCCAAGAATAATGAGCAGTAACACCATGATATTTAAAAGGTTATCTTTTTGTAACCGGCGCTATCATTAAATCCGGGAAGCAGGTTCTGCGACAATGCAGTGAAGCCGTGGTAGTTTTTTACCATCTCAGGCGTTTAGGTGCGACTCGGATGAATAAGAATAATTTTGACACTATGGACTTTGATTCCATGCTTGCCGTGGCCAGGGAGCGTCCGGAGGATTTCGAACGCCTGCGCTTGGCGGCGATTGATGAATTCATCGAAAGTGCCCCGGAGGAGCGCCGGCAGCGACTGCGTTGTCTGCAGTGGCGTATTGATCAGGAGCGCCGCAACCGTACCCCGTTGAGCGCCTGCCTGCATATATCCCGTATGATGTGGGAACAGCTTCATGGGGAGTTTGGTTTGCTCGCAAGAATCAGTGGATTGAAAGACAAACCCTGGACAGACACGACGGAGGAGCCTTGCTCAGCCAAAGTGATCGATTTCAGGGCATCCGGCGGGCACTGAATCCCCTCTTCCGCATCGCAAGTCCAGCGCGGTAATAGAATGCTTGCCTATGGCGCCGGTTTCTTATATGATTGCGCGCCTTCTCCGCCCAGTATGGCGGTAATTAATAGTTTCTAGATAGCGGGTCTGACATGAAAGCGGATATCCATCCTAAGTACAATGAGGTCAAGGTCGTTTGCAGTTGCGGTAGCGAGTTCGTTACCCGTTCCACCTTGGGTAAGGACGAACTGCACGTCGAAGTCTGTTCTGCCTGCCATCCTTTCTACACCGGCAAGCAGAAGATCCTCGATACTGCCGGTCGTGTCGATAAGTTTCGTAAGAAATACAGCCGTTAATCTCGCCGCCCTGCCCGCTTCGTGGTCTGTGACCGCGCAGCGTGTGGATCAAACAAGGCAGATGACAGTAAAAAGGCTCCGCAGTGCGGGGCCTTTTTTGTTGTTGCTCTTTCTGGCGCTGCTGTTCAGCCGCGCTGCCTATGCTTCCTGTCCTTCCCTGCGCAGTGGCGAGTTATTCGAAGTGGCGGAGGTTTTCGATGGAGATACTCTGCTGCTGTCCGATGGCCGCAGGATTCGCCTGATCGGCATCAATACCCCGGAGACAGGTTGGGAGGATAAACCCGACGAACCTCATGCCAAGGCTGCAAAGAGACGGCTTGAGCGGCTGGTCTCTGATTCCGGTAAGCGGATTCGTCTGGAGAAGGGGCATCAACAAAAGGATCGCTACCGACGGATTCTGGCCCACGTATATAGCCAGAATGGAAAAAATCTCATTGAGGCACTGTTGCAGGATGGTGCAGGTTTCCAGATCGTCTTTCCTCCTAATCTAGACCACCTGCAATGTTATCGTGCGGCAGAAGGCCGGGCACGTGCTGCGGGACGGGGTGTTTGGGCCGATGAGTTGGTGGCCGATGCGGCTGGACTGGCGCGCTCAGTCGAAGGGTTTCGATTGCTGCGGGGCCGGATTGAAAAGTTGCAACAGAGCCGCCGTTCTCTCTGGCTGAACATTGCCGGAGTGAAGTTGCGTATCGACCGCTCGGACCTCGATCACTTCACGGACTGGCAGCCGCAAGACCTGGTGGGTCAGGATGTTGAAACAAGAGGCTGGATCCGGCGTTATAAAGGCAGCCAGCGTATACGAGTACGGCATCCGTCTGCCATCAAAGTAGCCTGGTAGGCCCGATCAAGCGTAGCGGATCGGGCGCAGGTTTGCCAGTTCCGCTACGCTTGAGCCGGCCTACTTTGGGGATGGCAGATCAATCTGGACGGTTGGTTTGCAACCATCCTGGGTGGAGCAGCTACCCTGCTTGCAGGCCCCACAACCCACCTTGTAACCCTTGTATTCGGGATCCTGCCGTGACAGCCAGCCCTGAAACAACACCCAGCCGCCGCACAGCAGCATCAATCCCAGGAGTGAAAGTATATGGATGAGCATCGGTAACCCTCTTCAGGTTGAGCTGAACAGCCCGGCAAACCCCATGAACGCCATGGAGAGGATGCCGGCGATGATCAAGTTCATGGCTGTGCCGCGAACCAGAACGGGCAAGTCGATGATTTCGGTCTCCTCCCGCAGTCCTGCCATCAGGACCATTGCCAGGGTGAAGCCGGCACCGGCGCCGAGGGCGAAGACCATGCCTTCGGCGAAGCCGTAACCCCGGTTGGTGGCGAAGATTGCGAGTCCCAGAATGGCGCAGTTGGTGGTGATCAACGGCAGGAAGATGCCCAGTGCCTTGAACAGGGAGGGGCTGAGCTTCTTGATCGCCATCTCGATAAACTGCACCGTGGAGGCGATGACCACGATGAAACTGATCAGTCGCAGGTAGGGGGCGTGGATCAGCACATAGGTGTTGAGGAACCAGGAACAGAGCGCGGTGATGAGCAGCACGAAGGTGGTGGCCAGACCCAGGCGGAATGAGGTTTCGAGTCTCCCGGAGACGCCGAGAAAGGGGCAGAGTCCAAGAAAATAGGCCAGCACGAAGTTGTTGACCAACATGGCGCTGATGAAGATCCAGATCAGATTATCCATGTGTGCTTATCCCTTGGCCTGTTCGGCGGCAACAACCTGTTCCAGAAACCGGGCTTTGCGCTCGGTGACCCAGTTGAAGAAGAGCAGGATCAAACCGAGGGTGATGAAGCCGCCCGGCGGCAGGATCATGATGACCCAGGGTTCAAACCCCGCGCCAAACAGGTCGATGCCGAAGAGGCTGCCGTTGCCCAGGATCTCGCGGACGCTGCCCAGCGCAAAGAGGGCGATGAGGAAGCCGGCGGACATGCCGATGGCGTCCATCACTGCGAAACCCACCGTGTGCTTGGCGGCAAACGCCTCCTGACGGCCTAGGATCATGCAGTTGGCCACTATCAGGGGGATAAAAGCTCCCAGCTCCTTGTGGATGGCGGGAACCAGGGCCAGCAGGGTGTAGTCGATCACCGTCACGAAGGTGGCGATGATGACGATGTAGAGGGAGATGCGTACCTGCTTCGGGATCAGGTTCTTGAAGGCCGAGACCAGCGCGCTGGAGCCCACCAGCACGAACAGGGTGGCGAGTCCCATCGCCAGCGCATTGATGGCGGAGTTGGTCACCGCAAGCATCGGACACATGCCGAGTACCTGCACGAAGACGGGATTGTCCCGCCAGAGGCCTTTCATCATCTCCTGTACAGCGGAGGGGTCTTTGATATTGATTGCCATATTCGATGTCTCAAAAAGAGGGACAGAGTTGGTAGGAGAGTCTCCTTTAACCTTCGTCCTTTGTCCTTTTACCTTTCAACTTCGGCTCATTGCCCGGGGCCGGGAGCCGATCCTCCCAGCGTACGCGGGTCTCGTTGATGATCCTTACCACCGCCTTGGCGGAGATGGTGGCGCCGGTGATGGAGTCGATCTCATTGGGGGCGGATTTGGTGCCCTTCTTCACCGCCTTTATCTTGGGGTCGACGGAGAGATCGTCAAAGTTGGCGACAAAGGCCATGTCTTTGAAGATTTTATCCCCCAGTCCAGGGGTTTCCCGGCTCTCCAGGATCTCCATGCCGACGATCTTGCGCTGTTCCGGCAGGTAGCCATAGAGCACGCGGATGGTGTCCTGAAAACCTGGACCGACACCCTCCACCGCATAGCCGACGAACTGGCCTTGACTGCCATAACCGCCATAGATCGTATCCTCATCGGCCCCTTTTTCGGTGCGCACCCGCAGCTTTCCGTTGTCGAACTGCAGTTTTTGCATGGTGGTGACGTTTGGCAGCACCTTGAAAACCGCCTCTCTCAACTCACGGGCCTTGTTGGCGGTGATGGTGGGCAGGGTCGCCTCGAAGATGCTGATGATGATAATGCCGGAAATCAGGCCGGCAAAGGCCAACGAGAGAGCCAGTTTGGTGGAGCTGGGCTCCTGCTGCTCCAGGGATTGCTGTTCGATGGTCATGCCTTGTTTGCCCCCCGTCCAAACACCCTGGGTTGGGTATAGCGATCGATGAGCGGCGTAGCGGCATTCATCAGCAAAATAGCGTACATCATGCCCTCCGGCATGCCGCCGTAGACGCGGATCAGAACCACCAGAAAACCGATGCCTGCACCGAAGATCCAACTGCCCCTGGGAGTGAGCGGTGAGGTGACCGGGTCGGTCGCCATGTAGATCGCCCCAAGCATCATGCCGCCGGAAAAGAGGGTGAAGAGAGGACTGGGAAAGCGTTCCGCATCCACCGCAAACAGGATGCCGGAGAAGATGCCGGCGGTGAGAAAGATGCTGGCTGGGATGCGCCAGTCAAGGTCGCGGCGGTACCAGAGCCAGAGCCCGCCCAGCAGCAACAGCAGGCCGCTGGTTTCACCCAGGGAACCGGCGGTGTTGCCGATGAAGAGATTGGAGATGGCGGTGCCCTCATGCTGAAACTTCATCAAACCGAGGGGGCTGGCGCCACTCATGCTGTCCCAGGTCGCCTGCATGAAAGGGGCGGCCAGGGTGCTTGAGTAGAGATCGAAGAAGTGCGCCGGGCCCTGCGCCGCATACCAGGTGGTCATGGCGATGGGAAAGGTGCCGAGCAGGAAGGCCCGTCCCACCAAGGCAGGATTGAAGAGGTTGTTACCCAGTCCGCCCCAGATCACCTTGCCGAGACCTATGGCCACTACGCCGCCGAGAAAAGCCATCCAGATCGGCAGTGCTGGAGGTAGAGTCAGTCCCAGCAGCAGGCCAGTGAGTGCGGCGCTACCGTCACCCAGCGCAGTGGTGCGCTCCTGTGTCGGAGTGAACGCCCACTCCGTGGCAACTGCGCCGATAATCGATGCGAGCAATACCAGCAGGGCGCTGAGGCCGAAAAACCAGAGACCGGCCAGAGTGGCGGGCAGCAGTGCGTACCAGACATCACGCATCGCCTTGGGGGTGGTCATGCCCTGCACCAGTAGTGGCGCAGGTTGAACCAGGAGACTTGGATCTTTCTTCTTCATTGCTTGTTAAAAGGCGAAAGGTTAAAGGCGAAAAGCAAAAGGGGGCCGCGCCACCGGATAAGCCAAACGTTGTCGTTTTTATAATTCATAAAATAATACTTGCACATAACAAACACCGACACATATTCGAAAGCCTTTAGCCGTAGGCCGGTTCAAGCGTAGCGGAACCGGCAATCTGATTCGTTCTGACGAAGCCTGGATGCCCGATACGCAGCGCTTGATCGGGCCTACCTGTTGTTAGCCGTTTGCCCTCTTATGTTGCTGCCTTAAGTTATTCTTTGCCGTGCGGATATGCTGCACGATCGGTATCCCTGAGGGGCAGGCGTAGGTACAGGCACCGCACTCCACGCAGTCGGAGACGTTCAGGGCGTTCATCTCATCGAACAAGCGGGCCTTGGCGAGGCGTGCGAAACGCGATGGGTTGAGAAAATAGGGGCAAGCCTCCAGGCAGCGTCCGCAGTGGATACAGGGGTATTCGTGGGGGCGTCCGGTTTCGGCTGCGGTGAAGGCGAGGATGCCGGAGGTACCCTTCAGCACCGGCACATCCAGACTGGCGATGGGCGCGCCCATCATGGGTCCGCCGGAGATCACCTCACGGGTGTTTTCGCTCAGTCCGCCACAGAATTTCAATACCTCTCGGATGGGAGTGCCCAGTGGAACGGTCAGGTTTGCGGGGTAGTGAATGCCGGGGCCGGAGACGGTGACGATCCGCTCCATCAGCGGGCGGCCCAAATCGAACCATTCTGCGACAGCTACCGCAGTGCCGACATTGTTGACCACAATACCGCAATCCCGGGGCAGCTGCCCGGCAGGGATCTCGATGCCGTAGGTCGCCTTGATCAGCATCTTCTCGGCACCCTGGGGGTATTTCATCGGCAATCCGACCACTTCGATGGGCTCATTGCCGATGGTGCGGGAGAGAATCTCGATGGCATCGGGTTTGTTGTCCTCCACCCCGATGGTGGCCTTTTCCGCTCCGAGTTTGCGGCGGATGATCTCTGCTCCCCGCACCACCGATTCGGGGCGCTCCACCATCAGGCGGTGGTCGGTGGTCAGGTAGGGTTCGCACTCGGCACCGTTGATCAGCAGATTGCTGATCTTCTGTCCTTCCGGGATGGCGTACTTTACATGGGCCGGGAAGGCGGCTCCGCCCATGCCCACGATGCCTGCCTTCTGCACCTCGGCGATGAAGCCGTCCATGGAGAGGGACTCCCAGTCGATGGGCGGGCGAGGCTGAAACTGTTGGGTGGCGTAGGGGTCGGCCTCGATCTCGATGGCTGGTTTGAAAGAGCCGTCCGTATAGCGATGGGGCTCGATACCAACCACTCTACCAGTGACGGGGCTGTGCAGGGCGGTGGACATGAAGGCACCGGGTTCGGCGATCATTTGACCCCGTGTAACCGTATCACCTTTTTTCACTACCAGCTTGGCCGGCACGCCGATATGCTGTCCCAGGGGCATTACATAACGGGAAACAAAGGGTACGCGCTGTACCGGCAAGTCAACCGTCTGCTCCTTGAGAGGATCAGGGTGGACTCCGTGCCGGAAGGTCGGGCGAAGATTCAGCAGTGAGTTGAGCAGAGACATTCTTCAGAATCAGAGGAAATAATAGCCATCAAAGTTGCATAGTCTATCAAAAAATGGTCCCTGCCTGCCCCTACAAAATTACAGCGAAATAAGTTTCCAGGAATCTGCTGCGCCGTCTCTGAAGGGAGGTTACACTAACCCCGTTTTCAATCAGGGTAGTAGACGTTCTAGGAGGCTGCCGGATTTATCCGTTTGATGCGAAAATCACTGGGGGCGAATCAATTCAGCTTATCGAACGAGGCGAATAGTGGGCCTATTTAACGAGTTCGATAAGCTGAGTTGATCGTCATCCAGGGATTTGCAGCCAAACAGTGTAAAACCCGGCAGTCTCCTGGCACCACTAACCATTAGAATCAATCGCTGCGGCAGAGGCCGTTTGGAGAGGAGATGACCAAGCATATAGGGATACTGACCGCAGGTGGCGATAGCCCCGGCCTCAATGCGGCGATCCGTGGCGTCGGCAAGGCGGCCCAAAGTTATTACGACATGCAGATGATTGGTTTCATGGACGGCTTTCGTGGTCTGGTGGATAACCGCACCACACGTTTGGACGGGGGTGTGCTCTCCGGCATCCTTACTCAGGGCGGCACCATCCTGGGCACCAGCCGGGATAAGCCCCACCGCATGATGTTTGGGGGTAAGAAGCAGGACATGACAGATGTGATTGTCGAGAACTATGCGGCGAATCACCTCGATGCGCTTGTCTGTCTTGGCGGCGGCGGGACCCAGAAGAACGCGCTGCAGCTGATGGAGAAGGGGCTGAATATTATCACCCTGCCCAAAACCATCGATAATGATGTGGGCAAAACTGATACGACCTTCGGTTTCGATACCGCTTTGGGCATAGCTACTGAAGCCATCGACCGGCTTCACAGCACCGCTCACAGTCACCATCGGATCATTGTGGTGGAGATCATGGGACACCGGGCCGGTTGGCTCGCGCTGGGTGCCGGAATCGCGGGCGGGGCGGATGTGATCCTGCTGCCGGAGATCCCCTACGATATCGAGAATGTATCCGAGGCAATTCGCACCCGGGTGCGCAGCGGAAAGAACTTCAGTATTGTCGCTGTGGCGGAGGGCGCGCTGCCCAAAGATCAGGCGGTTTTGATCCGGGCCGCCGAGGCGCGCAAGGCGGCAGCGGTCGAAAAAAAGGAGCGCAAGAGCGCGAAAAATGCGTTGGAAGCGCTGCAGGCGGCCAACGCCAACCACACGGTCATGCTTTCCCAGCAGCTGGAGGCGCTTACAGGATTGGAGTCCAGGGTCACCATACTGGGCCATCTTCAGCGGGGAGGCACCCCATCGGCTGCCGACCGTCTGCTCGCCACCCGGCTGGGTACCGCCTGTGCCGATCTGATTGAGCAGGGGCAGTTCGGGGTAATGGTGGCGGCCCGCGGCGAACTGGCGGTTCCCGTTCCGTTACAGGAGGTGGCGGGTAATAAGAAGTTAGTGCCTGTGGACCACCCCTGGGTGGAGAGCGCCCGTCGCGTCGGTACCAGTTTTGGGGATTGATTCCCCCCTGCCCGGGGTTTCAAGCGGTGAGCGTGGCATCGAGGCAATGACCGGTATTGCACTTTTGCAGTTGGTGATTGACGACACCTGTCTCCTGCAGTCGGGAATCGAGCTGCTTGAGGACTGCCGGAGTTAGCAATTCAGGATGAACCGTGGTGCGGATCTCATAAGCCACGCCGCTGGAAACCAGCAGTTGCAGGCTTTTCCAGGCCTTTTCTCCGCTGCCACTGACGCCGGTCAGGGTATCGTAATCTCCTGGCATCGCCTTGATGTCCAGCCCCACCCAGTCGAGTAAGGGTAGCAGTTCGGCCAGTCTTTCCGGGTAGGCCCCGGCGCTGTGCAGACCGATTTTGAACCCCATCGCCCTGACCTGCTGGATTGCAGCTTTGAGGTTGCGTTGCAGAGTGGGTTCGCCTCCGCTGAAAACCACGGCATCCAGCAGTCCCTGCCGCTGTTCGAGAAAATCGATGACGCTTGCCCATTCGATCAGGTCGTCACCTGAACGCGATAACAGATGGCCATTGTGGCAGTAGCGGCAGAACCAGGGGCAGCCCTGGCAGAAGATAACCGCTGCCAGTTCGCCGGGGAAGTCGATGGTGGTCATTGGCGTGAGACCCCCTACTTGCAGCTGCAGGTTCGACATGGAGAGAGGCTAAACCTGGCCCTGGTGAAGTTGAGCCCGGCTCTCTTCGAAGCAGCGCCGGTCGCTATGTTCCGACTGCTTACCGGGGTTGAAAGCCGAGACGGGACGGTGGTAACCCATTACCCGGGTCCAGACTTCGCAGCGGGTACGCTCTTCCTCTTTCAGTTCAATGGCAGTTTGCATGGTTGTGTAACTCCTGTTGTTTATGGGCGATCAACTCCTCGTCACAGCTTGGGCAGAACTCGTGCTCGCCGCTAAGATATCCGTGTTTGGGACAGATTGAGAAGGTTGGGGTGATGGTGATATAGGGCAGACGGAAACGCTCCAGTGACCGTTTCACCAGCCGCCGGCAGGCCTCTGTTGAGCTGATGCGTTCGTTCATATAGAGGTGCAGCACCGTGCCGCCCGTGTACTTTTGCTGCAGCGGCTCCTGGCGTGTCAGCGCCTCAAAGGGGTCGTCGGTGAAACCTACAGGTAGTTGTGAGGAGTTGGTGTAGTAAGGTTTCTCCAAAGTGCCGGCCTGGAGGATCTCGGGCCAACGCTTGCGATCCTCCCTGGCGAAGCGGTAGGTAGTGCCCTCTGCAGGCGTCGCCTCCAGGTTGTACATGTTGCCGGTCTGTTTCTGGAACTCGACCATGCGCTCGCGGATATGGTCGAGGAAGCGGATCGCAAGGGCGCCACCGGCTTCACCGGTGATATCCTGCTCATCCGCAGTGAAGTTGCGAACCATCTCATTGATGCCGTTAACTCCGATGGTGGAGAAGTGGTTCCGCAGGGTGCCGAGATAGCGTTTTGTATAGGGAAAGAGCCCCGCGTCCATGTGGCGCTGAATCACCTTGCGTTTGATCTCCAGACTGGTGCGGGCGAGGCGCAGCAGTTCATCGAGCCGCTGCATCAATCCGGCTTCATCTCCTTGGTAGAGATGCCCCAGGCGGGCGCAGTTGATGGTCACCACCCCCAACGAGCCTGTCTGCTCCGCAGAGCCGAACAGACCGTTGCCGCGTTTCAACAGTTCCCGCAGGTCGAGCTGTAGGCGGCAGCACATGGAACGAACCATATTTGGTTTGAGTTCCGAGTTGAGGAAATTCTGGAAGTAGGGCAGACCATACTTGGCGGTCATGGCGAATAACAACTCAGCATTTTCGCTCTCCCAGGGGAAGTCGGGGGTGATGTTATAAGTGGGGATGGGAAAGGTGAAGACCCGGCCTTTGGCATCCCCCTCAGTCATCACCTCGATATAGGCGCGATTGATGAGATCCATCTCCCGCTGCAGTTCGCCGTAGGTGAAATTCATCTCTTCACCGGCGATGACCGGCACCTGCTCGCGCAGATCCTCCGGGCAGACCCAGTCGAAGGTCAGATTGGTGAAGGGAGTCTGGGTGCCCCACCGGGAGGGGACATTGAGATTGTAGATCAACTCCTGGATGTACTGCCGGACCTGCTCGTAGTTCAGACCGTCCTGGCGCACATAGGGGGCCATATAGGTGTCGAAGGAGCTGAAGGCCTGGGCGCCGGCCCACTCATTCTGCAGTGTGCCGAGGAAGTTGACGATCTGTCCCACGGCGGAGGACATGTGTTTGGGTGGACCCGATTCCACTTTTCCAGGCACACCGTTGAGTCCTTCATGCAGCAGGGTGCGCAGAGACCAGCCGGCGCAGTAGCCTGCCAGCATGTCCAGATCATGGATGTGGACGTCGCCGACCCGGTGAGCCTCTCCCACTTCGGGCGGATAGACATGGCTCAGCCAGTAGTTGGCGAGCATCTTGCCGGAGGTGTTGAGAATCAGCCCGCCCAGGGAGTAGCCCTGGTTGGCATTGGCGCTCACCCGCCAGTCGGCCCGTTCAAGATATTCATTGACCGAAGTCGAGACATCCACCAGGGTGCGGCGGTCCTGCCGCAGCTTTTTATGCTGTTCGCGATAGACGATGTAGGCGCGGGCGGTTTGCAGGTGGTTGGCGCTGATCAGCACCTGCTCGACGATATCCTGGATGCGCTCGATATCCGGGGTCTGGTGTCGATAACCCGTGTGGGCCAGCACTTTAACTACCTGGGCGGTGAGCAGCTGGGCCTCAGACTTATCGAGTTCTCCCGTGGCCTGGCCTGCCTGCAGGATTGCGGTCCTGATCTTGGCTGCGTCGAATGTTGTTTGTGACCCATCCCGCTTTTCTACCTTGATGGGTAGAAATAGTGGTGTTTTTTTGAGTTTGACGGACATCTCGGTCCTCCTGATATTTCCATTATAGATACGTCATCTTGTGGTGGATGATATTTTTTACACAATATGTTGTGGTTGTGGTGTTTTGTTTGATCCAGATCAATAGTTTTTGGAAAAGATGGATTTTGCTCTGTGCCAGGCATAATAAGACTAAACATTTGGTAAAGCTGGCCGATAGCCTTTGAACTGTTGTAATCCCCGAAATTGAACACCAATGTCCAAATCTGTTTTTACACTGTCAGATGGTGCCGCCTTTGTTCCGGAGCCCTCGAAAGAAGAGCTGGAGCAGGAAGCGGCTGAGAAATTCTCCATCAATGACTTCGTTAAGGAGCTGGGTGAAGATTTGATCGCCAACCGACTGGCGTTGCCGACACTGCCTGCTCTCTCCATCGAGGCTCTGTTGGTGATTAACGATGTGGATAGTTCGGCGAAAGATCTGACCAAAGTGATCCAGAAGGATGCTGCTATCACCGCTCGCCTGATTCGCTACGCCAACTGTCCGCTCTATCGGGGGCGGGATCCCATCAAGGTGATCAAACTGGCAGTGACCCGGATCGGATTCCAGAAAGTGAAAAACGCCATCTATGCGGTATCGATGAAAGAGGTTTTCTCAACCCACATCAGCGTCATTCAAAAGCGCATGGAAGTGCTTTGGGCTCACTCGGTAAAGGTCGGGGCCTTGGCTTCGACACTGGCGAAGGAGCAGCCAGGCCTCGAGCCTGATGTGGCGCTAGTGGCAGGATTGACCCACGATGTGGGCAAAATCCCGCTGCTGATCAAAGCGACAGAACATGTGGAGTTGGCGGAGAATCCGGCATATCTTGATAAGGTTCTGCGCAAGGTACATCCTGGACTGGGTGGCAAAATCCTGAAATTCTGGAAATTTGACCCGCAGTTGGTGGCGGTGGCTGCGGAGCATGATGATCTGCTGCGCAATCCGGGGGATGCGCCGGTGGACTATGTGGATCTGGTGCAGGTGGCCAATATACTGGCTTATGAAGGTACGGCGCACCCGATGGCGACGGTGGACCGGAGTCGCATCCCTGCTTTCGCCCGCCTGGGTTTTAGTTATGATGAACAGGGGCAGGCGAAGAATGAAGCCCATGCCGATGGGGTCGAGGCGGTTTTCTTTTAGTCAGCTGAGGATGTAGGCCTGATCAAGCGTAGCGGATCGGGCAATATCCGAATTGGCCGAAAGCTTGCCGGTTCCGCTACGCTTGAACCGGCCTACTCCAGTTCTCTGTGTGGCTTACAGCAGATTGCTCACCCCGTAATCGCTGCCGTAGATTTCGGTGATGAAGTCGATATCCTTGTCTCCCCTGCCCGAAAGATTCAGCAGGATGGTTCCTTTTTCTCCTTCCTGCGCCATTTTTATTGCGTAGGCGACTGCGTGGGCGGACTCCACCGCAGGGATAATGCCTTCCACCCGGGAGAGTTCGAAAAAAGCGTCGATCGCCTCTTTGTCGTTGATGGTCTTGTACTCCACCCGCTCGATATCTTTCAGATAGCTATGTTGCGGGCCGACGGAGGGATAATCCAGTCCGCTGGCAACTGAATAGACCTCCTGAGGTTCTCCTGCCGAGTCCTGGAGCATGTAGGATTTGAAACCGTGCATGACGCCGGGTTTACCCTTGGTCAGGGTAGCGGCATGCTCGCCGTCCTGACTGAGGTCGCGGCCGGCGGGTTCTACGCCAAACATGCGTACAGACTCGTCATCGAGAAAGGCATCAAACAGTCCCAGCGCATTGGAGCCGCCGCCGACGCAGGCAACCAGGTTGTTGGGGTTACCGCCGGTCATCTCCTGAAACTGCATCTTTGCCTCGTTACCCACGATGGACTGAAAGTCCCGCACCATCATCGGAAAAGGGTGGGGACCGACCACTGAGCCGATGGCGTAAAATTGCGTGACCGGATCTTTGACATATCCTTCAAAGGCCGCATCCACCGCCTCTTTCAGCGTCCTTCTGCCATGGGTGGCCGGAATAACCTTGGCACCGAGGATCTCCATGCGCACCACGTTCGGGTGTTCTTTTTTGATATCGACCTCGCCCATGTAGATATCGCATTCAAGTCCCAACAGTGCAGCGGCGGTAGCCAGCGCCACCCCATGTTGTCCCGCACCTGTCTCGGCGATCAGTTTCTTTTTGCCCATCCGTTTGGCGAGCAGCGCCTCTCCGAGACAATGATTGATTTTATGTGCGCCGGTATGGTTGAGATCCTCCCGCTTCATATAGATATCAGCCCCATATTTTGGCGACAGGCTTTTTGCATGGAAGATCGGACTGGGGCGTCCGACATAGTGTTCATAGAGGTCCGCCAGTTCGTTCAGAAATTCATCGTCCTGGGTGATTCGTTTATAGGCGCTGGTGATCTCGTCGATGATCTGCTGCAGCTGCTCGGGAATAAAGCTGCCGCCATACTCTCCAAAAAATCCCGATTCGTTGGGAAGTGTATGTTTGAAAGTATTCTTCACAAGATCTCTCCTTACTGTTTTAGCTGCGCCGCGTGGGTCTGATCCATCGATGATACAACTTTGGCAAAAGATTCACCCAGTGATTTATTAATAGAGATTATTTGGAAGAACAGGACCGAAAGTAGGGTGCGCTGTGCGCACCAGAATAAGTAATCATGCTGCGCACAGCGCACCCTACCAGATAAATTAAACACCGATTTGGCTATGCAGGAGCGATGAGGGCATTCTTGTCGCTCAGCAATCGTCGTCTCTCCTGGCACTTAGGCTTATCTCCTCTCCATCGATAGCCACCAACAGGGTGATGGGCTGACAGCAGACACTGCAATCCTCGATATATTGCTGCTGGTCGAGGCTGCAATCGATTTGTACCTCAATTTTTTCCCCGCAGTAGGGGCAGCCGATCTGGCGGCATTCAAGGGCGAGCATTTTACTTTACTACTCTCGGCTGGCTGCTGCTTTTCCTGCATGGAAGGCTTCGCGCAAGGCCGCTTTCAATGACGGGTGTTGGGCACAATCCTCTCCCTTGAAGTGGTGCTGAATGATGGCATCCAGGATGGAGAGGTATTTCTCTTCATGCCAACGTTTTTCAAAGCCGACGAAATCGAACTCAGTCCCGGAGAGATAGTCCGCAGCAAAACCTGTGGGGTTGCTGAATTCGATCGGGTGGGATTCCATCACCTCGTAGAGATAGGAGTAGCTGTCGATGCCGTTGGTCCTGGCCAGCAGCGGGTGGAGAGTGTCATGGGAGTCGCCCCTCTTTATCAGTTCATCGAGATCGACACTGGCCGATGGCGTGTGGGTTTCACCCTTGAAGGAGAATGTGATGCGGGCGCTGATGCGGTTATCCAATGAGGTGACCTCCGTGATTAAATCAGTGACTGAGTCGATGGAGCCGTTGCAGGCGGTTGTTGTCATCGATGAGTAGTTCAAAACGGCCCTGTACACCACTCTTGGTGACAAAGGGCCGGAGTGCGTTGGCGGGAAACTCGATCCGGCGACCATCTTCTGCAATCACCGAGACATTTCTGACATGCCCCTGGTAGTGGCTCAGGTAGCTGTCGGCAGCGAGGTTCAAAAAGAAGCGTATGCGGTCTGACATGGAAAACTCAGTTCTGTTGGGAGAACCTTAGCAGAAAAGGGGAAAGATAGTGCCTGCTCTCCTGTGAGTAGATCCGATCCGACTGATAGATGGTCAATAGTCTGGACCTGCAGGCTTGTTGTTGATGGCAGAAAGTCAGCGCGGAAACCTTTGCCTGATTATGGCTGTATCCGCGAAAATCGGTCTGTTTGACGGGGTGCAGGTCGTGTTCCAGCGCCATTTTGGCAAACCCTGTTACTGCATGGCTTGGCAGGAGCAGATAGAAGTGTCCGCTATCTGCGAGCAGTCTATCCACACTGGCTAGCAGATCAGGAAATTGCAGCAGGTCTGTGTGGCGGGCCTGCCTTTTGAGTTGATCTGAAGTTTTGCTGTGGTTATGAAAGAAGGGTGGATTGCTGATGATGAGATCGTAGCGGTCCGGGGCGTTGACCGAGAAGTGCTGGATGGAGCAGTGAACGGCTTCCAACCGGCTGTCCCAGAGGCTGTTGTGGAAGTTGAATCGGGCATCATCAAAAGCCGCTTCAGTCAGCTCAACTCCAGTGATATGGGAGGCGCCAAGTTGAGCGGCCATCAAAGCCAATAATCCCGTGCCGGTGCCGATATCCAAGACCCGCTCACACCCTTTGACCGGCGCCATGGCACCGAAAAGCGTGGCGTCGGTACAGACCTTCATGGCCGACCTTTCCTGGCGCACGGAAAACTGCTGAAAGCGAAAGGTCGACATGGTCAGGGACCAATAGGGAAATAGCTGGCCTGTAGGAGCAGCGTCTCGCCGCGAGACGCTGCTCCTACAGGTAGTGAATCTAACCCAACAATTCCGCCATACGCTTACCCATTTCAGCAGGAGAGCGGACCACATGGGCACCCGCTCCTTCCAGTGCCTCAAACTTGGCATCGGCAGTACCTTTGCCGCCACTGATAATGGCACCGGCATGGCCCATACGCTTACCGGCGGGAGCGGTGACGCCGGCAATGTAGGCGACAACCGGCTTGGAGACGTGTGCTTTGATGTAGTCGGCGGCTTCCTCTTCGGCCGAACCACCGATTTCACCCACCATGATGATGCCTTCGGTCTGCTCATCTTTCTCGAACAGTTCCAGACAGTCGATGAAGCTGGTGCCATTGATGGGATCACCGCCCAGTCCGACACAGGTGCTCTGACCCAGACCAGCGTTGGTGGTCTGGCCAACAGCCTCATAGGTCAGGGTTCCGGAGCGGGACATAACGCCAACCTTGCCGGGCTGATGGATCACGCCGGGCATAATGCCGATCTTGCACTCACCGGGAGTGATGATGCCGGGGCAATTGGGACCGATCAGGCGGGAGCCGGTGGATTTCAATGCCTCCTTAACCTTCAGCATATCCAATACCGGGATGCCCTCTGTGATGCAGGCGATGACCCTGATACCTGCGTCGGCAGCCTCAAGGATTGCATCGGCGGCAAATGGTGGAGGTACATAAATCATGGTCGCGTCAGCGCCGGTCTCGGCCACTGCATCGTGAACGGTATTGAAGACAGGACGATCGAGATGTGACTGGCCACCTTTACCAGGGGTCACGCCGCCCACCAGGTTGGTGCCGTAGGCAATGGCCTGTTCGGAGTGAAAAGTGCCCTGCTTGCCGGTATAGCCCTGACAGATGACCTTGGTGTTCTTGTCTACGAGTATGCTCATAAGTATTTTCCAGATTGTCCGGGGTCGAAGTCAAACCGCGCAACAGTCGTCATGTAAAATAACGCTGATGGGCGGTTTGACTCCGACCCCAATAAACTATGCAGCAGCCGCAACAGCCTTTTTGGCAGCTTCGGTGAAGTCGGCAGCGGTGATGAAGTCGAGTCCGCTCTCCTCCAACATCTTCAGCCCCTGTTCGGCATTGGTGCCTTCCAAACGCACCACAACCGGCACCTGCACGCCGACATTCTTAGCCGCGGTGATGACGCCCTCGGCGATCAGATCGCAACGCACGATGCCGCCGAAGATATTGACCAGCACGGTCTTCACCTTATTGTCGGAGAGGATCAGCTTGAAGGCCTCTGTGACCCGCTCGGCTGTGGCGCCACCGCCCACGTCGAGGAAGTTGGCCGGGTCGCCACCGTGCAGTTTGACCATGTCCATGGTGGCCATCGCCAGACCTGCGCCGTTGACCATGCAGCCGATGCTGCCGTCGAGGGTGATGTAGTTGAGATCGTGCTTGGCGGCAGCCGCCTCCTTCTCATCCTCCTGGCTCGGATCGCGCAGGGCGACGATATCCTGGTGCCGGTAGAGGGCGTTGCTGTCGATGTTGATCTTGGCGTCCAGCGCCATCAGGTCGCCTTCGCTGGTGACGATCAATGGATTGATCTCGATCAGGCTGACATCTTTCTCCATGTAGAACCGGTAGAGGCCCATCATGATCTTGCCGAACTGTTTGATCTGGTCGCCTTCAAGTCCCAGGCCGAAGGCAAGTTTGCGGCACTGGTAGGGCTGGAGGCCGGCAGCTGGGTCGATCACCGTAGTGAGAATCTTCTCCGGCGTCGCTTCGGCAACCTCTTCGATGTTCATGCCACCTTCTGTAGAAGCCATGAAGGTAATACGGGAGCAGGCGCGGTCCAACAGTGCGCCGAGGTAGAGTTCACGGGCAATATTGCTGCCCTGCTCCACCAACACCTGGTTGACCGGCAGACCTTCAGGGCCGGTCTGCTTGGTGACCAGGGTCATGCCGAGGATCTCCTCCGCAGCGGCTTCAACCTCATCCAGACTCTTTGCCAGTATCACGCCGCCCGCCTTGCCACGGCCGCCGGTGTGAGCCTGGGCCTTGACCACCCAGATCCCGCCGCCAAGCGTTTGGGCCGCCGCCCGTGCATCACTCGGTGCAGAGACTGCCTTGCCCTCGGGGACAGGGATACCGTACTCGGAAAAGAGAGCCTTAGCTTGGTATTCGTGTAGATTCATCTGTTTTCCTTCGGAAAAGGTTACAGGCTACAGGCGACAGGTAACAGGTTGCAGGCTCTTTAGCCCACCACCTGCCACCTGCTACCTGTCACCTTCATTTATACCCCGCAAGCACCATAAGCCGCTCGCGAATGTGTCCCGTCATCTCTTCCTCCGCGCCTTTGCGAGAGGCGTTGAGCTGCGTCTCGTAGTCGGCCCGGAGGGCGTTGATCTCTGTCTCATGTTCTGCTGCGACACGCACCTCTGCAGCCTGCTCAACACGGGCGGTGAAGGGTGTGACTATCCCGGCCAGTTCCTGCAGGGTGCGCCAGGCATCGAGTTGTTCCACCACGACTTGGCCCAGCTGCGGATCGACACGGTAAACCTCTGCACTCTCCTCGTTACGGAGTACAGAGATAATCGGGGTCTTTTTAGCGCGGTTGGCCGCATCCAGGGCGAGCCAATCTTCCAGGGCGGTGGGCGCGGAATCATCGTCCGCCAAGGGCCGGAAGCGGCTGGCGAAGCGGTCTTCGGTCAGTGCCCAGTGAGCAAGGGTGATGACTTGCTGATCGTTGCTGTTGTGCAGCAGGGTGCCCCGCGCCGGATTGCCTGCAAGATTGAGGCGGGAGCCGAATACGCCTTCCCCAAGGGGATCGTACTGGAATAGCGGAAAGGCCCGGCTGCGTACTGCCAATCTCGCCTGCTCCAGGGTCCGGTCGGTGGCGAAGCCGTGACGCGCCGGGCTGGGTGTGTGGATGCGCAGCAGCGCCGGACCCTGGCAGGCCAGCGCCGCAGAGACGCTCTCCTGCAGATGGGCGGGATCGGCGATGCTGGTCTGTGCCACAAAGGCATTTCGTTGGGAGAGGGCGAGCAGTCCAAGGTTGCCCTTGGGGTCGCTGAGACGTTGCAGGGGTGCGTCTTCGAGGCCCCGGTTATCGAGTCCGAAGTCGAGCTCTGTGAGGGTGAGTATCTTGATCGGCAGGCCGGAATTAAGCAGCCAGGCAATCTGGCTGAAGTTGCGCCCGCCAAGGGTCTCCTCGTTACCCACCAGAAGCAGCGGTGGGCAGAGTGCCTTCTCTTCATCGGAGAGATCCTGCCAGCTGAGCAGGTCGGGGTCGATGGCATTACGTCCACCCTCCCCCAGTTCGATCTTTGCCTTGCGGACGAGCCGAATCGAGGTGAGAGCCTCTTCTATCTGCCCTTCCAGCAGGCCGGCAGCGAGCTGGGCGGTTTCGCCGCTGCTGTCCAGCGCAACGGGAACCTGGAAGGGGTTATGCGGAAATGACGCCGCCCAGGCGGCCATAATGCCGGGTGCCAGCGCGAGTCCATAGCGGGCGCGTCCGAGACCCTGTTGGCCCTCTGTCAGTCGCCAGTGCTGTTCTGACAGCTGCTGTGCCAGGGTGGTGAGACGGCGCAGATGATCGGCATCGACACCGCTGTTCTTCAGGCTGCCTTCGGGCTGCCGGGTCAATTCGTTGATGTCGATCTGGCGGGCGTCGAGCTCTGCCAGTCTGCCTGCGAGACGTTCGAGATCCTCAGTGGGCAGCGCGTCCACCAGGGTCTCCTTGATGGCATCATTCAGCCGCTGCTTGAGTTGTCCGACGTCTCCGGCAAATCGGTGCAGCAGAGGCTGCTGACGATATTCGACGGTAGCCAGTGTCAGCCGTACCGCGATCTTCTCGCCGGAGCCGGGCTCGGCGCTGTCGCCGCTGGCCAGCGAGAGCAGGCTGTAGCGGGAGAGCAGTTGTGCCGCCATGGGCGTCACATCGGGATGGGCGCTAACCCGCTCGATGGTCTCGGAGGCAGTGTCAGGCGTGACTTCCCAAGCGGCCCAAATCTGGTGGCTCTGCTGCAACAGTTCAGGTGTCTGTGGTGCGATGCTCAGTGATTGTGGTTGGCATGCAGCGATGCAGAGCCCGCAGGCCTTGCAGGCGTCGGGATTGATGGCCAGGGCCAGCAGCTCTCCGCCATCTTTCTTCGCCTGTTCACCGGCCTGGAAGAGAGGCTCGGTGACGGCCAGAGGCAGTGTGCCGTAAAGTTTTTCCAGATCTTTGATACCACTCTCTGCGGCGTTCCTGCGATCTTCGGCCAGAGGCGCCTTCTCCTGCAGCCAGTCGAAGGCCTCCCGGATCAGATCTGCTGCGCTACCGCCTTGTATGGCGTTCTGCCGACCGAGGGCGCTGATTCGTCCACCAAGTTTGGAGGCCAGGGGGCGCAGGGCGCTGGCTCCGGCAAGGCCGATACCGGCATTGATCAGAGTGACAGGTGAGAGTGCGGTGACGCCGATGGCGCCGTCAGGGCATGCGCTCCAGCAGTCGCCGCAGGCTGTGCAGGTCTGAGGGTTGAACAGCGGCAGCAGGGTGCGGCTGCCGCTGTGGTCCTTGAAGGTGGCGGAGAGCGGCGGCACCAAACCTGACGCCAGATAGGGGTCGGGTGTGAGGCTGTCGAAGTCGCCGTCCCGATAGAGTATGCCAGTCTGGTCCCAGAAACGGGGCAGACTGTCGTAACTGTCGTTGTTGCCTGCCAGATGACGGACGGCCATAGGTGTCGGCCTGGGGGCTGCAGCTTCATCTTGGGTGCCTGTTTCCGCGCTGAGGTCGACGGCAGTGGTCTGTTCCATGCCTGTTTGGAAGGCCTCGGTCAGAATCCCCTGCTGAAGTTGCTGTTCGCGTGTACTGATGAGCTTGCGGGGCTGCAGCGGCAATTTCTCTTCCGCAATCAGGACGCTGCAAAGTGCGCCGAGGCAGGTCTCACGACGGGTCGTTTCATCCATTCCGCTGGTGGAGGGCATGCGATAGCATTTGAGCCCCCGGCCCTGGATGGCCTGGCGCAGTGCGGGCGAAAGTGGAGATTCGGCGCCCGCTTCCTCTGCTGCCATCAGCAGGCAGCCGCCTTGGGGGAGTTGGGTTGCAGGGACCAGTTGCGGATGGTTCAACGGGCCGTCGAGCAGGATCAGATCCAGGGGCATTTCACTACCGCAGTCTCGCAACCCTTCGGGGGCCATTACCACCCGGTCGGTCAGCCAGTCACCCCAGGCGTTCCAGCTTTCGTCGCAGCGGATGCGCGCCTCACCTTCCACGAGCTGGTAGATAAAGGTTGCGGTTTCGGCGGCAAGCCCTCTATCCCCTTCTCCGCTGAGGTGCTGTATGGCGAAACTCAGGGACGCGTCGGGACGCAGGTCCCGAGCGGGGGTTATGGCACAGATGCCGAGATGGTTGATCTCCGGGTAGTCGCGGCGCAGTGCGTCGAGCAGTACCTGACGTTTGGGATGCTTTTCATTGGCACGGGTGAAGTCGATGCCCAGATAGCGCCCTTTTGGCTCAGCCTGGCCGATGAGAGTGACGAGGTCGGCGCTGTTCAGCGCCAGTCCGCCCAGGCCGTAGATGACCGGGCGAAGACGTGGCTGTTCGCTTTCTCGCAGTGTCGGCAGACCGGGATGAGTCTCTTCCCCGAAGCGGCCGTTTTCCAGTGCCTGGCTTAACGCCATGCGCAGTTCCCGCAGCAGGGGTGGGTCTCCAGCCAAGGGTGTTTCTGCGCGCTCAAGAACGGTGACGGAGTTTTTACCCTTCAACAGATTCAGCAGTTCCGCGGAGGGGAATGGGCGCAAGGCGTGGATGCCGACGATGCCAATCCGCTGCTTGTCATGTTTCTTCAGGTGGCTGGAGAGTGCGAGCAGGGTCTCTGTGGCCGCGCCCTGAACCAGAATCAGCTGCTTGGCTTTTTCCGTGTTCAGTGTGGTGATGAGCCGCTGGCTGCGGCCGGTCAGCTCTGCAAAGGTATCGCATGCGTCCTGCAGGGCGGCACTGATGTGGCCGCTGAAGAACGGCGTGCGGGCGGCACGGCTCAGGCCGTGACTGCGCCGGTCCATCAGGGGGTCCTGCAGTACCGGCCGATCAAGATTGTGTCGTTGTGGCAGGCGGCGCCGGGTCTCGCCATACAGTAGTTTTTCAGCGGCGCTGGCGCATTCAATCTGCTCATCGGCCCTGCCCAGGTAGCGTTGGATCAGACCCGGTGAAAGCAGATGGACGTTTTGTATTGCAGCAGCGGTTTCATCCTGATCGATAATCACCAGCCCGGGGGTCAGGGTCTCTTCAGCGACGCGCCGGGCAATCAGGGTGAAGTCGACCGCTTGCTGGACGTTACTGGCGAACAGCACAAAAAAACCGGCATCGCAGACCTGGTGCAAGGCTTGGTGACAGGTACCGGCACTGCCCCCCAGTGCCCGGTTGCTGGCATGCAGCACCAGCGGCAGTCGTTTGGTGGCGGCACTGTTGAGCAGGTCCAGTGCGGCGGTCAGATCCGGCGTGGTGAGGAATGCGGTGGCGCGCCGTCCGGCCATTGCGAGTCCGCTGGCGGCAGCGACGCTGCCTCGGGGACTCTCCACCGGATGGGTGCCAAGCAGTTCGCCGAAGACGTTGTGCTGTTGGCGGGTCTGTTCAGACTGCCATGCAAGGTCTGCACCATTGGCCGGAAAGGCGCTGGCGAGTGCCGCGTTCTCGGCGATACAGGCCTCGGTGACTGCAATGGCGCTGTTGCCGTCAAGCAGGGTATGTATTCCCGTATCCTTTGGTCCAAGTCCCGCCGGTGTGCCGAAGAGTCGGCGATAGAGGCGGATTGCGATATTAGCGGACATAGAAAACCTCAATGGAGCTGGGCATAGCGTTTTTCACTCTCAGCTTGCTCAGACGGCCGGCGGGTAAACTGTCCCTCCTCCAGCCATTGGATAGCGTTGGTGGGGCAGCGTTTGATGGCGATCTCGGTCATGGGGGCGCCGGAGTCGAGATCGATGGCCGGCAGGTTGTTACGCATCTCGATCAGGCCGGGGGATGCATCAGCCGCGCATTTACCGCAGGCATCACAACCCACGGAGCAGAGCACAGTTACCGCCTCGCCCTCCAAGGGGTTATTGCACTGGACGTAGAGCTTCTGGCTCAAAGGCATGATCTCGAAAAGGTCCTTGGGGCAGGCCTCGACGCAATCTTCGCAGGCGGTGCACTTATCGACTTCGACGGTGGGCAGGCCGTTGGCGTTCATATGGATGGCATCGAAATCGCAGGAGACCTCGCAGTCAGCCAATCCGAGGCAGCCCCAGGAGCAGCCTTTGCCGCCTCCTGAGACCGTGGCGGCGGCGCTGCAGCTTTCGAAGCCGTCATATTCAGCGATCTGGAAGGCCTGTGACTTGCCGCCGGCGCATTTAAGCCGGGCGACCTGCTTGTCGGCCTGACCGGCATCGACACCGAGAAAATCGGCAATGGCATCGATGGTGTTCTCATCGGCCACGGTGCAGCCGCTCGGCTGCACACTGCCATCCACCAGGGCCTCGGCAAAAGGCAGGCAGCCCGGTTCTCCGCAGGCACCGCAGTTGGTGCCGGGCAGCAGGTCTTCAGTGGTGGCGATGCGGGGATCCTCATCCACCTTGAGGAACTTGTAAGCGACAGCCAGCACCACGCCGAAAAACAGGGCGATGCCGGTCATGATGGCTGGGGCGAGGAGGAAGTTGGATAGAGTTTCAGACACGGGATGCTGCTCGTGCTTGGGGAAAGAAGGTGGCAGGTGACAGGTGGCAGGTGGCAGGATTGCTTAGGGTGATTTCGAGGTGAATTTGCGCCTCGCTTTGATTAGCGCGGTGAGCATAGCTGAAATTTCTTTGGTTTCTGTGACCCATTTTCCACCAGTCGCTTTATCGATGTAGCCAATTTTCCGGCCAATGTAGATCTGCGTTCTCAGTTCGCCGCATGAGCCTCTGGCGTATGAGAAAAAGTTAATGCTCTCTTTGGGCGATTCACGCTCAAACCCTTCAGCAACATTGCTGGGAACCGAGAGCCCGGATCGAGTTATCTGATCCCGAAATCCATAATCAGAACATCCAATGAATGCTCCATAAATTTCAGCACTTAGACGTGCAGACCGTTTCCATACCTCAAGATCTTCAAATCGTTTAGCCATTCCCTTGACCTGAAATTGATACTAACTACACTCCTGCTGTCACCTGTCACCTGTCACCTGTCACCTGTCACCTGTCACCTGTCACCTGTCACCTGTCACCTAGTTATACTGCGCCGCCCTTTCAATCAACTCATCCAACCCCGCTTCGGAGTCGTTGATGGGTTTCCCCGGATGAATGCAGTTGGAGGGGCAGATCTCAGCCGCTTCCACCATCTGGGCATAGGTCCCGGCGCTGGCGTCAGCGATGTAGGCCTGGTTCTCGTCGTTGTAGACAAATACCTGGGGATTGATCGCCAGACAGTCGTTGCAGGTGGTGCAGAGGACACTGTCGATCCAGGGCTCTTCGCTGCCGAGGTCTTCGTCCTCTTCGGCAGGCGCCGCAGGTGCTTCCGCTGATGGTTCTGCAGTAGTTTCCGCAGGCGTTGAGGTTGCGTCAGCCGTTGGTGCGGCTGGCATCCGAGGTGCGCCACTGGTGAAGTCCATGCCCAACAGTACTTCGGTGAGGCGGGACATGACCTCACCGGCGGCTTCGCTGCGTGCCTCGACCAGCTTCTGCTCCTGTTCAACGGTTAGGGTCTCAATACGCGCCTCGGCAGCGCCGTTGATCTCTTCGCGGGCCTCGGCAATGCCTATTTCAAGGTAACGGCTGCGGACGCCTGCCATCTCCTGCAGAGCGTGCCAGAAATTGAGACGGTCACGGCAGGCCTGGATTAGGGTGCGGCTTACTGCCAATTGGCGCAGCTCTCCCTTGCTGTTGAGGGCCAGGATGTAGGGAATGTGCTGGGCCGACTCCTCTTCAGGCATGGCCAGATAGTCGGCGACGGGCAGCAGAGAGTCGGTCTCGCAGATCAGAGGTACTGGGGTGAAGTGCCCGTGCAGACGGGGAATCAGCAGTGCGTAGTCGGCAAAGGTGAAGGCCTGTTCGATGGTCACGGCCTCGCCGTTTTCATCCCGGTAGCAGAATTCGTGAACCGCCCAATCCATCTCCGGTTGCGGGTTGCCGCTGAAGTCGACCCGGTCCGCAAAACTGCCACCGGCTGAGGGATTGATCTGAAAGAAAGGATGGACCCGCCCTTCGAGCGCGGCGCCGGCCACCAGCCAGCCATTGAGTCCTGCATCCTGTCCGGTGGGGCGAAGGCCGACGTTGATTAAATGCAGTCCGGTGCGGGTTGCGTCGAGTGCGGTGGAGAACTGATCCAGGAGGTGCTCGTGCCTTGCTGCCGAAGTCTGGGAGACGAAAGCCTGGCGATGACTGATGCCGAGGTAACCCAGTTCGGTACGGAAGTGGGCGAAAGGGTCTTTGTCGGAGTCGCGGCCGGGATTGGCGTGTCCCAGAACCCGTACCAGGATCTGCACGGGACGACCGGAATTGAGCAGGCGGGAGAAGTCGGGCATCGCTTCGCCGGCTACGCGCAGGGCGGTCTCCAGGGCAATGACCGCTGGTACCAACAGCAGTTCATCATGGGAGAAGGCTTCCCAGTTGAAGGTCTCAAACCAGGGGTCATGGATCGATTCGTCATAGAGATCGTCGATCTCCAGTTTGGCAATACGCGCTGCGGCAAAGACTTTGGCAAGACGCGCCGCCTGTTCGTCGAAGATCTCCTTGGCGCGAATAGAGGGGTTGTCGGAGACGACACTCTCGAAGCCGGGGATATCACCCAGCAGTGTCTCGTCCAGGTCGTCGGTATGGACAAACCGTACCAGAATAGACTCCCGATGATGAGACTCCAGCGTCTTCAGTGCCTCTTCCACCCGCTCACGGCGAACCGTCGTCATGCCGATGGAGCCGTGGGAGTGATCCATCACATCTGCAAGAGCGTTGGCGTCGAACATGTGAGAGGAGTGGCCCACAGCATCTTCCAGTGCGGACGGTGCCTTGGCTTCCTCTGATTTTCCCTTTTCAACCGCCAGCAACAGCTTGAGCCCGCGGATATACTTCTCGATCTCCCGCTGGAAATGTGCGTGACGGGGGATCACCTGGCTGCGGATGACGTGGATCATCAGGTGCAGCGCCGGGTGTTGTCCGTAGGCCAGAAACTGACCACCATCAGGGATCGATTCCAGCAGGCCGTGCAGATCACGCTGCAGTTTTTCTGTGCTGTCACTGTCGAGTCCCAGCTGTTCCACCATCCCGGTGGAGAGTTCGCTGAGCAGGGACTTGGCGGGCACGGGGGTCTGGCTTTCCTGCAGAGCAAGGCGCAGAGCCTGCTCAAGACGCGGCAGGTTGTCCTTCAGGATGCGGGCGCTACCCTCCCCCGGTGCGACAGCTTCGGTGGCTTCAGCCAGAAAGGCTCCCAGAGGTTTTGCCAGTTCGGCGCCCCGGCGCTCTTCGTCGCCGCCCTCGGCGGGATAGAGAAACAGCGGGTAGTCATAGCGCAGCCGGGAAGCGTCCCGATAGGGGGCCATCAGTGCGGGCAGAAAGTCGTCACCAAGCGGCTCCAGTTGACCCCTGACGCTGGGATTTCCAAGGTGGAAATGGCGCAGGGTGTGCAAAATCGTCTTGGTGGCCTCCGCATCCTTGATGGCGGAGGGCATGGCCGGCGTGGCTTCGCCTGTCTGTACTGCTGTCATCGTAGGATTTTCCCGGCGTTGTCTGACTTAGATCGCGAAGGCGTCGAGAGCGGTGTTGATTGCAGCCAGCTTCTCTTCGTTGGTTTTGTTGAGGCCTTTCGCGGAGAAATCCTCATACACTACGGCATCTGGATCCTGAAAGAGCAGTCCCACCGGCAGTTTCGACTCGTCACGGGCGATCTTCATCGCCTCCACCCAGTCTGAAGGATCATGTTCAATCTGCTCCTTGAACAGCTTCTTCACGTTGTCGGCAGCCGGGATGCCGTTTTCGTGGGTCAGCAGCAGCATGTTCTCAGGGTGGTCCTGATAAGGCTTGCAGAAGCTGTCCGAGAAGACGGGGCAGCGCTGTATGATGCGCACGAAGCTGGTGCCCCTGTGTTTATGGGCGGCCTTGATCGTTTCGTAGAGCAGCGGAGGATTCCAATCCGGCACCTGTGCCACGAAGGAGACGTTGGTGATGCCCAGAGTTACCGTGAGCGGGTTCATTGCAGGCAGCAGCGAACCTTCCGGGTGGGTATTGGTGCGTTCGCCGGTGGGGGTGGTGGGCGAGGTCTGCTTTTTGGTTAGGCCGTAGATGCCGTTATCGAAGATCAATATGACCATATCCATGTTGTAACGCATGGCATGGAGCCAGTGACCCCCGCCGATGGAGAAGCAATCGCCGTCGCCGGTGCCGACCCAGACGTCCAGGTCGGGACGGCGCGCCTTGACGCCGTTGGCAAGTGGCAGGGCGCGTCCGTGCAGACCGTGCAGGCCGTAGGTGCCAACATAGTGGGGCAGGCGGCTGGAACAGCCTATACCAGAGACCACGACACTCTTCTCCGGTGGCATCTGGGCATCGCGGAGCACGCGGTGAACGGTGTTGAGTACGGCAAAGTCGCCGCAACCGGGGCACCAGCGGGCTTCACCGCCGGCGTAGTTACCGAGGGTGAAGTAGCGTTCAAAAACGTCGACGGACCAGTCAGCTTTCAATCCAAACATTTGGCTAATCTCCTCAGTTGTTCAGGGCATCGAGCCGCTGGTTGAATTCTGCCTGCAGCATACCGGGTTGCAGCGGATGGCCGTAGACCACAGACCAGCAGTCAATGTCGATCAGGGTCTGCGCACGCAACATCATGGCGAGTTGCGCATAGCGGCGGTTCTCTTCGGTGATCTGCGGGCCGTTTGGATCATCGCTGTAGTTGATCTCCACTGTCATGACCTTCTTGAATTTGCTGAAGATCTCTTTCAGTCCCGGCTCCAGCGGCGACAGGAATCGCAGGTGGAGGGCGGAGATGCTCTTGCCCTGCCCGCGCAGGATGTCGACCGACTCTTCGATGGCGCCCATGGTTGAACCCCAGCCGACGATGAGCAGATCGCCGCCCGCTTCATCGCCAAGAACCTTCGGTGGCTTGAGGGTCTTCTGCAGGGCCGCGAGTTTGCGGCTGCGGTGGGCCATGCTAGTCTGGTTGGTGTCGGAGTCGTAGGCCACCTTGCTGCGATCGGTGTGGGAGAGACCGGTCAATACATATTCGCCATTGCGCTGTCCAGGGATCGGACGCTGGGAGAGACCAGTGCCTTCGTCCCAGTCGAAGGCCGGTACGGAGTCATCCCAAGGGGACTGATCGATCGGCGCGGAGAGCCACTCCTCCTGGAGTTCAGGACGGGTGAAGGGCTGTACGCCGGTAGCCAGATTGGCATCGGTGAGCAGAATGACAGGAATACGAAAGGCCTCCGCCAGTTTGCGCGCCAAGATCACGAAGTGGAAACACTCCTCGATGGTGGCGGCGGCGATGACCACCTTCGGGGCATCCCCCGGCTCGCCGTATATGGAGGAGAGCAAGTCAGCCTGCTCCACCTTGGTAGGCAGGCCGGTGGAGGGGCCGCCACGCTGTACATCGACGATGACCATGGGTACTTCAGCCATAACGGCGAGACCGATCAGTTCGGTCTTCAGCGCCATGCCGGGACCCGAAGTGATGGTGCAGGCGGTCTTGCCGGCGAAGGAGGCACCGAGGGCAAAGCCCATCGCGGCGATCTCATCCTCCGCCTGATGGACGAAACCGCCAACATTGTCGAAAACATCCGCAACATAGTGAGTGGCGGAGGTGGCCGGCGTAATCGGGTACATGGAGATCAGCTCCATGCCCGCAGCCATGACCCCCAGGCCAACCGCCTGGTTGCCATTGGTGATGATGGTCGGTTTGGTTGTGTCAGTGGTGTAGGGTGGGATTTCCCACAGATAGTCGAGACGTTCAGCAGCGAAGGCGTAGCCGGAGTCAAACAGATCGATGTTGGGCTGGATTACCTTGTCACCTTTATGAGCGAAAGTGTTGGCAATCTCTTTACGCCCCAGATCAGGTTCGCGGCTGAAGATATAACTGATCATGCCGAGTACGAACATGTTCTTGCCCTTGCGGGCATTGGAGACGATCTTCAGGCACGCCTCTTCTATCGGCAGTTCGTGCACGATCAGTCCGTGCTCGGCAAACTCCTTTACCGCAGCGGTGTATTGATTGCGGATCTTCTCGTCGGGATCGGACTCCCACTTGTTTTCCAGCAGAACGATGGTGCCTTCTTTATAGGCGCCGTTGGCGATGCGGGAGAAGAGTACCTGCTCATTGAAGGCGACAACAAGTTCGGCCTCGTTGCCCATATTCGTAATGTACTTTGAGCCGACGCGAATACGGATGCCGGATGCGCCTGCGGGCGAGCGGGCCGGGGGTTGGATCTCCGCGGGGATGATCTCAACGGTCCAGACGCCGTTGCCCATCTTGCCGCTGATATTGCCGAAGGTCTGGCCGCACTTCTGCGCGCCTTCACCTGAGTCGGAGACGATCTCGACAATATATTCGTCTACCTTGGTGGCGGTTTTTGTCCCGCCAATCTGCACGGCACTCTCGCCGCTGTCAGCCTGTTGCGTCATATACCACCTGTTTTGTGCTGCGTGTTGCCGCGGGCCGGAGGCCCTGCTGAAAGGCGCGAGCGGTTCAAGTCAGTCAGCTTTCCTGGGGGTTGTGTCCCGGCAGATCGAGGATCTGCTTGGGACGGGCGTACCACGGCGTTTCTATCGTCTGCCCGGTATGGAAGGCGAACCAGCGCCTGGAAACATGTGATGCCCCAAGTCCAGCGGACAGGAACGCGCAATTTCAAAAGGGGAAAATATCTCAAAACCAACGGTTTGGGTCAATGTTTTTGTCCTGTTGAAACATGGGTTTTATTAATAATATTTTAATATTCAAATAGTTATGCTGTATGCGCTGCCCCTGTCAAAAGATGGGCATATGGTGATATTCAAATGATTGGGCGCAGGAATCAATTGTCCTTGAGTCCGTTATTTTTATCTGCAGCAGCTTATCTGTTAGGCTTGGCGTGACATCAATAATTTTAATGAAGGTTTGAGTTGGCATGCCAAAGGATATTTTTAGAAATTTTGCCTTGGGATTGGCGATTATCATGCTGGGCGTCTGGGGTGTGATCCTGATCATCGCGCCGGGAGAGATCACCCACATGTTCAGCAATGAACCGGTGAATCATGCATTCGCCGGTATGATGGGTGGGGCTTTGCTCGGTCTGGCGTTGATCTCTCTGGCAAGTATCACCCAGTGGATGAGTGCATCCAGGGGACTGGGGCTGGCGATGATGATTCTGGTGGTCGAGACCGCCTACCTCATGCTCGTTACCGGGGTGATGCTGGTGACGCCGCTGACCACCGTGAGCCTGGTAACGGCAGCGGCTGTAGCCTTTTTCCTCTTGATCTGACTGTTATGAGTAGGCCGGTTCAAGCACCGCGGAACCTGCAATCCATGTGTCCCGGTAATTCGAAAATACCCGATCCGCTGTGCTTGATCAGTCGGTGCCGCCAAAATTCTCCATACCGAAGCGGGTGGCAGGCATGATCGCCTCCTCATACTCCTCCTTGAAATGGTAGAGAGAGCTCTCCACCACCTTGACCGCGCCGTCCAGCAGATGGCAGCGTCCGGTGCCCGGCAACATTTCGCACAGACTGTAGAGTGAATCCAGATCGGCCTGACTGCCCTGCCCCGTGTCTATTTTGCTCAACAGACGGGAGATGTAGTAGGTGCCGGTCTTGCATGGCGGGCATTGACCGCAGGAGGCGCCGGCAAAGAAGTTGACGTACTCGGTGACCCGCTTGACGATACCGGTGCCCTCCGAGACGACGATCATGGCGCCGGTGCCAAGCGCCGAGCGGCGTGCCGCCACTGAATCGAAGTCGAGAGGTACGTCCAGGTCCATCGGGGTCAGGATGGTGTTCGAAGGGCCGCCGGTAAACACTGCCTTCAACAGTTTTCCCACCAGCATGCCGCCGCCGTAATCGAAGATCAGATCCGCAAGTGGTGTGCCCATCGGCAGTTCGTAGGCACCAGGTTTGAGGACATCGCCACTGAGGCAGTAGATCTTGGTGCCGCTGGCTTCACCGAGTCCCTGCTCCTGGTACCAGGCCGCGCCATGTTTGATGATGTGGCCCACATTGGCGATGGTCTCGGTGTTGTTGATGAGTGTGGGGTGGCCGTGTACGCCCGATTCCGCGGGAAACGGCGGTTTGCCCCGGGGAAAGGGGAAGTTGCCCTCCACCGATTCGATGGCGGCGGTCTCTTCGCCGCCGATGTAGTGTCCCGAGGTGGCCATTACCTCGAACTCTACGGGCTCCCCGGTCTTCTTCGAGAGGGAGAAGTAGAGTTCCGACTGCTCCCACTGGGCAACCGCGTTGCGCATGTTCTCCAGCGACGCCTTCTGTTCCGGGTTGATGTAGAAGATGATGCGGTTGATGCCGCAGGCCAGGGCGCAGATGCAGGCCCCTTCGATCACCTGATGCGGTGTCTCCTCCAGCAGGATGCGATCCTTGAAGGTGCCGGGTTCATCCTCGTTGCCGTTGACGATCAGATATTTTTCGGTGGCGTCCTTTTGGGCGGCCATGTACTGCCATTTCTTATAGGTTGGGAAGCCGCTGCCCCCCAGCCCACGCAGACCCGCTTCCCGGATTATTTCTATGAGGTTTTCCGGCTCTTCGAGCAGGGCTAACTGCAATCCTTCACTGTCGGCAACGGCTTTCCATGCCTTAAAATCGGCGCCGACCCGTTGGCTCTCGTTGAGCAGTACTTGATTGAGATTATCCATGAGATCCTATTTGGCTTTGTGCAGGCCGTCGTAGTCCGAGTCGGTCTCGAACTTGGCATAGTCGGGGAACAGTATCGGCCCCTGATTCTCCATCGGCATATCGGCCAGGGTCAGCTGGCGGCGCAGTTCGCTCAGATGCTCCGTGGAGACGTTGCTATGTGGGCGGCCGTGAACCTCTGTGGCCGCATGCTCCCCGGCCCTGCGGCCGAAGCTGATGATGTCGAGCAGGGAGTTGCCCATCAGCCGGTTTTTGCCATGGATACCGCCACAGACTTCGCCGATGCAGTAGAGCCCGCGCACGGTGGAGCAGCCGTTGTTGTCAATCACAACGCCTCCGTTCTGATAGTGCAGCGTCGGATAGATCAACAGTGGCTTCTGGGCCGGATCGGTGCCGCATTTGCGGCCGAGATGCAGCAGTTTGGGGAAGCGGCTCTTCAGGATGCCGGGATTGCGCAGCTCAACGCCAGGGGTGTCGAGCCAGATACCGCGGGTCGTTTCATTGACCTGGACGCCTCTGCCCTCTTCGCACTCCCGCAGGATTGCGGCGGCGACGTGGTCCCGCGGCCCGAGTTCGTCGACGAAACGGTCGCCGTGACCATTCAGCAGGTAGGCCCCGGCAGAGCGTACCCCTTCGGTGATCAGGGTTCCGGCAAGGTGTTGCGGATAGGCCAGACCAGAGGGGTGATACTGGAAGGAGTCGAGATCACGGAGTTTTGCCCCCATCCGATAGGCCATTACCAAGCCGTCGCCTGTGGCGCCGAAGTGGTTCGATGTGGGAAAGCCATTAAGGTGCATGCGGCCGATGCCGCCGGTGGCGAGTATCACTGCCTTCGCTTTTACCAGGGTGTAAGAGCAGTTTTTCAGTGAAGAGACAACGGCGCCTGCGCAGTGGCCCTGGTCGTTGGAGAGCAGTTCAACGGTCGGATTGTAGTCCCAGACTTCGATGCCGGCGTTGGTCAGCGCCTCACGCAGTACACGCATCATCTCCAGGCCTGTGTAGTCCCGGTAGTAGACGACGCGGGGGGCGGAGGTGCCGCCTGCACGGCGTGTCAGCAGATCGCCGTACTTGTCCACGTCGAACTGCATGCCTTGTTGGATCAGCCAGCGGATGACATCCGGGCCGTCCATCACCATCTGCGCCGCCAGTGGTTTGTCCACGTAGTGATGGCCGCCCTTGACGGTGTCGTCATAGTGCATCTGGGGGGTGTCCCCCTTTTCCACTGAGGTCTGGATGCCTCCTTCGGCCATCACGGTATTGCTGTCACCCAGCCGCAGCTTGGTAGCCAGGATCACCTTTGCGCCCTTGCGGGCGGCAGTCAGCGCAGCGGTGCATCCAGCCCCGCCGCCGCCCACCACCAGAATGTCGGTCTCCACGGTGTTGGCGCCGGCCAGATCGGCCTCTTCAATACGGGCATCCGATTGAAGGGCGTCGGCCAGTTGTTTATGACAGTCATCCCCCAGATTGGGGCCGACTTTGAGGGTGGCCATGGAGTCCGGCATATAATCGGGGTGGAACTGCTCAAGCAGATCCCGGGTTTTCGTTTTGTCGTCGCTGGGCTCGCGAAAGCGCTCTGGCGTGTAATTGCTGAGTGCTTCGCTGTAAGGGATTCCGTTGGTCATGGGTACCAGTCTATATTTGAGATTGCCGGGCAGTCGGGGGTTACTGCGTGATCTGCAAATCGCCTTTGCGGAGCATTTCCAGGCGGTTGATCAGGTTTGACGGGCGGATGTGGAAATAGGCGGTGACGCGGCGGGAGAAGAGTCCCACATGGTTGGGGGCAATGAGCTCCGGGCAGGCGGTCATGCAGAAGTTGCACATCACGCACTCGATGAACAGCTCCCCGGCTTCGCCGAAACGCCCCTTGCTGGCAAGATCAACGCCGCGCTCGATCTCTATGCCTTTGGGGCAGGACTTGTCGCAGCCGCCACAGTGCCGGCAGTGGTCGGCTTCCGGGAAGATCTGATGGAACTGGTCCTGCACTTCCCAGGAGTTCTTGATGTCCTCCAGTTGGTATGTGTGATGGGTTGGGTTGGGGAAGACCAGAAAGATGACCTCCATCCCCTCCTCCACCAGCAGCTGACAACCCAGCTCCATTTTGAGCTCGTGGCTGTCGGCGCGGCGCACCATGACCCGGCAGGAGCCGCAGACGCCTTCAAGGCAGCCGACACTTTTTACCCGTGGATAACCGGCATGCCACAGCGCCTGGATAACAGAAAGGGATCCCGGGGCGTTGATCGGCTTGCTGTTGATGGTCAGGTTGACGAGTTGTTCGCTTGTCTCACTCATAAATTCTGGAAAAGTTGTTGTTCAATACATCGATTGTCAGGACGCTGTGCAGATATTCGCGGCGTTGTGTCCGTGCGGAGCTTGTGAGGAAATCAGAACTCGACTTTGGACCCATAAGACTCAAAGTCGCCAATCCTTATTAAATCAATCGGTTATTATATATTTTTTGCGCTGTTTGCACACATCCAGGCGAAATTTAGCCTGTTCATCCGATTTTTGAATGGCCAATCATAACGTAACCGGGGGGTGGTGGTAAAAAATCTGGTCTATATTTTGAGGGGTGAAAAATTTCTGTTTATTGCAGTGCGCATCCGTCACTGCTCAGTTGAGTACCCATAAATAATACATGGCGCTGCACGAAGGATCTGAATATTCGCCGCGAGACCCCTTTGGTATTATTGTGCAAAGCCAGTTAACAACAACGGTCGATGGTCCCGCCTGAAAAGGCTGGTGCCGAGGAGTTCAAAGATGGCAGAAAAGACCTTTACCCTTACCAACGATGAGGCTGGTGATGCGGTCAAACTGATGGTGCGTGAATCAGTGCAGGGCCCTCCGACGGTCGATGTCACCAGTCTCTACCGGAAGATGGGGGTCTTTACCTACGATCCGGGTTTTATGTCCACAGCCAGCTGTACCAGCGGCATTACCTATATCGACGGCGAAGAGGGGATACTCGAATACCGGGGTTATCCCATCGAACAGCTGGCGGAGAGTGGCAATTTTATCGAAGTGGCCTACCTGCTGCTCAACGGCGAACTGCCCAATAAGGATGAGTTGGAACGGTTTGACGGAATCATCACCCACCACACGATGATCAACGAGAGCCTGAAGGGTTTTTTCAAAGGCTTTCAAAGTAATGCCCATCCGATGGCGGTCATGGTCGGCGTAGTGGGGTCGCTGTCGGCCTTCTATCACGACTCCCTCGATATCAACGACCCGCGTCACCGGGAGGTCTCCGCCCATCGGCTGATCTCCAAGATGCCCACTATCGCTGCTGCCAGCTACAAGCACAGTATCGGTGAACCGATCATGTATCCACGGAATAGCCTCTCCTACTGCGAGAACATGCTGCACATGATGTATGCCACCCCCTGTGAGGATTATGAACCGGATCCTGTGGCGGTGAAGGCGTTGAATCTGCTTTTTATCCTGCATGCCGATCATGAGCAGAATGCCAGTACCTCCACGGTGCGTCTGGCCGGCAGTTCCCAGGCCAATCCTTTTGCCTGTATCGCGGCGGGTATCGCATCGCTCTGGGGACCGGCCCACGGCGGGGCTAATGAGGCGGTGCTGGATATGCTCACGGAGATCGGCGATGTCTCGAATATCGACAAATATATCGCCCGCGCCAAGGACAAGAACGACAAGTTCCGCCTCATGGGTTTTGGTCATCGGGTCTATAAAAACCGCGATCCGCGGGCGACCCTCACCCGCAAGGTCAGTCATGAGTGCCTGCAGGCCCTTGCGGATCAGAATAATCCAATGTTCGAGCTGGCGATGCGTCTTGAGGAGATTGCGCTCAGTGACGACTATTTTATCGAACGCAAACTCTACCCCAACATCGACTTCTACTCCGGCATCATCTACAGGGCCTTGGGCATTCCCAACAATATGTTCACCGTGATGTTCTCCATTGCCCGCACCGTGGGTTGGGTGGCTCACTGGTTGGAGATGATGGACGACCCGCAACAGCGGATCGGCCGGCCCCGGCAGCTCTATAACGGCTATCAACGGCGGCAGTATGTGCCGCTGGATGAGCGTTGATTGTAGGAGCGGCGCACTCACCGTAACTTCTGGTAGGGTGCGCGCAGCGCACCCTACGTTCTGCGGTATAAATATCAATCGTCGACCAATTTGCCATCCGGCGAGACTACAGGCAGGCCGAAGATTCGCCAAAGCTGCATGCCGCCCCGATAGTATTTGATCTTGCCTGCGGGATAACCAACGCTCAGCAGTCCCTTGATGGCGCTCGGCGACTGACCGCACCAGGGGCCGTTACACCAGAGTGCGAGCTGTTTTGCCGCTGAGAAATCCCGCCCTTTTTCTGTTTCACGCACACCCAGGCGGGCGAGGGCCTCTTCCAGGGTCAGCTCGTCAGCGCCCTGTTCCGGATTCAGTTGGTTGAAAGGGATGTTGATGGAGCCGGGAATGGTGCCGCGTTCATGCCACTCCTCCGTCCTAGCATCGATCAGCAGGCCAGAGCCATCGGCCAACGGCCCCTGCATAAATGCCACCAGCTCGACCTCGCCGATGGTCTCCACACTCTTTTCCAGCTGCATGGGTTGGGCGCAGAAAGGGGGGCAGGGCCTGGAGGTGCGGGCGAAGTTGAATTCAATCACAGCGTCGGTGTCCTGGTTGCGCAGGATGGAGATGTCATGTTCGCCGTGGTGCACCTGAAACTGGTCGACTGTGTTGGTGATGTTGACTTCCAGTGCGGCGGCATTGCCGCTGACAAAAAGGAGAAGTAGCAGGCCGAAGGTTATTTTTATAGGGGGAATTGTTGCTGGCATGGTCTTTACCGGTAGTTTGGCTGGTTCAGGGAATGGCTTGGTTCTACTTAGTCAGATTATCTAACTTTGGCTCTACATGAAAACCCTGGGCATTGTGTAGGCGCCGATCCTGCAATTAATCATATAACAGTTTAGAAATAAGCTTCTAACAAATTTATATACTGTTAATGGATTATTTAGCTATCTTTATATTAAGAGGTTGACTTTCCGCGTATTATTTCCTATTTATAGTTTATAAGCAGACCATTAACGGCATCATTTATAAATAAGAACTTATATTAAGACTGTTATGGATTATTATTCGCTGACCGACAAAGTTGTTCTGGCCGAGCTTGGAAAACGTTTTCGCGAGTTGCGGCTGAGAAAAAATCTCACTCAACAACAGCTTGCAGACCGGACCCTGCTCTCCCTCTCCACCATCAAGGCCCTGGAGGCTGGCAAGGCGAAGCTCAGCACTCTTGTTGCCGTGCTGCGGGAGTTGGGGGCGCTGGAGAGTATCGGTGACTTTATTCCCGACCCGGGTATCAGCCCGCTGCAACTGCTTGAAATGGGTGGGCATAAACGCCAGCGCGCCACCGGCAGTCGCGGCAGGCCGGATGATAAGGAAGTCGAATGGTAGCGAAGGTCGACACTGCGCTGGTGATGCTCTGGGGCCACCGGGTGGGGGCCGTCTCCTGGCGAGAAGCGCAGGAACATGCGGTTTTTGAATTCGACCGGGATTTTCTCAACCTCGGGCTTGACCTTTCGCCGGTCCACATGGGGCTGCAGGAGGCGCGAGAGGGGGATGGCATCTACACATTTCCCGCCCTGAATCGTGAGACCTTCAGGGGTCTGCCCGGCCTGCTGGCAGATGCATTGCCGGACAAGTTCGGTAACCGGATTATCGACACCTGGCTGGCGCGCAATGGACGGGATGAAAAGAGTTTCTCGCCGGTGGAGCGCCTCTGTTACACAGGTCGGCGCGGTATGGGGGCATTGGAATTTCTGCCGCCGGTCACCCGGCAGACGGAAACATCGGTGCCGGTTGAAATTGCCGAGCTGGTCATCTTGGCGCAGCAGATCACCACAGAGCGGGGGCTGCTGGATGTGGAGCTGAATGGTGTTGGCCGCGAAGGGGAGGAGGGGATTCTCGACATTTTGCGGGTCGGTACCTCCGCGGGTGGCGCCCGGCCGAAGGCGGTAATCGCCATGAATGGGGCGGGCAAGGTGCGCTCCGGGCAGGTCGAGGCGCCTGCGGGTTACGACTACTGGCTGTTGAAGTTCGATGGAGTCGATGATCTGGAACTCGGCAAACCAAAGGGTTACGGGCGCATCGAATATGCCTACTATCTGATGGCGAAAGCTGCAGGCGTCAGGATGACCGAGTGTCGGCTCCTGGAAGAGGGGGGCAGGGCGCACTTCCTTACTCGCCGCTTCGATCGGTTGCAGGGCAAAAAACTGCATATGCAGTCGCTGTGCGGTGTGGGTCACTACGATTTCAATCTGCCGGGGGAGTATGGCTACGAGCAGGCCTTCGCGGTGATGCGTCGGCTCAGGCTGTCTAAAGCCGAGGCTGCGCAGCAGTTTCGCCGCATGCTGTTCAACGTGGTGGCGCGGAATCAGGACGACCACACCAAAAACATCGCCTTTCTTATGGGGGAAGCGGGTCTCTGGCGCCTCTCCCCGGCCTTCGATGTAACCTACGCCCACAATCCAGCGGGCAGATGGACCCATCAGCACCAGATGACGATCAACGGCAAGCGGGATGGTTTCTCCATGGCCGATCTACTCGCAGTGGGCGAGTCGATCAGCCTGCCGAACATTCCGGAGAGGGTCGATGAGGTTGTTGAGGCCGTGAGTCGGTGGCCGGAATTTGCCAGCGCTGCCGGGGTGGAAAAGGCAACCATTAGAGCCATCGCCAAACAGCATCGTCTGACCTTTTTGTAGGCTCCGCCCAGGTGTGTGGGCGGAAATCGGCAGAAGCAAACCCTCATCCGATGTAACTTACGAACCCAGTTCATGTTTTTCCTCTTCACGCCTCCAGATTAGGCGTCTGTGGCCGCCACCCTAATCAAGAAAAGCAGATTATTGGCACTGGAAGGGTCATGGCTAAGTTACACAATCTCAATGGACGCTCGATAGCGAAAACGCGTCCGGATATCCGGGATCTACGTGTCGAGCTGATGAGTCTCTGTTCCCGGGACGGGAAAGGCGCTGATCCTCATCGCCTCCGCGAACTGCTGGATGACTACATCGACTATCTCGATGCGGCGCTGTCGGAGCAGGGCAGCAGGAGTATCGATGTCAGTCAGATCCAGGAGATGCTGCTGGAAGTTTCACAGATTATCCGCTCTGGAAGGGCTGGCGTCTCTGCCAAAGACTACCGGAATATCATCAGCCACTTGACCGGCATCTACGCCAAGGGACTGGCGGAAGAGATGAAGTGCCCCTTCATTATCACCTCTGTCGACTATGCGGACGTAATCGAAGCGATTAGCCAGGAGTATCCGGCCTTCGACTACAGAGAGGTGGTGGGGCAGTTGCTCTACTACATGAGTCAGCTTTTCAGAAACAGAAAGGGCAGCTGGATGATGGTCTATGAACACCTGCTGTTACTGCCGGAATCCATCAATACGCTCGCCTTGTCGAACCAAAAGGCATTTATGGAGATCCAGGAGTGGACGGAGCAGGGAGTCGACAATCTTTTTCAGATCAATCGGGATTACAAAGAGATGATCGATAAGACAGAGTGCGAGCTGGCAGGGCTTGAGCAGCGGATTGCTGTACAGAAAGATGAAATGGTGGTGCAGAAAGACCGAGCTGTCATCGCCTTCGACAGCCTGCGCAAAAAGAGAGTGCTCAAAGCCATGTTGTCGCAGAAGGCACGGTTGATTGAAGAGCTGCAATCCAAGCAGATGATCCTGGAACTTGTCGAAGACGATATCAGCGAATTTGAAGAGAAGCTGGTGGAGCTTCGCCGCGCCTATTTTATTCGGCTGGTTTAATTGGTGTGGGAAAAGGGAAAGATGTTGTCCAATATTTGATCTGTACCTTTTTCTGCATAAGCGCCTGGTAGGGTGTGCCGTGCGCACCTGAATAAGCAGTTACAGCAATCAGGTGCGCACGGCGCACCCTACGTTCGTCACCTTTAGGGAAGCCACGCACAATGCCAACCATTACCGCTAACTCCGAAAATTAAGATGTTTAATTTACGAGCAGAACGGATTCAACAGTCGAACTCCCGTTATTTTAAAATCCTTGTGATTGCGTGTAACGACTGTTAGATCATGGATTAGAGCGGTTGCGGCAATGAGCTTGTCCAGTGCCTTTCCAGGATGAGGTACTCGGAGCCGACCCCAAAGTTGCGCGATATCCGGATTGATATCGAGAATGTGATCCTGGTAATCATTCAGCAAGAGATCAAGCCAGTTCTCCAATTGAGTTGCCTGCAGCGAATCGCTTCTGTGTCTGATTAATTCAACGCCGCGTCGCAATTCGCCGACGGTGACAACCGATATGAATATCCGTGATTCGTCTTCGGTGGCCTGCCTGAAGAACGCCTGTACTCCGCTGTTGGCTTTTGTTTTTTTACGCGCCTCGCTGATGACATTGGTGTCAACTAAATACATGCTTGTTGCAGTTCCCGTCCTCTACCCGTTCAAAATCCTCATCCAGTCCCACGTCGGGCATCGTAGCGACAGCTTCTGCAAAGCTCTTCCCCTTTTGTATTAATAATAACTCTTCGAGCAATGCGCGATGTTCGGCTTCGGCGCTACGGCCGTGCCGTGCGGCTCGCTGTTTAAGTGCGTCCACGACGCCTTGATCCAGGTTTCTCACCACGAGACTCGCCATTAGCCTGCTCCATCTGATGCGGATAAAGTAATGATAGCGGCGCGAAGAGGGCGGTGCAATCATTGATAGCAATTGAAGGTGAGCCTGGGATGTGTAGCAAGACGGCCAGAACACCTGTCTTTTGAGAGCCATTTCTACACGGGTCTTACTTGATGTTTAGCTTATTAAATCGACGGGTTATAAAGATATTGGTTTGGCCGCCAAAGTTAGGCCTGTCGAAAATCTTTACAGTATCGCAAATGGACTAAAGAACTGTGGAGTAGACATAGGGTGCTGTTTTCTCGGAAATTTCAACAATAATTATGAATACAGCACGACGCTCCAGGAGTTTTATTACCTATGCGGCAGCCTGTGATGTCGACAATATTTACACTTTTTACGTAAGAAAATACCCGAACATTAAGCTGGGGTATGTAACCCATTGTTGTAGTAAGGGTTTGTAATGCTGGCCTGATTGTTGCCTTTAATTCCTGTTGAATTGTAAACAATACCAAGCAAAACCAACGCACAGGATTCGCAGGACAAGGGACGGGGCTCTTTTTGCAGCCACTTTGACGATGTTAAGTCCTATTCAGGAGCTGGGCAACGCAAACAACGCCGTCTTGAAAGCATGTCGCCTGCACAGGAACAAGGGGACAAAATGGAAAGTCAAAGAAAGGAGATCAATTTATTTGCGGTAACACTCCTCATATTGGGCTTCGCATACTATCTTCTGGTGCGAAATTCAGTTGGTATCCATGTTGCTGTTGGCCCTGAGTATGTCTCAATAATTTCATGGTTTATTGAAAATGGCTGGATTCCCTCATTCATCCACATCTATGCGTTGTCACTATTCACTTGGTCTGCACTTGCGTTTAAATCTAAGTATTACGCAATCATGCTATGGCTGTTGATCAATGCCATTTTTGAAGTAGGGCAAGCAATTCCAACGAATTTCATTGAGAAGATTCCTGATCTGTTCGGCATTTCATCATATTTGGCCAACGGTACTTTCGATTGGCTGGACATAATTGCGGTTTGTGTCGGTGGTGTGGTTGCACTTCTGACTATGTATTGGTTTGAGTCAGTAATAAAAAATAAGGATATAGAAAAATGAACGATTATGTTATACCAAGGTTATATCACTACCTTGTATTAATAGCAGGTGTTTGGTTGATTCTTGGCTCGGGTCCAACTCCCGAAGAGGAGTCTAATCTCACAGATGTTACATTGAAAAAGCCAAATGTTTCTAGCATTGGCGTAATTAATGATACTGGAGTAACGACGTGTTATTCAGAAGAAGAGAGTTGTCACTACGTTAGTCATGACTCAAAACACGGAATTGACGCTTATGATAACTATCCTGGTGGGCCTGCTGCTGCAAAAGCAGCTAAGGAATACGACTCAATATCGCCGGGCTGCGTTTCTGATAGCGCTACAAATCTCATCTGGGAGGTAAAAAGCAGCAGCGGAATACGTGGAAAGGCTAATGCTTACATCTGGGATGAGCAAGACATGGATGCATATGTCGCAGCAAATATGGATTCTATAAAAGCGGATTGCTTGAGCAGCGGCATAGAGTGCGGATCAACAACTGAGTACATACAATATCTAAATGCAATCCAGCACTGCGGAAAATCAAACTGGCGACTTCCTACAACGCATGAGCTGACTTCTTTGAAGAGTCTGCAATCCACAGTCAATGATATCGATTCTGCTTTCTTTCCTGATACAGATGGTACGTATCATTACTGGACAAGTGAAATTGCAGTAGCGGCACAGGGCGGCAATGGCCCAGATATATATACAGTCAGTTTTGGTGGCGGTGTGATTAATACCAACTCTGCTAGCTTGTTAACAACACATAATCTGTTCGGTAAAGTTCATATACGTGCCGTCGCGAATGAAAAAGACATAGACACGCCTATTGGCTTGGGGTCTTTTCCAAGAGCGACAGGAGCCCCGGATTGTCGACAGCCTCACTTAGAACATACAACACGCTTATGCTTTGACAGAACAAAGGGAGAAATACTAGATTTCGACACCGGCAGAGTGTGGAAGCGATGCGCGATTGGAACTATTTGGAGAAATGGAATTTGCGAAGGCCTGCCTTCATTACTAACCTACGGAGATGCAGATGCACTAATTGCTGAATCGAACACAGCAAGAGAAGACGAGCATAATGATTGGAAGATTCCAAACATTTTTGAACTTATGTCTATAGCTTGGTTTGACTCAGAAGGAAGTGCTATTAATCCTACGCTGTTTCCATCTGCTTCCAATGCCGGTGTTTCTGACGGGATATGGAGTTCAACGCCGTTTGCTGGTGACCGGTCACAGAATTTCTATCTCAGAATTCAACAAGGAATAGTATATAGTGCAGAAAAAGAGATTAGCCCACAAATGCTTGCTCTAACGGCTCGCGGTGACGGGCTTGTTTTTTCCCCGCTACCAGAGAATGACGGCGGTTGGCGTCCAACATATGGAAGTGAATATCATGTGACTGGAATCACTGTTGATAATCATACCCCGTTTGATTATTTTGGCGACTATGTTCTGGATGAAAGCTGCGCGCTTGATTTGAACTACGGTGCCACAAACGATGATCGTGGTGAGGCCGTGTATGCAGTTGCACCGGGCATAATAGTAGATTTCGATAAGGACTTTGGATATATCCTCATAAAACATATGACCCCAATTCGACTAGAGTCTGGGAAACGGCTACGTGAATGGTACACTGGATATATGCATCTAGAGATTGATGCTGTTTTACTTGGAAAATTGGAGGAAGTAAGAGACACAGGTAACACAGAAGGAGGAGGATTGCCTAGCATTGATAGAGATGCTACTAGATACCTTGGCACTGTATCTAATAATACACCACTTGATGATCACTTGGATCCTAAGGATCAGATGCCTAGCCATCTACACTTTGGCCTTTACAAACCTACAGCGATTGCGAATAGTTTGGAGTCACTAAATATATTCGAATCATTTGATTCTAGAGATTGGGGGAAGTTTCTACAAACTCCTATAAACATAAGCGCTGGTGAAGATTCTCCTAACAGTTGTGCTGGAGCAAGTCATTGGGACGGGATATAATTGGCTTGTTCCTGAATCCGTATCTTAGAAAAAAGTGGCCACGCTAATTTCCAACCGATTTTCAAAGGAGTTTGGGGTCAGAGTAACAATACTCTTCGGAGTTTTGAGTTTTACTCTGACCCCAAGCTCGATTCGGCTGGTTTGAATAGTGTGGGAAAGGGAAAGATTTTGTCCACTATTTGATCTGTCCCCTTTTTTGCATGAGCACTTGGTAGGGTGCGCTGTGCGCACCTGAATAAGCAGTTACAGCCATCATGGTGCGCACGGCGCACCCTACGTTCGCATACCATGCATCACGCGCACCAGCTCAATCCCTCCAACGGGAATAATAGGGGACAGACCACGCTTTCTCATGCGATTTCTTATGATCAATTGTCAGTAAATCGCGGTCTGACTCCTATTCAGAAACGGGCTGGATAATAACCATAAAAAGTCTAGGTAAATTTGCCACTGGAACTTTGGGGCGTGATTGGGCAAACTGCGGATAAACAGAAGCTGCGACCAGGTGTAGTCATGCATGAAACCCTACTTAAGCTCTACCGCGACCACGTCCATTTTTTCAAATTGATGGATATTTTCGAAGCCGAACTGGATCGTCTGAAACAGGGAGGCATGACCTCGGTCGATTTGATCACGGAGGTGGCGAACTACATGCGAGACTACTCCGACACCATTCATCACCCGATTGAAGATCACCTCTACCAGATTAACCTGGCGCGAACAGACGATGGGCGCGAGGCGCTGGAGCAATTGCTGGTTCATCACCAGGCGATTATGAACATGACGCGTGAATTCAGGCTGGCCATTGAGCAGTTGGGTAAACCGGATGGTCTCTCGATTGAAGAAGTGGAGAAGCTGGGTCGAGACTACCTGGACCATCAGCGCAGCCACATGACGTTTGAAGAGGAGAAGGCCTTCCCGTTGCTGGCCGAACAGCTGGGTTCGGATGACTTCGACTATGCCAGCGGGGCATTGCCAGCTGACCAGGATCCATTGCTGGCGCCAGGGTTACAGGAACGTTACCCGGCTCTGCACAGCCATTTACAGAAACACGGATGATGCTCTTCAGCGTGGTCTGAATGTATAAAATAGGACGCACCACAGTTTTTTCGATAAACCAGACTTTCCAACTGACGCTGACCAGATGACCTAAACTCTACATTAGGTCATCATCGCTCAGAGATTCATGCAAGATCTCCATGGTTTTCTGCCGCCTCCCGCGGGAGGCGGCGGCCAAAGAACTTCCCAAGGTTCGTATTCGCCACTGGGGTGAATATGTCGATGTCATGCCTGAAAATCAGGCGGCAAGACAGGCTAACCGCTGCATGGATTGCGGTACGCTTTACCATGTAAGCGCGGTTTGTCGACCGTTTCAGCAAGCCGCGACGACAAAAATAAATAATCTCGTGCCTTACCAAAAAATCTATCCGTGAAAACTTCTAGATCTATCTGCAAATACACCCCTAAGTGAAATAATTTAAGGTATTAACCCTATATCTCAAGCAGGCGCATACTGCTGAAATATAAGCAAAAAGGGCTCAATAAATACAATAATGATTAGTCTGTGCCGTTTTAATCGATTTGCTAAGTAACTACTCAGCCTGAATTTAGTGGGGTCACAGGCTATCGATGTTGAGAGGATCTCCTCCGAGGGCGAAAGCAAGGGAGTGCAGAACCCCCCCCCTGCATTGTCGATGTAGATAGCATGTCGACATCGGGTCGGGCTGAGATGTGATAATCAGAATTTTTGCACTGTGAGAAAAACAATGGGTACGGATTCATCAACCCTCAACATCAAGGTGCTTCACAAGTGGGTAGAAAGCCTGCGACAAGCCCCCAGTGGGCGGCGGGTGAATGGGTGCATATTCCGGCCCATCATGAACACCTATTCCGGCGGAACATGAACGCTGATTCTGGTTTCAACGTGAACACTTTTACGGATTTTCCGGAATCGGTGTTCACCATCCCGGAATCACTGTTCACGTTGCTCCGGAATACCTCCCAACGCATTGTTTTTTCATCTCTTTGTTATGGTCTCTCACTTTTCGGGAAGAGACCATGGCTGCACAGAGGATCACAATGCGCAAAATCCGCGATATTCTTCGACTACGATTCGCTGCTGGACTCTCCATCCGGCAAATCAAAGACAGCACCAAGGTCAGCGTCGGCGCCATTCAGAAGCTACTGGTTAAAGCCGGTGAGTTGGAGTTGTCCTGGCCACTGTCCGATGAGCTGGATGACACTCGGTTAGCTCAGCTTTTCTACCCCGGTGCCGACACCCGCAAATCCACCCGCTTCCAGGTGCCTGACTGGTCGGTCGTTCACCAGGAGCTCAAACGCAAAGGTATGACCAAGCAACTGCTGTGGGAGGAATACACAGGGCAGTACCCCAACCGTTGCTATAGCTACTCACAATTCTGTGACCGCTACCGTCACTGGCGTAGTCAGCAAAAACGTTCTATGCGACAGACCCATAAAGCCGGTGAGAAGTACTTTGTCGACTACTGTGGGCCGACCGTACCGATCATCAATGCCTGCACCGGTGAGAGCCGCGATGCACAGGTATTTGTCGGTGTACTTGGCGCCTCCAATTACACCTATGCCGAGGCGACACTCACACAGTCATTGCCCGACTGGCTGGGCAGTCATGTAAGGATGTTTGAATTCTTCGGTGGCTGTAGTGAAATGGTCATCCCGGACAATCTTCGCAGTGGTGTCAGTAAAGCGTGTCGCTATGATCCGGATCTCAATGCGAGTTACCAGCAGCTGGCCGAACACTACCAAGTGGCTGTGGTGCCGGCACGACCCTACAAACCCAAAGACAAGTCCAAGGCAGAGGTAGGCGTTCAGATCGTCGAGCGTTGGATACTGGCCCGCCTGCGTCGCCATAGTTTCTTCTCACTGGCGGAGGTGAATCAATGCATTCGCGCCCTGCTTGATGATCTGAATCAGAAGCCATTCAAGCAGTTGCCGGGTAACCGTCTACACGCCTTCGAACAGCTCGACAAACCGGCATTGAAACCGTTGCCGGCACACCCCTATCGGTATGTCGAGATCAAGTCGGTAAAGGTCAATATCGACTATCACGTACAGCATCATCAGCACCACTACTCGGTTCCCCATCAGTATGTCGGCGAGACGCTGGAACTGCACGCCAGCGATACCCTGGTCACGCTCTACTTCCGACAGCGCCAGGTGGCTGCTCATCCACGCAAACATCGCCCCGGCACAACCACCGAGGCAAGCCACATGCCCAAGCGCCATCAGAAGCATCAGCAGTGGACACCGGGACGTCTGAAGAACTGGGCCAAAGATGTGGGTCCTGCGGTGCTTGTCTGGGTGGATACCCAGCTCACCACCAAGGCACATCCTGAGCAGGCCTACCGAGTCTGCCTTGGCCTGCTCAACCTCAGCCGGGACTACCCGGCCCAACGGCTCAACGCGGCTTGCAACATCGCTAACCGCGAAGGGTTGCTACGACTCAAGCAGGTCAAATCCATTCTGCAAAGCAACCGCGACAAACTCCCAGAACAGCTCGACCTGCAGGTTGAGTTACCCCAGGACCACGAAAACATCCGTGGCCCCCACAACTTCCATTAATCCAGAGAAAACAGCAATGACGACACAAACACTCACGCAACTGCGTCAACTCAAACTCGGCGGTATGGCCCACGCCCTGCAAATCCAGTTGGAACAGGTCGGCACCTATGAGGGACTGCCTTTTATTGAACGACTCGATCTGCTGCTTGAACAGGAGAGTCTGACACGTGACCAGCGTAAACAGGAACGACTCATCCGCCAGGCCCGCTTCAAGCTCAGGGCCAGTGTGCAGGAGATCGACTATCAGCATCCACGCAATATCACTCGATCACAGATCGCCCAACTGGCACAGAGTGACTGGATCAATCGTGCCCAGAATCTGCTGATCACCGGCCCCTGCGGTAGCGGCAAGACCTACCTTGCCTGTGCGCTGGGCCACAATGCCTGTTTACATGGTTACAGTGTCCGCTACTACCGCCTCTCACGGCTATTGCTGGAACTGACCCAGGCCAAGGCCGATGGCACTTACCACAAACAGCTCAAGCAGCTGGCCAAGCTCCAGTTACTGGTCATCGATGACTGGGGGCTGGAACCGTTGAAGCCGGCTCACCGCAACGATCTGATGGAAATTATGGATGATCGTCACGGTACTACCTCCATATTGGTGATCAGTCAGCTACCCACCGACCAGTGGTATGCCAGCATCGGCGATAACACGCTGGCTGATGCCATCCTCGACCGTTTAATGCATAACGCCCATCGCCTTGTGCTCAAGGGGGAGTCGATGCGAAAACGCATGGGCCTGTTGACTGATGATGAACACTTGAGCTAATAATCCACACTCGTGATGCGTTGAGAAATCAGGTGTTCACGTTCGTCCGGAATCGGTGTTCATCTTCACCGGAATACGCAATGGGGAAGCGATACCCACCGAGACCCTCAAGGCCTTGCTGACCTCCCACCAGAAATTGCATGCTGCCGAAGAGGAGCTGCGACAGCAAAACGAAGAGCTCGAACTCAGGGGGATGGAGTGTGTGGTCGAGCTGAGAGCGTCAAACCAGCGTTTGAGAAAGAAGCTCATAGAACTGGAGCAGGCCGAAGCGGCAGTTGAAGAGCAGCTTCGGTTCGAAACCCTGCTCTCTCAACTCTCGACTCGGTTCCTGAATCTGCCGCCCGGTGAGGTGGACCTACAGATCGAGCAGGGGCTGAAATGCATCGCAGACTCTTTGCAGGTGGATCAAAGCGCCCTGTTCGAGTTCTCGGAAGGCAGAACCCACTTTCGCGCCACCCACACGTGGACGGCCCCGGGGTGCGAGCCAGCCCCGGCATGGGTTGCGACTAACCAATTGCCCTGGGCTGCCGAGAAGATGCTCCTCGGCGAAATGATCCTGTTTTCGAAAAGTGACGATCTGCCCGCCGAAGCAACGCGTGACCAAGAGTATCTACGAAAGTACGGCCCCAAGTCGGCGGTGGCAATCCCGCTGGCGGTGGCCGGTTCCGTTATCGGAGCGGTCACCTTTGCTTCCTTTCGCACAGAGCGCCCCTGGGCCGACGGGGTGGTTCAACAATTGCGGCTGGTAGGGGAGATATTTTCCAATGCACTAAGCCGCAAGCAGGCCGACGAGTCGCTGCAGAAGGCGTTTTTGGAGATCCAGACGCTCCAGCAGCAACTCCAGGTGGAAAACGTCTATCTGCGTGAAGAGGTCAAGGGAGAGCACAACGTCGACGGGATCATCGGCCAAAGTGAGGTCCTCAAGTCCGTCCTCTTCCGGGCGGAGCAAGTCGCCTCCTCCGACACGACCGTCCTGCTGCTCGGTGAGACCGGGGTAGGCAAGGAGCTTGTCGCCCGGGCCATTCACCAGTGGAGTCCCCGCAAAGCCCGGCCCCTGGTCAAAGTGAACTGCGCGTCCTTGCCGGCGAACCTGATCGAAAGCGAACTCTTTGGTCACGAAAAAGGCGCTTTTACCGGGGCCGAAGCCAAACGGGCGGGGCGGTTCGAAGTGGCCGACGGCGGAACCCTGTTTCTGGACGAGATCGGCGAGCTGCCACTGGAACTCCAGAGCAAGCTGCTGCGGGTGCTCCAGGACGGTGAGTTCGAGCGGCTGGGCAGTTCACGGACGATCCCGGTGAACGTCCGGGTCATCACCGCGACCAATCGAGAGCTGGAGGAAGAGGTTCGCAGCGGCCGGTTTCGGAAAGATCTCTACTACCGGTTGCAGGTGTTTCCGATCACCGTGCCGCCACTCAGGGAGCGTCGGGAGGACATCCCCCTGCTGGTGGGCGCCTTTGTCGAGAAGCTTGCCCACAAATCGGGCAAATCCATTGACACCGTACCGACCAGAGCGATGGAGGCCCTGCAACGCTACCCCTGGCCCGGCAACGTCCGCGAGCTGCAGAACGTGATCGAACGGGCGGTGATCAACACCCAAGGTCCCCGTCTTCGCCTGATGGACACGCTGGGTGTACCCGAGGTGTCCCCCTGTCCCCGGACCCTCGCCGAGTCCGAAGCCTGCTGCATCGTCAGGGCGCTCGAAGTGACCCACTGGAAGATCGAGGGGGAAAGCGGGGCCGCCAAGGCCTTGGGTGTCCCTCCCAGTACCCTACGAAAACGCATGCAAAAACACGGTATTCACCGCCCGCCAAAACCCTGAGCCAGGTGTAAGACTCCGGCAAACCCACCACCCCATAGCGTGGGATCCACCCCATAGGGTGGGTTGCGCCCCCGCATCGACCAGCCTCCCTGAGCTTCTCTTCCCGATAGAAACCAAACGAAATTAGAACGTTATCCAGGTTATTACCCATCATGTCATCTTTGGCCTGCAACTTGCTTTGACTTTACGTAACCAGAGAGAGTCAACGGGAGAAACGAGTACGAGGTGCCTGTGGGGAACGCCTAGCATTCATAGTGTGCCTCGCGATGAGAAGCACACCGGTCACGATAACGATAAGGAGAAAAACGATGAAAACAAAAAAATAACTTTTGCGGGCTCATGTTGGGGCTTGCTGTGATGGTGGGCGGAGTCTCGGCGGCATATGCCGCTGGGCCGATTGTGAATATTGACTTCCAGTCTGGAGGTAGCACCTACACTGGATTGGGGGTGTTGGGCAGCGGCTCAGATACTTTATGGAACCCGGCCGGCCCTTCTGGCAGTGGTGGCACCAACCTGCTCTATGCAGACGGATCGGGATCTAGCGGGATTTCAGTTACCACGACGCATGGGGCCAGTTTTGCCAACGGCTCACAGCCGAACCCTCTGCTTATTGATTGGATTTACACCTTTAATCTGCAGGAAACGATTACGATTTCCGGACTCGCCGCAAACTCAACCTATGATATTGCATTCTACGACGGCTTTTATTGGGCGGATTTCACAATTTCGGCGCAACCGGGATTAATAGCACAGGTCAAGCCTGCTGGGGCTGTAAGCGCACCTCCGTTCCCGATGGCAGCTTACGGGGTTCTTAGTGGCGCTATATCGGATGGAAGCGGGATAATAACCATTACCGCAAATGCCGTTCCTGGAGGCTTCTACGGTGTGGCATCGACAATCGCCGGTATGCAGATTTTGCAAACAAATATCATCACCGACACAGACGGAGATGGCATTTCAGATGATGACGAAACGAATATTTACGGCACCGACCCTAACAATGCGGACTCAGATAACGATGGTCTAAATGACGGGGACGAGTTGGGCGCGGGTACCGATCCGCTCAATCCGGATACCGATGGTGACGGTCTATCCGATGGCTCCGATCCAGATCCGAACACTTTTAATGACGCTGATGGAGATGGCCTGGGAGACGGCATGGAACTCTTGCTAGGAACTGATCCGAACAATGCGGACTCCGATGGTGACGGTCTATTGGACGGTACCGAAGTTGATCCTGCTACAGGAACTGATCCGTTGAATCCAGATAGTGATGGTGATGGCGTCTCAGATGGGGACGAAGTCAATGGCTTGGGTACGAACCCAAATAACCCTGATAGTGATGGTGTTGATGACGCGGTAGACCCTCTTCCGAATGATCCCGGAGTGACCAGCGGGTACACCGAAGATTGGCTACGCATGATTAGCGCAGACGCATTGGCGTATGATCTCAGCGTGATCGATGCAAAGAACAACAACGCTGCGAAGGGAAGACGAAACGCACTTTCCAATAAGCTTAATTCCGCAGCAAATGCGATCAGTGCTGGAAACTATGAGGATGCAATAGACAGTCTGACGAGCCTCCTGCAAAAGCTGGATGATGACAACAACCCGAAAGACTGGATGCTTCCGACTCCCGAAAAAACTCAGCTTAGAAGTGACGTTGAGCAACTGACGTGGTCCAATGGACAGGTACACCCCAGTTAAGCATCATTGACTTAACTGAGGTAGAAAAATGAAAGAACGAAAGAAATATTCGAAGGAATTCAAGCTAGACGCGGTCAGTCTGGTTCTTGAGCAGGAATATACTCGAAGGGAAGCAGCAAACAGTCTGGGCATCAATGCCCAAATGCTGGGGCGCTGGGTGAAAGAACATCAGGCAGAAGATGGGCAGGCATTTCGAGGCAATGGCAAGTTGAGTTCTGAACAGGAAGAAATCAGGAAGCTCAAGGCTCAGGTTAAACGCCTTGAGATGGAGAAAGAAATCTTAAAAAAAGCAACGGTATTCTTTGCAGCAGAAACGAAGTGAAATATTCGTTCATCACCCAGCATAAGAATGCCTATCCAATCAGCTTGCAATGTCAGGTTTTGGGTGTGAGTCGTAATGGTTACTACCAGTATCAAAGGGGCTTGGGTAACAGGCCAGACCGAATACATCAGGAGATGCTGGAGTGGGTTGAGGATATCGCCAAGAGTTCAGACTACACTTATGGCAGTCGCAGAATGAAAAAAGCCTTGAATGTCCTGGGCTATCCGGTGAGTCGGAATAAGGCAAGGAAGTTAATGCGTGAAGCCAATGTACAGGCGCGTCAGCGCAGGAAATATAAGGTTACGACAAACAGTAACCACCAGCAGTCGGTTTTTAACAACCTGCTCAAGCGAGAGTTTGCTGTGGCCCAGCCCGATCATGTCTATGCGGCGGACGTGACTTATGTATGGACCCAGGAAGGCTGGTTATACCTGGCGGTAGTGATAGACCTGTATTCACGTAAAGTGGTCGGCTGGAGCATGAGTTCCCGGATGAAGGCAAAGCTGGTCTGTGATGCATTGCAAATGGCGATCTGGCGACGTCGACCGAAGGGCGGATTGATTCACCACTCAGATCGTGGTTCTCAATATGCCAGCAAGGCTTTTCGGCGGTTACTCAAAGCCCATGATATCAATGGCAGTATGAGCAGGAAGGGTGACTGCTGGGATAATGCTGTAGTGGAAAGCTTCTTTGGCAGCCTCAAGCAGGAACGGGTGCATTGGAGAAGCTACCAGACACGTTACGAAGCCCAGCAGGACATATTGGAATATATTTCCATGTTTTATAATAGTACGCGGCTGCATTCATACCTGGATTATATGAGTCCGAATGATTTTGAGCAGCAAATGATGGCGCAGAAAAAAGCGGCTTAACTGGGTGTAACAAAATCCTTGACCACGTCAACGTATCACTTCGCTACTGCTAGCGTAGTCACCACTTTTGACCGCCATACGAACTTCCTGGGCAATTTCTGGGGTCAGGGCGATGCTGAGTTTTTCGACTGTGGCCATGGGTTGCCTCTGGGGTGTGGTAAGAATAAATACTACTTAGTAGTATAACCTATAGCTTGGATACGAAAACAACAGACAACAATAGGGGACGCACCACAGTTTTTTTGCTGTCTGGTAACTCGCTGCCAACACAGTAGCTTGAGATCTCGCCTTACGGTCGAGATGACAATCGAGCAATAAATCTGACCTTCCAACTGGCTCTGACCAGATGACCTAAACTCTACTTAGGTCATCATTGGTCAGAGATTCATGCAAGATCTCCATGGTTTTCTGCGGTGCCCGCGGGAGGAGGCGGCCAAAGAGCAACCCAAGGTCCGTATTCGCCACTGGGGTGAATATGTCGATGTCATGCCTGAAAATCAGGCAGCAAGACAGGCTAACCGTTGCATGGATTGCGGCACACCTTACTGCCACCACTACTGCCCGGTGCATAACATCATCCCCGAGTGGAACACGTTGGTGGAGAGCCGGGACTGGCGCCATGCCTACGATCAGTTGGATACGACCAACAGCTTTCCTGAGATCACCGGGCGTCTCTGCCCCGCCCCCTGTGAAAACGCCTGTACCCTCAGTCTCGCCCAATTCCCGGTCACGATAAAAAATATTGAGCTGGCGATTGCAGAGCGCGCCTGGTCGTCCGGTTGGGTGCAGCCGCAGCCCAGCGAAAATAAGCGGGATCAACGGGTGTCGGTCATCGGCTCAGGCCCTGCGGGCTTGGCCTGTGCCCAGCAGTTGGCGCGTGCGGGTTACATGGTGACGGTCTTTGAAAAGGCAGATCGCATCGGCGGTCTGTTGCGCTACGGCATCCCCGATTTCCGGCTCGACAAGCGGATCGTGGATCGTCGTTTGCAACAGCTCGAAGCCGAGGGTGTCTCTTTCCGCACGGGGGTCCATGTTGGCGTTTCGATGGCTGTGCCGGAGCTGCAGCAGTCGTCGGATGCAATGGTATTGGCTTGTGGTTCGGCTCAACCTCGCGAGGTGGTTGTTCCTGGTCGTGAGTTGCGGGGTATTCACTATGCTCTCGACTTTCTCTCACAGCAGAACCGGCGGGTTGCGGGGGATGAAATAGCCCCGGCATCTGAGATTGACGCCAGAGACCAGTCGGTGGTGGTGATTGGTGGTGGAGATACCGGCAGCGATTGTCTGGGTACGGCAATTCGGCAGGGGGCGAAAGTGGTGACTCAGGTGCAGTACCATGACCGCCCTTCAAAAGATGCGGATGTGCTGGAGCACTGGCCGCAACCGGTGCCGCAAGCGGGCGAAACGGATACAGAGGCAGAGGGTGCGGAGCGTATCTGGGGTTGGGATACCTGCAGTTTTGAGGGGAGTGGCGGTGGTATAAACCGTGTATCGATGCAGCGTCTGTTGTGGATTCAACAGGCGGATGGCAGTTGGTCGAAGCAGCCGCTTCCAAATCAGCAGCAACAGATGTCGGCCGGACTTGTATTGCTGGCGATGGGGTATGCCCATCCCGTGCATGCGGGGCTGCTGGAGTATTTAAGGGTCGCATTCGATCACCGTGGTAACGTGGCTGCGGATGAGCAGGACTATCAGACCAGTGTCAGGGGGGTGTTCGCCTGCGGTGATGTGCGCCGGGGACAGTCTTTAGTGGTGTGGGCGATCCGCGAAGGGCGGCAGTGTGCGCGGGCGGTGGATATCTGGCTTTCGGGATCGAGTGATCTGCCGGGCATATGATGTTTCGCTATTGGCACAGATGCTCGGACAAGGAGCGGCGTCAGCCAGAGTGTTTTTTGGGTTACGCTGCGCTAACCCAACCTACATGGAAGGTAATTTCCTGCAGGAGATGAACTAAAATTAAAGTAGGGATGATGGAGACCCCCGAGGTTTGGGGTTGCTCCAAAGCCAGTGAGTTGGCGTTGATAACAGCGATGTCCTGCCCGGTCTCGTTTCCTCACAGCCGTTACATCGAGACCGGAGAGGTTTGTCGAACCTTTTTAGGAGGTTGTCATGAAAGTCTTTATGTTAATGGCTGGTAGCGGTCCGTTGATGATTCTCACCTCTCACACCTCGATAGAAGAGCCTGAGATGTTGGAAAAACTCGCAAGTAAAGGCATCGATAAGTTTCTTGCCTATGAAGTGCCTTTTGATCTGGCCAAGGCGCGTTACGGTGGTCACTTCACCGTAGTGGCCAATGATCTGCACGAAACCGATGATCTGAGGGTGCTGGACTACAATGGTGAACGGGCATTCCGTCTCTTTACCTTTGCTGAACTGGGGCCGGTAATGATGCACGAGTCGATGGAGGAGAAGCAGGCGGCGTAAGATCGTGTTTAGGGGCGTGCCGGAGCCGAAGTAAAATTTGACTCCGGCCCTCCATGCGATAAGGGGCTAGACGGGAGAAACGTGGCTGTCGAGCTGTTTCAGCTGTGACAGAGTTGCCCCTTTGGTTGCCCTGTTGTCGATGGGGTCCAGAGGCTTGCTGAAGCGTCCTTTGGTCGGCAGTACCACCAGTTCGATGGTGGTTCCATCCGCCTGGAAACGAAAACCGGGTATCGTCTGCTTAGAGCCATCGCCAAACTTCATTCTCCATTGGCTCTCATCCCAGGGGATGTGCAGGTCCGAGAGGGCAAAGATCACCTCTTCCGGGGTGTCGGCAAAGAGGTGCAGGCGGATTGGGCTGTTCCGATCGGCAGTGCCGTCAAAAACCGGGCCGACCAGCAGTGGTTTGAAGCTGGCAAGTGCGCCCATGGCTTCCATAGCGAGACTGCGCAGATGTTGCAGTGCTGTCGCCTGATCCTCTCCACGAAACAGACGCTGTTGCTCCCGCAAGGCGCTTTCGATCTCATCTCGATTGGGCATCAGGCGTCTGTCGCCTAGGCCAAGCCGGTCGGCTGCCTTTTGGCAGGCGTAGTTGTAATCTCCTGAACGCAGTTCGGTGAGGATACGGGCCGCTTCGTAGGCGATACGGCGCTGGGATTCCCGGTTATTTGCTTTCATGTCTATTGCGGTTGGTGGCGCCGATGAGAATCAAGTTGATACCCTGTTCGTCATGCTTTGTGGCATATTGAGGACTCTGCTGTCTGAGATCTCTCCCTGCGTTCGAGATGACAAGGGAGTGGCTGGCCAAAATGCCTTAGAAAGGATCCTCTTCCGGGGCGGGGGCATCCAGATTCTCCGTTTCCGGAAGGCTGGATGCCCCGTTCTCCTGCTTGGGGATCTCAGGGGCGTATTTCTCGCGAAAGACCTCAAAGATTGCACCCTTGTGACCGGCGTTCACCGGCTTGCCGGTCTTTTCGTCGATGCGCATGGTCACCATGCCCTCAGGCATCTCCAGAGGCACTTCTTCAGTGTCCTCCAGTCCGGTGCGCATGAAATGGATCCAGGCGGGCAGGGCGGCGCGTCCCCCGACTTCGCCTCTGCCAAGAGGCTGAAAATCATCGAATCCGACCCAGGCGATGGCTACCAGGTTGCGGTTGAAGCCGTTGAACCAGGCGTCACGCTGATCGTTGGTGGTGCCGGTTTTACCCGCGATGTCCTTGCGGCCGAGCGCGCGGGCCTTGCGGGCGGTGCCACGCTGGACCACGTCGCGCATCATGGAGCTCATCAGGTAGTGGTTTTGTGGCGTGATGACTTGCTCTGCGCAGCGGATCTCCGCTTCGACGGTTGGCTCTGCAGCCACTTCAGCTGTTTCAGTGGGTTCTTCCGGCGCAGCGGAGGGTGGCGGCTCTTCGCAAACCTGCAGCGGGTTGGCCTGAAAGATGGTCTCGCGGTGGTCGTCGTCGATACGAACGATGAAGAAGGGCTCGATGTGGTAGCCACCATTGGCCAGCACTGAATAACCCTCCGCCATCTGTAGCGGGGCGATTGCGCCGCTGCCAAGTGCCAGTGAGAGATCGCGGGGCAGTTTACCCTTGTCGAAACCGAAACGGGTGACATACTCCAGGGTTGGCTTGATGCCCATCGCCCGCAGGAGGCGAATGGAGACCAGGTTACGGGATTTTGTCAGGGCGTAGCGCAGACGGGTGGGACCGAAAAATTTGCCGCTGTAGTTCTCAGGACGCCAGGATGCCTCCAGCGCCGGGTCATCGAATACCACCGGTGCGTCGTTGATCAGGCTGGCGGGCGTGTATCCGGCTTCCAGGGCGGCGGAGTAGATGAAGGCCTTGAAGCCGGAGCCGGGTTGACGCTTGGCCTGGGTGATGCGGTTGAACTTGCTGAGGTAGAAGTCGTAGCCACCGACCAGCGCAAGAATGGCACCGTTGTCAGGATCGACCGAGACCAGCGCTCCGGCTGCCTTGGGGATCTGCGCCAGGCGCCAGTAGGGTTCGCCCTCTTTTGGTGTTTCGCGGTGGATTCTGATCAGATCTCCCGCTTGGAGAATATCGGCGGCGGTTTTGGGTTCAGGGCCCTGGTGATCCGGGTCCTTGAACTGCCGGGCCCAGGAGAGGCCCTGCCAAGTCAGTGTAATCTGCTGCTCAGGCCCCAGGTAGAGCCCGGCGTTTTGCCCATCGGTGCTAAGCACCACGGCTCCCTGCAGATCTGGAACAATCTTCTGCTCCCTGAGAAGTTTGTCCATGAGCGCTGGGTCTGGGGTTTCCCCCAGGTCGAAATGTGCCTCGGCACCACGGTAGCCGTGCCGCTTGTCGTAGGCATGCAGTGCCTGGCGAACGCCTGCATTGGCGCTCTCCTGCAGTCGGCTGTCGATGGTGGTATGGATGGTATAGCCATCAGTGTAGGCGGTGTTGCCGAATCGCCTGACCGCTTCTGCGCGCACCATCTCGGCGATATAGGGCGCCTCGACCTCACTCATGGCCCGATGCAGGGTCGCAGTCACAGGGGTGGCTTTAGCGGCATCGTGGTCGGCGCGGGAGATAACATCCAGCGTCAGCATCCGTCCCAGGACGTAATCTCGGCGTACCAGGGCGCGGCTCGGATTGGTCACAGGATTGTAGCGGGAGGGGGCTTTTGGCAGGCCCGCGATCATTGCGATCTCAGAAAGCTCAAGTTTTCCTACCGGCCTGCCGTAATAGACTAAAGAGGCGGCACCAACACCGTAGGAACGGTGCCCGAGATAGATCTTGTTGAGGTAGAGTTCCAGTATCTCCTCTTTGCTGAGTTCGCGTTCGATCTTCAGTGCAAGAAAGATTTCGTTGAGTTTGCGTGTGAAGGTTTTTTTGTTACTGAGAAAGAAGTTTCTCGCCACCTGCATGGTGATGGTACTGCCGCCCTGGCGGCGTTTGCCGGTAAGCAGCAGTTGGCCGGCGGCACGAAGGATGCCTTGATAGTCGACGCCGGGATGTTCGAAAAATCGGTCATCCTCGGCGGCGAGAAAGGCCTGTATCATGCGTTCGGGAATCTCGTCGTATTTGAGGGGCTCCCGGCGTTTTTCGCCAAATTCGGCGATCAGCTTGTGATCGCGACTGTAGACGTGCAAGGGAACCTGGAGTTTGACATCCTGCAGAATATCGGTGGATGGCAGGTCGGGTTCCAGGTAGAGATAGGCGGCACCAATGCCGCCCAAACCGAGCAAAAAGAGCCCAATGAACAGGAATAAAGAGATTTTTATGAGTCGGGACAACAACTTCATGCGCTGGTTCACAGAAAAGGTTGGCCCTCAGGGACCAGAATGAATCGGTGTGAGATCCTATATTAGCAAATTTACGAGAAGGTTTATTGTAGCAGGTTGCAAAAAATGGCTTCACAAAAAAATCATTTACTGCTATATAGTTACTTACTCAAGTTAAAGAGATTCCTCGTTTTTTGCGGCATGAAAGGAGAGTTCTGAAAACCGCATGTTTTTCTTCGGACGAAAAAATCCGCCCCTGATAGGCATAGACATCAGTTCGACAACGATCAAGCTGCTTGAGTTGTCGAAGAATGTCGGGCGCACAGGTGCGATGTATCGGGTGGAAGCCTATGGCGTGGAGCCACTGCCACCGAATGCGGTGGTGGAAAAGAATATCGCTGATGTCGATGCGGTAGGGGAAGCTATCCGGGCAGTGGTCAATCGCTCGGGCACCCGTGCCAAACAGGTCGCGGTTGCGGTTTCCGGCTCTGCAGTAATCACCAAGGTCATCTCCATGCCGTCCGCCCTGTCGGACCAGGATATGGAGAGCCAGATCCAGCTTGAGGCGGACCAATATATCCCCTACCCACTGGAAGAGGTGAATATAGACTTTGAGGTGCTGGGTCCTTCCGACAAGAACCCCGAGCTGGTCGATGTTCTGCTCGCAGCCTCTCGAAGCGAGAATGTGGATGACCGGGTCGCGGCGATGGAGCTGGCAGGACTGAATGCCGCAATCGTCGACGTTGAGGCCTATGCGATGGAGAACGCCTGCACCCAGCTGGTGGACCAGTTGCCGGAGCGGGGCGTCGACCAGACCATTGCGGTGGCGGATATCGGGGCCACCACCACTACCCTCAATGTCTTGCACAACAACAAGATCATCTACACCCGTGAACAGAATTTTGGTGGCCGTCAGCTGACCGAGGAGATCCAGCGTCGCTATGGACTCTCTCTCGAAGAGGCAGGTATGGCCAAGCGGCAGGGCGGCCTGCCGGATAATTATGTGCCGGAAGTGCTGGAGCCGTTCAAAGAGGCGATGGTCCAGCAGGTCAGTCGCTCCCTGCAGTTTTTCTTCTCCTCCAGCGCCTTCAGCAGTGTTGAACACATCGTGTTGGCAGGGGGGAGTTCCTCCATCCCTGGAGTCGACGAGTTGACCGAAGAGAAGTTGGGTACGCCGGCGTCTGTGGCGAATCCCTTCGCCAATATGTCGGTGTCATCCAAAGTGAAACCACAGGCACTGAGTGCCGATGCACCGGCGTTGATGATTGCATGCGGTCTGGCCTTGAGGAGCTTTGACTGATGGCGCGTATTAATCTTCTGCCATGGCGCGAAGCCGAACGCACAAAGCGCAAACGCGAATTTGGTTTTATGATTCTCGGCGGAGTCATTGTCACTATCGCCGCCATCTTCTTCATGCACATGCATATGGAGAGCCTGATCTCGGCGCAGAATCGCCGCAATGCCTATCTGCAGCAGGAGATCGATGTGGTCAAGCAGCAGATCAGAGAGATCAGGAATCTGGGCAAGACCAAAGCCGGCCTGTTGGCGCGCATGGATATCATTCAGCAGTTGCAGAGCAGCCGTCCCCAGATCGTGCATCTGTTCGATGAACTTGTTGCCACGCTGCCCGATGGCGTCCATTTAACGAGCGTTAAACAAAGTGGGGCGTTGGTGTCGGTAGCGGGACGGGCTCAGTCGAACGCCCGGGTTTCTGCTTATATGCGCAACATTGAACGTTCGGAATGGCTGGGTAATCCCCGTCTCGATGTTATCGAGAACAAGGAGGCCACCGGTACCGGGATGAGTCACTTCAAACTCACTGCGAAGCAGCTTGCGAGTGGCGGGGAGGCGACGCCGTGAATCTGCAGGATCTGAACGAACTCGATTTTAACAACATCGGCGTCTGGCCGGGACCGGTTAAGTTTGTGCTGATGCTCATTGTCTGCGCGCTGGTTGGTGTTGGTGGTTACTACCTGGATACAGAAAAGCAGTTTAAGCAACTCGAAAGAGTGGAGATGAAAGAGGTTGAATTACGCAGAACCTTTCAGGAGAAACAGGCAAAAGCCGCCAATCTGGATGCGTATAAGAAGCAGTTGGAAGAGATGAAGCAGTCGTTTGGCGCCATGCTTCGGCAACTGCCCAACAAGACAGAAGTGGCCGAGCTGCTGGTTGATGTTTCCCAAACAGGTTTGGCCTCCGGTCTTGAATTTGAGTTGTTCAAACCACAGGGAGAAGTCCCCAGAGAATTTTATGCGGAGCTGCCGATAAAGCTGACCGTCACTGGTCAGTATCATGAGTTTGGCGATTTTATCAGCGGTCTTGCCGCACTTCCGCGCATTGTCACCATTCACGATATCAATATCAGTCCGAAAAAATCCAAGCGTGGCAAAAGCGATGGACTGGTGTTGCAGGCGACTGCCAAGACCTATCGCTACCTGGATGAGGAGGGTGAGCAATGAGTCGCATCAGTAAAGTGCTCTGGATGCTCGCCTGTGTGCTGCCGGTGCTGTTTGTCGTGGGTTGTGCCAAGCCACAGATCAATGATCTGAAGAAGTTTGTGGCGAAAGAGAAAGCGGCAAGCCCGTCGCAGATTGAGCCGATTCCAGAGATCCGCCAGATCGAGACTTTTCTCTACGATCATCAAGACAGGCGCGATCCCTTTGCACCCTCTTCGGAGCAGCCGTCTGCAGAGCGAACCGTCGTTGATAGCGGGATAGCTCCCGATTTCAATCGGCGCAAAGAGGAGCTTGAATCCTACTCTCTCGATACCCTTCGAATGGTTGGTACCCTGGAGCAGAATGAGATTGCCTGGGCCTTGGTGCAGACGAGGGAGGGCACTATTCACAGGGTGCGTAGTGGTAACCACATGGGCCGTAATTACGGGCGGATAACACAAATTTCGGAAGAGAAGATCGGCTTGACCGAAATTGTGCAGGATGGGTTGGGCGGCTATCGTGAACGCCCGGCATCGCTTGCGTTGACAGAATAGTTCTGAGGAATTGCGAGATGAACGTTATGCCTATGGCATTCTGGCGTAGAGGGGAGAATGCCTCAGTCGCTGCTAACCAAAAGAGACGCGGTCACGCTGTACTCTTTTTGCTCCTGTTGTGGACGCTTCCCGCGCTGGTTTGGGGTGGGGTTTCACTTGAGGATATTGATTTCTCGGCGCTTCCCGGAGATCGGGTGCAGATCACACTGGCCATGTCGGGCGATGTGCCTGAGCCGAGCAGTTTCATTACTGAATCCCCGGCCCGTATCTCCCTTGATTTTGCCGGTGTCAGCAGTAGTCTGGCTTACAAAAGCAAGCAGATCGGTATCGGCGCTGCACACAGTGTCAATATCCTGGAAGCGGGAAACCGGCTGCGAGTGGTGGTCAATCTGTTGAGCTCAGTGGCTCACCGTATTGAGGCTCAGGGCGGTAACATTGTGATCACCCTTGATGCTGGGGGCCGCGCTACTGCGGAGTCTGCCGAACCGGTGGCCGTTGCAGAGACTGCAGGACATATGGTGCAGACCCCTGTGTCTACGGAGACAGAGGCGGGTGAGGGGATCGTCGGAGTTGATTTTCGTCGTGGCGAAACCGGTGAAGGCCGTGTGCTTGTCACGCTCGCAGATTCCGCTATCCCGGTCGACGTGCGGGAAGAGGGAAGCCGCGTTGTGATGGAGTTCCTCGGCACCACGGTTCCGGGAAAACTGGTCCAGAGCCTGGACGTGATGGATTTCGCAACGCCGGTGACGCTTGTCGAGACCAGGCCACAGGGAAACAATGTGGTGATAGAGATCACGGTAACCGGCGAATACGATTACATGGCCTATCAGACAGGCAATGTCTTTGCCGTTGAGTTACGGGGCCTGAGCAAGGCGGAAAAAGAGGCGCAACAGAAAGAGCGCATGGTCTTCTCCGGTGAGCGTCTCTCACTTAATTTTCAGGATATTGAGGTGCGTTCCGTACTGCAATTGCTGGCGGATTTCACCGAACTCAATCTGGTTACCAGTGATACGGTCAGCGGCCGCATTACACTGCGTTTGAAGAATGTTCCCTGGGATCAGGCGTTGGATATCATCCTGAAATCCAAAGGTCTCTCCATGCGCAGCAATGAAAATGTGATCATGGTTGCGCCAACGGAAGAGATCGCGGCACGCGAGCAGTTGGAGTTGGAGTCGCAACAGAAGATCGAAGAGCTGGCCCCACTGCGTTCCGAATTTGTACAGGTCAATTATGCCAAGGCTAAGGACTTGGCGACGCTGCTGAAGTCCTCGGAGAATCGTCTGCTTTCCGAGCGTGGTAATGTGACCGTGGACATGCGAACCAATACCCTGCTGCTGCAGGATACAGCGGCAAAACTGGAAGATATTCGCCGTTTGTTGCAGAAGCTGGATATCCCGGTGCGTCAGGTATTGATCGAATCCAGGATTGTGATTGCCAACAACGACTTTGCCAAGGATCTGGGTGTTCGTTTCGGCGCCACGTTTAACGCGACTTCCGGTGACAGTGGTGGGTTGTTTGCCGGCGGTATGCCTGGCCACCTCACACCCGGTGCCGGTGTCACCGGCATCGAGAATCCCGCGGGTTCAGGTAATGAGTCGCTGATTGTCAATCTACCGGCGACTGCGCCATCCGGGGCATTAAACCTGCTGGTGGGCAAGGTGGGCTCATACCTCCTGCAACTGGAGATCTCCGCGATGCAGAATGAGGGCAAGGGCGAGGTCATCTCCAGTCCCCGGGTGATCACTTCCGACCAGAGCAAGGCTTCCATCAAGCAGGGTGTCGAGATCCCCTATCAGGAGAAAACCTCCAGTGGCGCCACTTCTGTGAGCTTCAAGGAGGCTTTATTGAAGTTGGACGTAACACCTCATATCACGCCCGATGACCGGATCCGGATGGATCTGGCGATCAACAAAGATAATCCTGACTTCTCAAATAGCGTTTTGGGTGTGCCGCCGCTCCAAACCCGAAAGATAGAAACCACCGTGTTGGTTGATAACGGTGAAACGGTGGTTCTGGGTGGCGTTTTTGAACGCACCAAGACCAAGAACGTCGATCAGGTTCCTTTCTTTGGTGATCTTCCCTACGTGGGTGTGTTGTTCAGGAAAAATGAACAGAAGGATGAGAACGGTGAGCTGCTGATCTTCGTGACGCCCAAGATTCTCAAAGATTCATTACGGGTTCGCTGATTACGTCACCACTGTTTAGGTTAAAGGCGCGCCATTTGGCGCGCCTTTTTGTTTTTTTGGAAAGGATGACTTGCCGCTGCCGGTAAAATCTGGCATATCTGCTGATTATGAAACGAAATCAGAATCTTTTTCTTGTGGGACCGATGGGTGCCGGCAAGACGACCGTTGGCAAACAGCTGGCGGAAGCACTGGGTATGACGTTCGAGGACAGTGATCGGGAGATCCAGCGTCGAACCGGCGTGGATATCCCCACGATCTTCGAGTTCGAGGGTGAGGAGGGCTTTCGTAACAGGGAGCGGGCCGTCATCGACGACCTCTCTGCGCAGGAAGGCGTCGTGCTGGCAACCGGAGGTGGCGCTATCCTGGATGCGGACAACCGGCGCAATCTCTCCTCCAGAGGCATAGTGGTCTATCTCTACTGCACGCCTGAGCAGCAGTACGACCGGACCTATCGTGATCGCAATCGACCGTTGTTGCAGACCGAGAATCCTCTGGCCAAACTGGAGAGTTTGATGGAGCAGCGGGACCCCCTCTACCGACAGACTGCGGATCTGGTGGTGATTACCGAACAGCGTAACACTCAATCCGTGGCTCGCGAGGTTCAGGAAAAACTGGAATCGTTGGATTAGGGAGCCTCTGAACAAGTCATGGACCTACAACTTGCGGCTGAAATGCACTGCTTCTTCGTTGGAAATCTTCGCAATAGCCTGCTATTACGTGCGATTTCCGCCTCAAATCAGCGCATTTCATCTCACAATCTGAACGGCCCAGACTTATTCAGAGGCTCCTTAACGGCTCACAAACAATAATTGAGAAGGAATCAGCTTGAACGCAGTAGTTAACAGGCTTGAAGTGGATCTGGGGGAACGCGGATATCCTATCTACATCGGTGCCGGTATCCACGCCAACGCAGATTACTACCGCCCTCATATCAGTGGCACGCAGGTTATGGTGGTAACCAATGAAACCATCGCGCCGCTCTATCTGAAAAATGCCCTGCAGGCATTGGATGGCTTCGAGGTTGCCAGTGTCATTCTGCCGGATGGTGAGCAGTTCAAGACCCTGGAAGTCCTCAGCCGGATCTACACCGCACTGCTGGAACAGCGCTTTACCCGCAAATGCACCCTGGTTGCCCTCGGCGGAGGTGTGATTGGTGACATGACCGGTTTTGCCGCCGCCTCCTACCAGCGGGGGGTGCCCTTCATTCAGGTGCCGACCACGCTGCTTTCCCAGGTCGACTCTTCGGTGGGTGGCAAGACGGGTGTGAACCACCCGCTGGGCAAAAACATGATTGGGGCCTTCTATCAGCCCAAAGCCGTACTGGCGGATATAACGACACTCAATACCCTGGATGACAGGCAGTTGGCATCGGGTATCTCCGAAGTGATCAAATACGGACTCATCAACGACCGCCCATTTTTCGAATGGCTGGAGGCCAATATGGAAGCCCTGCTGGCCCGTGAACCTGAAGCGCTGACCTATGCCATAGAGCGCTCCTGCCGGGACAAGGCGGAAGTGGTGGCGGCGGATGAGAAAGAGGCGGGTCAGCGGGCTCTGCTGAATCTTGGACACACTTTTGGCCATGCCATAGAGACCGGCATGGGCTACGGTGAGTGGCTGCATGGCGAGGCGGTCGCCGCCGGTATGTGCATGGCAGCGGACCTTTCGCGTCGATTGGGCTGGATTGATGGTAAAGATTTTGAGCGCACCTGTCGCCTTATTGAACAGGCTGGACTGCCGACGGATCCGCCGAAGGCGCTCTCCAGCGAGCAGTTCATGGCGCTGATGGCTGTGGACAAGAAAGTATTGGACGGAAAGCTGCGGCTGGTGCTCTTGCGTGGGATTGGAGAGTCGGTGGTCAGCGACGATTTTGACCATGAGATGTTGCAGGAATCCTTGGGAGTCTGTCTGGTTTAACACTGTTTGGCTGCTTTTGCTCCAAGCGGATAAACCCGACAGACTCCTGGACCAGCAGACAAACTGACACACGGATTGGCCGGCGGGGGCGGGCGAACAGTGGCAAATTCCGATAACTATTTCAGCACGTTGGAGCTTGCTCAGCGGCAGGATCTCATCCGCCACCTGATCGAGAATAGTGAAGTCGTGCCCTTGGTGCGTGGTCCTGGTGGTATCGGAAAGAGTGCCATGGCGGCACAGATACAGCTCCATGCGCCTGACGCCTGGGTGATCAGCCATTTCGATGCGGACCCGACACTGCAGCCCGAGCTGATGCTTGCGCATATCGCCCGTGGTTTTGGGCTGGCAGATGAACATCCAAGCCTGATGGATCTGCTGATTGATCACTTTGAGCATCTACACCAGCAGGGGCGTGTGCCGGTTGTTCTCCTGGATGATGCACAACTGCTGCCGCCTGCCAGCCTGATTACACTGCTGCGTCTGTTTGAACATCAGGTGGAGGGAATCTCCCAGGTCAGTATTGTCCTCTTTGCCAACACCCAGATTGATCTACTCCTGGCGACGCCCCAGTTGCAGGCCATGTCTCACCATGCGTTGCATATCATCGATATGCCGGTAATGGGATTTGAAGCCGCCAATGCATTCATGGGTTATCTGATCAAGGCCGAGGGGTTGCCTGAAACGCTTGCCCTGGACGATGACCTTCTCGGTCGGATACTTCGTGAAACTCAGGGACGAATTGGGCCGCTCGGGGAGTCGATCCTTGAAGCCATCAGCACCAGACCGCTCCGGTCCGGGGGGGCGAAGTCGGGCCAGTCCACCTTTCGTTGGTTGCTGATAGCTGCGTCAGCGCTGATTGTTGGCGGGGTGCTGTGGTTTCAGGATGAGATCAATCGTCTGTTCGTTACAGGAAAATCAGCGCTGCCAAATGTAGAGGAGAGGCAGCAGGCCATACCGGCGCAGCAGGAGGTGCTGACCCTTGATCGTCGCACCATTGAGCCGGTGCAGGAGAGGGCGCCTGTAGTGGAGGTGATTCCGGAAGCCGACTCTGCATCGGCCGAGGATCAATATCTCGCCGAGATAGATGTCAAGGAGCCGCCAATCGAGGTTCCCGTGGAAATTGAACAGGGGGGCGAGACGATTGATGCGGCGCCGCAGTCTGAAGAGCCGGTGCCGCAGACTGAGCTGCAGTCTGCCGAAACAGATAAACCATTGGCGGAGTCTGCTGCGGTCTCTGAATCTGAAGAGGAGGTGTCTGAGGTGGCTCAGACCGAAACCGTACGGGAGCAGATTGAGGAGCCAGCCATCGAGCCGGAAGTTCTCCCGAAAAAGGCACGGCTGCCGGAGGTGGTTCCTGAGCCGCAGGTGCCGGCTGATCCCTTGGACAGGAACAACTGGTTGCTCGAACAGAATCCTGAGCACTACACATTGCAGTTGATCGGTGTCGAGCAGCTCGCCTCGCTGCGGCGGTTTGTGAAGCGACATGGCTTGGAAAAACAGGCGGGATATATCAGGACAAAGCGCAAGGGCAAGGCGTGGTATGTGTTGCTCTGGGGTGTCTATCCTGAACGCGATGCGGCGCAGAAGGCGAAACGAAAACTGCCCCGTTCTCTGAAGAGTAGAGATGCTTGGGCGCGTACTGTGGGTTCGCTACAGCAGGAACTGAATGCATCGCTTCCGTGAATTGGATTCATAAGTCTTGTAAAATCAAATAGTTGTGTCGTCGCTCGGCGATGTTTCCGGGGCAGCACACCCCTGTATTTTTTGTGTGAAATCGTTACAAACTGGCCTGATCGGCCAATCTCAAGTATCCTACGCGGCTCTGTGCGCCCCGACTTCGGGGCGGGTTGGTGGGTGCGCGAGAGGGTTTTCCCGCCAATTGATTTTTTTCAGGTTAGTGCATACAGGTCCTTCTGGCGGAGAGTCTCCGCTATCAGGGCCCGACAGCAACGAGGTTTGCAATGAGCCAAGGTGCTTTACCACCGAAGCAGGGACTCTATGATCCCGCTAACGAACATGATGCCTGTGGTGTCGGCTTTGTCGCCAACATCAAAGGTAATAAAAGTCATCAAATTGTCCGGCAGGGTCTGGAGATTCTGGATCGCCTGACCCATCGTGGTGCGGTCGGCGCAGATCCGAAGGCGGGTGACGGCGCAGGTATCCTGCTGCAGATCCCCGATGTCTTTTTCCGCGCCCAGGTCGATTTTGATCTGCCCGAGGCGGGGGGTTATGCCATTGGTATGCTTTTTCTTCCGCAGAACGAGGCGAGCCGGAACGAGTGCGAGGAGACCGTCGAAAAACTGGTCACTGCCGAGGGTCAGTCGGTAATCGGTTGGCGCGACGTGCCTGTGGACAACAGTGGCCTGGGTTACAGCGTTGTGCCCACCGAGCCGGTCGTACGGCAGATATTCGTCAGTCGTGGCGATAACTGCGCCGATCAGGATGCCTTTGAGCGCAAGCTTTTCGTCATCCGCAAACAGATCGAGAAGCTGATTCGCGAAGCAGAGATGGAGGGTGGCGAATCCTTCTATTTTACCTCTTTCTCATCCCGTACCATCGTCTACAAAGGCATGCTGCTCTCGGGGCAGGTGGGTGAGTATTTTAACGATCTCAATGACGAGACAATGGTCACAGCCCTGGCGCTGGTGCATCAGCGTTTCTCCACCAACACCTTCCCCACCTGGGATCTGGCGCATCCGTTTCGCATGATCGCTCACAACGGGGAGATCAACACCCTGCGTGGCAACGTGAATTGGATGGCCGCGCGCAAGAGTTCCATGGCTTCGGAGATTCTGGGTGAAGATCTGGATAAGATCTGGCCGTTGATTCCTGAAGGGCAGTCCGATTCGGCCTGTTTCGATAATGCGCTGGAGCTGCTGGTGGCCGGTGGCTACTCCCTCTCCCACGCGATGATGATGCTGATTCCAGAGGCCTGGTCCGGCAACAAAGTGATGGACCGGAAGCGCCGTGCTTTCTATGAGTACCATGCCGCGCTGATGGAGCCCTGGGACGGTCCGGCTGCGGTCGCCTTTACCGATGGCCGCCAGATAGGCGCCACCCTGGATCGCAATGGCCTGCGCCCCGCCCGCTATCTGATCACCGATGATGATCTGGTGGTGATGGCGTCCGAGATGGGTGTGCTCGATATTCCGGAAGAGAAGATCGTCAAAAAATGGCGGCTGCAGCCGGGTAAGATGTTCCTCATCGATACCGAAGAGGGCCGCATCATCGATGACGTTGAGCTGAAGGCCAATATCTCCGGCGCCCAGCCCTATCGGGACTGGCTCGACAAGACCCAGACTCACCTGGATCAGCTGCCTACCGACGTGGCGCCGATGGCGCCGGATGCGACTAGGCTGCTGAATGGTCAGCAGGCGTTCGGTTATACCCAGGAAGAGATCAAGTTTCTCCTGATTCCGATGGTCATGACCGGCATGGAGGCGACTGGCTCCATGGGCACCGACCTGCCTCCGTCCGTGCTCTCCAACAAGTCGAAGCACCTCTCCAGCTATTTTCAGCAGAACTTTGCCCAGGTGACCAATCCGCCGATCGACCCGATCCGCGAAGAGATCGTCATGTCCCTGGTCTCCCTGATCGGCCCCCGTCCCAACCTGCTGGGAATGGCGGATGCGGGTAAGAACATGCGCCTGGAGGTGCCGCAGCCGATCCTCACCAACGGTGACCTGGAACGAATCAGGCACATCGAGGATAATACCGGAGGTGCGTTCCGCACCAAGACCCTGGATATGACCTACAGGATCACCGAAGGTGCGGAAGGGATGAAAGGGGCACTGGCCGCACTCTGCGAACTGGCCGAGACCAAGGTTCGGGAGGGCTATAATATCCTGATCCTCTCCGATCGCAAGGTCGATACGGATCGCATAGCGATCCCTTCACTGCTGGCGACCTCCGCAGTGCACCATCATCTGATCCGCAAAGGCTTGCGCACAGAGTCGGGCCTGGTGGTCGAGACCGGCGCCGCGCTGGAGGTCCACCACTTTGCCACCCTTGCGGGATACGGTGCAGAGGCGATCAATCCCTATCTGGCTTTCGACACTATCGATGCACAGCTACCCGATTTGCCTGAACCGTTGACGTTCAGCGAAGGCCAGAGCCGTTACATCAAGGCGATCGGCAAGGGTCTGAAGAAGGTGATGTCGAAGATGGGCATCTCAACCTATCAATCCTATTGTGGCGCGCAGATATTCGATGCCGTTGGTCTGCACAGCAGTTTTCTGGCGGACTATTTTACCGGCACCAGTACTACCATCGAGGGTGCCGGGCTGGCGCAGATCGCCGAAGAGGCAAAGCGTTGGCACGAGGCGGCCTACGGTGGCGCCGAGATCTATCGCAAGCATCTGGATGTGGGTGGCGACTACGCCTACCGTATCCGCGGCGAGGCGCATAACTGGTCCCCTGACAGCATCGCCAAGATTCAGCATGCGGTGCGCAGTAACGACTGGAATACCTACGAAGCGTTTGCCCGGCAGATCAACGAGCAGAATGAGACATTGCTGACCCTGCGTGGCCTCTTCGAGTTCAAGTTTGCCGATCAGGAGATCCCGCTGGACGAAGTGGAACCGGCAAAGGAGATCGTCAAGCGCTTTGTTACCGGTGCCATGTCCTTTGGTTCCATCTCCTATGAGGCGCATTCGACGCTGGCCGTCGCAATGAACCGCATCGGCGGCAAGTCCAATACCGGCGAAGGTGGTGAGGAGTCCGAGCGCTTCGACCCGCTGCCGGACGGATCCCCAAATCCCGAACGCTCTGCCATCAAGCAGGTTGCCTCCGGACGTTTTGGTGTGACCACCGAGTATCTGGTCAACTCCGATGACATCCAGATCAAGATGGCCCAGGGCGCGAAACCCGGCGAGGGTGGTCAGTTGCCAGGCCACAAGGTTAACCAGCAGATAGCCCGGGTGCGCCACTCAACCCCCGGTGTTGGTTTGATCTCGCCGCCGCCGCACCACGACATCTACTCCATCGAGGATCTGGCTCAGTTGATCCACGATCTGAAGAACGTACAGCCGAAATCCCGTATCAGCGTGAAACTGGTCTCCGAGGTGGGTGTGGGTACGGTTGCCGCGGGCGTCTCCAAGGCCCATGCCGACCACGTCACCATCTCCGGTTACGACGGCGGCACCGGCGCATCGCCTCTGACCTCTATCAAACACGCGGGTTCACCCTGGGAGATTGGTCTTGCCGAGACCCACCAGACCCTGGTGCTGAACCGTCTGCGCAGCCGTATCGCGGTGCAGGCCGATGGTGGTATGCGTACCGGACGCGACGTGGTGATTGCCGCGCTGCTGGGGGCCGATGAGGTCGGTTTTGCGACTGCTCCCCTGATCGCCGAAGGCTGCATCATGATGCGCAAGTGCCATCTCAACACCTGCCCCGTGGGCGTTGCAACACAGGATCCCGAGCTGCGCAAGCGCTTTACCGGAAAACCCGAACATGTGGTGAACTACTTCTTCTTCGTAGCGGAAGAGGTTCGCCGCCTGATGGCCAGGCTCGGTTTTCGCAATTTCCAGGAGATGATCGGCCAGATGGACCGCCTCAACATGCGTAGCGCCATCGACCACTGGAAGGCACGGGGTCTCGATTACAGTCGATTGCTGACCAAGCCGGTTGCTGCCGATGGTGATGAGGTCTACAACAACGAGGCTCAGGACCACGGTCTTGATCAGGCGATCGATAATGTGTTGATCAGGCAGGCGGCACCGGCCCTGGAAAGGGGCGAGGCGGTGAAGATCGAGATCGATATACACAACTACAACCGCACCTTCGGCACGATGCTCTCGGGTCGTTTAGCCGAGAAGCATGGTTTTGCCGGACTACCGGACGACACTGTTTACATCAAGGTAAAAGGTACAGCAGGCCAATCCTTTGGTGCCTGGGTCACCAAGGGTGTCACGATTGAGCTGTCCGGGGAAGGCAACGACTATGTCGGTAAGGGGCTTTCCGGTGGACGCCTGGTGATCTATCCGCCTTCACACTCCAAGATCGGCAAGGCGGAAGAGAACATCATCGTCGGCAATACCGTGCTCTACGGCGCGATCTCCGGCGAGTGTTATTTCAATGGTGTTGCGGGCGAGCGCTTCTGCGTACGCAACTCCGGTGCCACCGCGGTCGTGGAGGGCGTGGGTGACCACGGCTGTGAATATATGACTGGTGGCGTCGTGGTCTGCCTTGGATCCACAGGACGCAACTTCGCGGCAGGCATGTCTGGCGGTATCGCCTATGTGCTCGACGAGGAGGGCGGTTTCGAGGATCGCTGCAACATGGCGCAGGTCGAGTTGGAGCCGATACCCGCGGAAGATGATGCCTTGGAAGAGCTGGAGCATCAGGGTGGTGATCTGGAAACCCAGGGCAGGGTTGATGTCAGCCACGATATGACACGTTTTGATGCAACCCGTCTCCGGCAGCTGATCGAGAATCATCTGCACTACACCAACAGCGCGATGGCGAAGAAAATCCTCGACAGCTGGGAGAACTTTCTGCCGAAGTTTGTAAAGGTTATGCCGGTGGAGTATCGCCGGGCCTTGAAAGAGATGCAGGCACAACAGATCAGAGAAGCCGGCAGCAAGGGGGAACGTTAAGATGGGTAAGCCCACAGGTTTCAAAGAGTATGTCCGTCAGGATCGCACCTATGCGCCGGTTGCTGACCGCGTGGCCCATTTTGAAGAGTTTGCCATTGCCCCAGGCGATGAGGTGCTCAGTCAACAGGGCGCGCGCTGTATGGATTGCGGCATTCCCTTTTGTCATAACGGCTGCCCGGTCAACAACATCATTCCTGACTGGAATGACCTGGTCTACCGGAACGATTGGAAAGAGGCGATTTCGGTGCTGCACAGTACCAATAACTTTCCAGAGTTTACCGGCCGTGTCTGCCCTGCTCCCTGCGAGGCGGCCTGCACCCTGAATCTGGATGATGTCCCGGTAACGATCAAGAATATTGAATACAGCATTATCGAGAAGGCTTGGGAAGAGGGTTGGATCAAGCCGCAGATTGCTGAGCACAAGAGCGGCAAGCGGGTGGCTGTGGTCGGTTCCGGTCCTGCCGGCATGGCATGTGCGCAGCAGCTGGCGCGGGCTGGCCATGAGGTGCATCTGTATGAAAAGCAGAACCGCATCGGTGGTCTATTGCGTTACGGTATTCCCGATTTCAAGCTGGATAAGAAGATCATCGATCGCCGCATGGCGCAGATGCGCGCCGAGGGTGTCGAATTCCATACCAACACCCATATTGGGGTGGATCTGCCTGCCAGGCCGCTGATGAATGTGTTTGATGCGGTTGTGCTGGCGGGGGGGGCGGAGCAGCCGCGTGATCTGCCGATTCCGGGTCGCGAATTGAAAGGCGTCGAGTTCGCGATGGACTTCCTGCGCAGAAACAGTCATCGGGTACAGGGTGACCAGGTGGAAGATTTCATCTCCGCCGACGGTAAACACGTCGTGGTGATCGGTGGCGGTGATACTGGCTCCGACTGTGTCGGGACATCAGTGCGTCATGGTGCGCTTTCGGTGACCCAGGTGGAGCTGATGCCGCAGCCGCCCGAGAAAGAGGACAAAGGTACCACCTGGCCCGACTGGCCCAACAAGATGCGTACCTCCACCTCTCAGGAGGAGGGTTGTGAGCGCATGTGGTCGGTGGCGTCGAAAGAGTTTATCGATGATGGTAACGGCAACCTGGCCGGCGTAAAGTGCGTTAAGGTGGAGTGGAGTCAGGATAAGAACGGCCAGTGGCAGATGTCCGAGGTCGAAGGTTCTGAATTCGAAATCAAGGCCGAGCTGGTGACGCTGGCGATGGGTTTTGTACACCCGGTCCATGAAGGCATGCTCGATGAGTTGGCTGTGGAGCGTGATGGACGCGGCAACGTCAAAGGGGAGACCGATGGCGTTGATGCCTACAAGACCTCCCTGGACAGCGTGTTTGCCGCCGGTGATATGCGCCGCGGCCAGTCGTTGGTGGTCTGGGCGATCCGTGAAGGCCGCCAGTGCGCGAAGGCAGTAGACGAGTTCCTGATGGGGGCGAGTGATTTGCCGCGCTGATTGCGGGTTTACGCGATAGTGAAAACGGGGGCCTGGAGCCCCCGTTTTTTATTGGAGCGCCAGTCAGGTCAGATGAAAGACCGTGAGTTCTCCGTTCGGATTGAAACGCCAGTCGATGTGAGTCCATGTGGGGGCGAGTTCCACTCCGCCGATATTGAATTTTGCGTAGTGTGTCTGCACCACTTCCTGCAGCTCCTGCGGTGTGAGGCCGCTACAGATGATGTCGTAGGCGTTGGCTATCGAATGCTGCGAGGTTGGGGAGAAATAGGGGCTTTCCGGCGTCCTGAATCCTGACCACTCACGCTGGCCTCCGTCACGATAGTTATTGATGATGAAAGGCTTGCCCACATACTGCCTGATCTTCACGAGGTTTTTGTAGGCGCGACGGTTGACAAAATTCCAGGATCGCTGGTCTCCAAATCTTTCGTAGATGCTTGGGGGAACCAGTTCGGCGATATGGAAATAGCTGGGCATGGCGCTGTCTCCTTTTGGTCACTCTCAGTCAGGGAAAACGGTCAATTTTTATCGTTTGCTTTGCGCATTTAAGTGCAGGTTGGGTTCGCGAAGCGTAACCCAATATTTCCACCTGTTCGTTGGGTTATGAGTTTCTGGACGGATACAAGTCAGTATCTCGGCGATTCGTAGGCCGTCTCTTCATCACCCTCTACGATGGGTTTGACATAGACTTCAACCCGGCGATTCAGCTGGCGCCCGGCTTCTGTTGCGTTGGTGGCGCGGGGTTCCGACTCGCCTCTCCCTTCGGTGCGGATGCGGGCGCCAGGCACGCCCCTGTCCTCAAGATAGAAAGCGACATGGTCTGCGCGTCGGCTGGAGAGGGTTTCGTTGTACTCATTAGAACCCCTGTTGTCTGTGTGGCCTATGATATGCACTACGGTCTTGTTGTACTTGTTCAGTAGCCTGGCAAGCTTGCCCAGGGTCGGTTTGAAGGCTGGGGAGATGTCGGCGCTATCGAAGGCGAAGGAGACTTCATTGTTGACGCTGAGCTTCAGCGTGTCGTCTTTCAGGCGCTCGATCTCCACGTCGTGGCGTTCCTGCTCCGCTGCAAGGCTCTCCTCAAACTCTCTCTGTTGATCGTCCATATAGTTACCGATGGCAGCGCCTGCCAGGGCGCCAACCGCTGCCCCGACGAATTTCCCGGATTTATCGTTCATCTGGTGTCCGGCAACTGCGCCTACTACTGCACCGATGGCAGCGCCGGTTTTTGCCCGTTGGTGAGGATCGTCCGTAGTACAGGCACTGAGAATGAGCAGTAAAAGTAGTGCAAGGATAAGCGGCTTTGATTTCATAGTGATAGGTAATTCTTTGAGTCTGGGCCTGATCGCCGGGAAGGTGGATTGTATGTATGAGATTAGCAGGTTTTTATGTTTGATGAATCAGATAGGGGGGGTATCATCACAGCTGATATCCGCAAATCCTGTTCAAGATAATTTCTTGCCGGACGTGATGCAGGATCAACCCAATCTGATGGCAGTAACCAACACTGCAAGGTGAGTATACATGAGTGAAACCCTGATGCTGTTGCCCAGTGCTCAATTCGAGCGCATTCGGGTGGTGCGGATTCCTGACGACCTGGATACCAATGAAGCCTATCGGTTTGCCACGGGTATCATCGCGCAGGCGGAAGAGTCGAAAGCAGGCTATGTCTGGGAGGATATTGCCGAGGCGCTGGAAGGGCGCGGTTTTGACCCGGTGGCGCATATCCTGGGGCCTGAACTGGATTGATCAGGGGATGGCGTTCTCGTAGGCCTGATCAAGCATAGCGGATCAGGCAAAGGCTTGGGATCAAGAGCGGCTTTTTCCGGTTACACAAGCTTGAACCGGCCTACGACTGCAAATCCATCGAGTCAAACAGGTCTGCTATTCGACGTCGTCGAACTCATCCATGTCCATCTGCAGCAAAATGGCTTTGCGCAGCAGTTTCTGTTCGTTGCGCATGGTCTTTTTCAGGCTGCTGATCTCTTTCTCCAGCTCTTGAATCCGATAGATAAACTCATCGGCGTTGGACATCATCTCCGGCGCAGCATTTGAGGTGGACATCTGTGCGCCAGTGCCACGAGAGGGCAGTTGTGAGACGGAAGCGAGCTGCTGTTGTCCCTGGGTGCCGGGCTTCTGATAGCTGACTTCCTGCTCCAACTCCTCGATCACGGCGTCCACCGCTTTCTCGTCCATGGCGTGCAGCTCTTCCAGGCATCCGTACAGCATCAGGCGATCACACATGGAGTTGATGCGGCGAGGCACGCCCTCGGTGAAGTCGTAGATTTTTTGGAATACCTCATCGGCAAACGCCGGATCGTCTTCCCAGCCGACGAGCTGTAAACGGTGCTTGATATATTTTTCGGTTTCGTCGCCGCTCAAGGGCTCCAGATGGTAAGAGGCGATGATGCGCTGGCGGAACTGTTCCATGCCAGGGCTCTGCAGCGTGCGCTTGAACTCCTCCTGGCCGAGCAGGAAGGTCTGCACCAGCGCTTTCTCCCCAACCTGGAAGTTGGAGAGCATGCGCAGCTCCTCTACAGACCGGGCAGGGAGGTTCTGCGCTTCGTCAACCACCAGCAGTATCTGCTTGCCCTCGGCGTGGCGGGTGCGGGCGATGGCTTCGAGATTGTGTAATAACGTGGCTTTGTTGAGGCCTTCATGGGCGAGGCCAAAAGAGGCACAGACCATGCGCAGCATGTCGTCTGGATCGACCTGGGTGGTAACCAGCTGGGCCGCCATGACGTTTTTGTTGGAGAGCTCCTGAAACAGGTTTCTGACCAGCGTGGTTTTGCCGGTACCTATGCCACCGGTGATCACGATAAACCCCTCACCCTGCTCAAGTCCGTAACGCAGGTAGGCCATTGCCCGATTGTGCCCCTTACTGTTGAAGAAGAACTTGTGGTCGGGTGTCAGCTGAAAGGGTTTGCCTTTCAGTTTGTAAAAATCGTCATACATGTTTGGTTGCCTGTGATTCCCTGGCCAGAATTGCCCGACAAGTGGAAATAACCATGAATTTTCAGTTGGTCGAATACAAGTACAAAGGTTGATGCGACCTTTCAGAGGGCTGATTATGCAATGAAATCGACAGTTTGCCTACCTTGTTTGATGAGGGAGGGGGGGGTCATCTGTTACAGATGAGCAAAATGCGGAAAGGTTGGGAGAAGTGGGGGAGTTGACGTTCCATGGCTGGCTCACTATCTTCATGGGTAGACAAAGAGTGCATCAGTCGCTGCCGCTGTTTGGCAAAGTACGGATATTGAGTGGCATCTAAATAATCCGCGCTGATTTTTTATACCTTAAAAGGAAGCTCTGATAAACGTCATTTCGAATGCAGTGAGAAATTTCATACCCCGAAGCCTGGCTATGCGCCTTGTAGTTTGAGATCTCTCCCCATGGCCAGGATGACAGTGGCCCAAATAAACAGGGCTTCCTTAAGTTTCAGCTTCATAATGAGAAGAATAAGGAGTATTTATGCTGCAAGTTGGTCAGAAGGCACCCCCTTTTCAGTTGCCTGATGCGGATATGTACATGGTCGATTCCAGTGATTATCTGGATAAGAAAAACCTTGTACTCTATTTCTATCCCAAGGATGACACGACGGGCTGTACGATCGAGGCAGTGGAGCTGTCCGATTTAATGGAGGATTTTGAAAGGCTGGATACCCTGGTTTTCGGCATCAGTCGTGACAATTGCGGGAGTCACGCCTCTTTTCGCGACAAGCACGGGCTTACGGTGCGCTTGCTGGCGGACCCCGAGGGGGAAGCTTGTGAGGCCTTCGGTGTCTGGCAGGAGAAGGAGGCACATGGCCAGAAACGCATGGGAATCGTGCGTTCCACGTTCATCATTGACAAATTGGGCGTGGTGCGTGAAGCGCTCTATGACGTGAAACCCAAGGGGCATGCCGGGCAGGTTTTACAGTTGGTCGAGTCGCTCTGATCGTGATTTTGATGCAGTGCAGGTCAGCGAATGCTCCCTCTCTGATCTCCGGCATCATTGGATTGGCGCAGGATGTGTGAATGAAACTGCGCACTCAGATTCTGCTGTTTCTCTTCCTGTTTGGTCTGGTTCCACTGACCGTGATGGTTGTCTCCAATCTGCCATTTGTCCTGGACCGGCTGGAACTCTTCTACCATAAGGCGCATCTGCAGAATCTGCGGGCTGATTTCAGGGATCTTGATGAGCACCTGGCCAGTCGCCATGAAATGTTGCGATTGCTGGCCAAACTGCCAGAACCGGGCGGCGTGTTGGGAGAATCCGGGGTGGAAGGCGAGGCGCGCATCGACAAGGCGCGAGTGAACTATACCGGGTGGATCAACAAGGTTCTGCGGGACCAGTTTGATATCATCCAGATCCTTTTTTTGGACGATCAGGCAAGGCCCTATTTCTGGCTGGAGCGGAATTCTCGAACTCAGCGGTGGGAACCCACTGCCACTCAGCCCGATCTGCCGAATCTGGAGATGAGACAGGCGGGCATGCGGCAGGAGCTTGGAACCGTTGCGGTAAGTCTGATCAGCCTGAACCCCGCAGCGGCACACGATGACCCCAGGCGCTTCATGACGCTGCGCATGATCAGTCCGATCGAAGGTAGTGGCCCCCAAGGTTTCGGCAAAACGGTTGGGGCAGTGGTTGCCAATATCGATGTCGGCGGCATGGCCAGGGCGTACCTGAATACACTCTGGGTCAACAATGACGGTGTCTATCTGGAGGAGCAGATCTCCGGTGGCCAGACGCCCCGCGCCTTCACCGATTTTGCCGGTCTGAAAGAGATCTTTACGGCGGGCAAGCTGGCCCTCTGGAAGGGAGATGCCGGTCAGCAGGTTATCTGGGTGCCGCTGTTCATGACAGAGGATTCGGGGCCGCTCTGGGTTGGGCGGGCGGTGGATCCTTCTCCGCTCTCCGAGTTTCGTAATACGCTGGTCCTGCGAGTGCTTACCATTGTCTTTGTCGTCTCGCTGCTTGTGCTGTTATCAGCCAGGTGGATCGCCTTGACCGTTTCCCGTTTTGGCCAGACCCTGACGGAGGGCGTCGGGCGGGTATTGCGTGAGGATGAGCCGGTTCGCTTCCATTGGCGGGGACCCAGGGAGGTAAGCGAACTGGGTGAGCAGTTGACGGTACTGGCCGAGGCGCATACTCACCATTCGGAAGAGCAGCGGCAACATGCCCGTCAACTGGAGGAGTCGAACCGCTATAAGTCGGAGTTTCTGGCTAATGTCAGCCATGAGCTGCGCACCCCGCTGAATTCCATTTTGCTGCTCTCCAAAATGCTTACAGAGGGGCCGGAGGCGCTGCATGGAGCGCAGCGCAAACAGGTTTCGGTGATCCATGAGGCAGGAGCAGATCTGAAAGCGCTGATCGACAATATTCTCGATCTTTCGCGCATAGAGGCGGGGCAGGCCAGTTTCAGCCTGGAACGAATTGATCTGCGGCGTTTGATCGAGGAGTTGATGGAGCTTGTGAAGCCCCAGTTCGATGCAAAATCCCTCTCTTTAGCGGCAAATATCGCCCTGAACGCCCCGGAATCCTTTGTCTCAGATCATGAGAAGGTACGGCAGATACTGAAGAATTTTCTCTCCAATGCGGTCAAATTCACCAAAAGTGGTGGAGTGACGATACATGCCTATGAGGGCGAAGATAGCGCCTGTCCAGTCTGTATTGGGGTGGAGGATAGCGGCATCGGGATTCCTGGCGACAAGCTCGGGGAGATCTTTGAGGCGTTCAAGCAGGCTGATGGCTCCACCAGCCGTCGTTTTGGTGGTACCGGCCTGGGCCTGAGCATCAGCCGGGAACTTGCCCATCTGATGGACGGCAATATCAGGCTGGAGAGTGAGGAGGGGGAGGGTTCAGTATTCACCCTCTGCCTGCCGCTGGAGTTCGACCACTCCGATATTGATGAGGCGCGGCTGGAGCATGTAGAGCCCGAGGCACCAGGATTGCAGGAACATCAGCCGGAACCGTCGGCAGAGCCGGAGGATGCAGTGTTGCCGCAATCTGCAACAACCGGGGAGGCGGATTTCAATGGCAAGCGCGTATTGTTGGTTGATGATGACCTGCGCAATCTGCTGGCGTTGACGCCCCTGCTCGAAAGCTGGGGGTTGGAGATCACGGCAGCGGGGGATGGCCGGGAGGCGTTGGAGACCCTTGAAGAGGACCCGGAATTTGCCATTGTGTTGATGGACATCATGATGCCGGAGATGGATGGCTATGATACGATCAGACATATCCGCGAAGATGGCCGTTTCAGAGATCTGGCCGTAATCGCGCTCACCGCAAAAAATACGGCGTTAGACCGGGAGCGGTGTATAGAGGCAGGTGCGGATGACTTTATCCCAAAACCGATCGATGCCGATGAGTTGAAGGCGTTGATTGCCCGGCACCTGCCGTTGTAACGGACCAGTTTCACACCAGCAGACAGACCATAATAAAGAGAGATGAAACGTTACTCCGGGTTCAAGTTGCTGATTGTCGATGATCATGAGCATAATCTGTTTACGCTCAGAACCCTTGTCGAGCGGCATATGGATGTGGATATCTTTGAGGCAACCTCCGGCCAGCAGGCCCTGGATATTGCGGTCAAGGTGCCGGGTATCGATCTGATAATTCTGGATGTGCAGATGCCGGAGATGGACGGATTTCAGACCGCATCGATGCTGAAGATTCGCAAAAAAACCAAAGACATTCCCATTATCTTTCTCACTGCGGCCTTCAAGACTGAAGAGTTCCAGCAGAAAGGCTATGAGGTGGGCGCCGTGGACTATTTACTGAAGCCCATTGACGACAACCAGCTGATCAACAAGATCAGTACCTACTTCCGTCTCATCGAGAAAGAGCGCCAGATGAACCGGGTGCTGGAGCAGAAGGTGGCGGAGCGCACCGCAGAACTGGCAGCCGCCAAACTGCATCTGGAAAATATCATCACCTACATGGGCGAGGCCCTGCTGGTGCTGAATCCCGAGGGTGGGATCGAATCAGCCAATCCCGCCGCCTGCCGGATGCTCGACTATACAGAGAGTGATCTGCGGAGCCTGTGGATCAGCGACGTGTTCGAAGAGGCGGAAGAGGAGCAGGCCGGGGCGTTTTTCGGTACCTGGCTCGAGGCGCTCATTCGTACCGGGGCTATAAGCCGCATCGAAGCACGTTTCATCGCCAAGGACGGGCGCCGTGTACCGATACTTTTTGCCCGTACCGCAGTCAAAGATCAAGATGGTAAGATCAGCCATATTATTTGCATCGCAAAAGATATGACCGGATATATTCGTGATGAGGATGCAGCTTAGGAGTTAGTTATGAGCGAGCCGAACGAACCGCAAGTGACCGAGGAAGATACTGCCCTGACCGCCAACGCTTTGAAAGCGATGGCCCACCCGCTGCGATGGAAGATACTCTGCTCTCTGGGCGAGAGTGAACTCTCCGTCGGTGAGATCGTTGAAAGGACAGGTACATCCCAAAGCAATATCTCCCAGCATCTGGAGCAGCTGCGCAACAAAAATATTGTGGTCTCCCGCAAGGAGGCGAATCGAATCTACTACCGTATTCGCAATCCTCAGTTGCTGGATCTCATCGGAATCATGCGTAATGTGCTCTGCCCCGCCAATCTCGATGACCGTTACCCCAGGTCCTAAGATGGATGCGCGGCTGATTGAACTGGAGACCCGGCTGGCGTTTCAGGAGGAAAATATCCAGTCGCTCAACCAGTCGGTAGGGCATCAACAACAGATTATAGACAGCCTGCAGCAGGAGATTGAGGATATGCGGCAGCGTCTCCAGGCGTTGAGTCCTTCGCCACTGGAAGGGCATACCGACGAGCCCCCGCCTCCACACTACTGAGCCAGCGCTCACTTGCTCCACACCCCGGGTTCTCATGTCCAAAACACCTCCTGATGCACTGCTGCTGCTAGCCACTGGCTGCGCACACTGCCCTGCGGTCCTTGAAGCGCTGAGTCGTCTGCTCAAAGAGGGGCATCTGGGGCGTCTGGAAGCGATCAATATCGTGGAACACCCTGAAGCGGCTAAAGCGGTGGGGACGCGCAGTGTTCCCTGGACCCGCATTGGGCCGTTTGAGTTGGAAGGGCTGCACAGCCAGTCTGAACTGGCGCATTGGTGCGAGCTGGCCGCCAGCGGCAAGGGTTTTGGTGAATATTTCACTCATCTGCTTGAGACCCAGCGCCCGCACAAGGTGGCGGAGGTCATTGAGCGTGATCCCGCATCCCTGACCAGCCTGTTGGCACTGCTCGAAGATAGCGGCACACCGATGGCGGCACGCATCGGCATCGGCGTGGTGATGGAAGATCTGCAGGGCAATGAGTTGCTGTCTTCTGCTGCGCCTGCCCTGGTACGATTGGCCGATTCCCCGAAGGCCAATATTCGCGCCGATATTGCCCACTATCTTGGGCTGGTTGCTACCCCGGAGGTTATTCCGGTGCTGCGAAAATTACAGCAGGATGAACACCCGGATGTGAGAGAGATTGCAACAGATTCTCTGAATGAGCTTTCTCCATAGGAGTGCCCGATCCGCTACGCTTGATCGGGCCTACGTCTGCTTTTACGATGAAAACAAATCAGGAATTTTTATGGATCGCCGCGAACAGATACTCAGCGTGCACGCCCTTTTTATCAACGAAGTGGTAAAGAGCGGCACTGACCCGGACCGCAAAGTCGAATTTGAGCAGCTGCTGAAGGCGGCTGAAAATAACGAGTGGACCGACTTGGTGGCGGCCATCCGGCGCATCATGGGCGGTCGCCGGGATATAGAGATATTGAATGGCCTCGATGAGGAGGATCAGGTCATCGCAGAAGCGATCCTGAGGGGGTTGCAGGATCCCTCCACCCTGCCCGATCCCAACGCCAAACCTGATCCGGCCCAGGCAGCGCCGGGACTGGCATCCATGATCCATGCCGCTGCGACCGGCAATGTGCAGGCGCTGCAGCTGATCGCGGATATGGCGGACCAGATGAGCAGGGCAGGTGGTCCCATGGCACAACTGGCTTCGGTGATTCGTCCGCTGATCAATGGCGAGAGGAATCCGGATAAGCTCTGCAGGAAGCTGGACGAATCCACTGAGAAGATGGTGCTGGCCATCCTTGAGGAATTGAAGTCGTTGGAGCAGCATTGATGGCGCGCAATTTCCTTTTTATCGGCGCGGTGAGTGGTTGTCTGACAGTCGTCATTGGTGCCTTTGGCGCCCACAGTCTGAAAGAGCTGGTCACCCCAGAGATGCTGCTGGTCTTCCAGAAGGGTGTCCACTATCAGGGAGTGCACAGCCTGGCGCTGTTGGCAGTGGGCTTGCTGGCGCTTCACACACGTTCGACGGCACTAACAATTTCCGGCTGGTCTTTTATCACCGGCATACTGCTCTTCTCCGGCAACCTCTATCTGCTCGTCCTCACAGGCGTGAATCCGTGGGGCATGGTCACCCCCATTGGCGGCACTGCATTTATCGTCGGTTGGATATCACTCGCCCTGGCGGCGCGACGTATCGGCTAATGTCAGATCTGACCCGAATGGCACTTACTTAAGAACTAACATATTGATATAACAATAAAAAAAGGCTGGTTCAGGTGATAAGATGCAAATCGCCAAACCCACACCAATCAATTCAGGAACCAGCCTTAATGCATCCTAGCCAACGCGTCCGTATACATCAACAAAAACGTATCAGTGCCCACGCTGCAAACAGCGACTCCTATGAGTTCTTCAACCTGCTGACCGCCCCGGAATTCCTGGATAAAGTGGAATCATTACTACCTGACCACCGGGAACGCCTGTTTCCCCCAACTGAGACGCTATCGATGTTTCTGGCACAGGCAATGAGTGCCGATCGCTCTTGTCAGAGCGTGGTAGATGATGCAGCAATCAAACGATTGATGGGGGGACTCTCAGCCTGTAGCACCCATACGGGTGCATACTGCAGGGCACGGAAACGGCTACCAATGGAAATGGTTTCTACATTGGCTCGTTACACTGGACGCATGATGACCGAGTCCACCCCGGAGACTTGGCACTGGCGAGGACGGCCTGTCAGGTTAGTGGATGGGGCAACCGTTGCATTGCCTGATACAACGGACAATCAGGAAGCCTATCCTCAGCCACGTAGTCAAAAACCTGGTTTGGGTTTTCCTCTTTGCCGCTTTGTCAGCATCATTTGCCTTGCCAGTGGTGCAGTACTTGATACAGCCATGGGACCTTGCCGGGGAAAGGGAAGCGATGAGCAGTCATTGCTTAGATCAATGCTGGATACCCTGGAAGCGGGTGACATCCTATTAGGGGATGCCTTTTTCGCAACCTATTTCCTGTTGTGTGCATTGCAGGAAAAAGGCATGGATGGTGTTTTCGAACAACATGGTGCACGGAGACGTAGTACGGATTTTCGCCGTGGTCAGCGACTGGGGCAGCGTGACCACTTGATAGAACTGCATAAGCCAAAGAAAAAGCCCGACTGGATGAGCCGGGAAGCGTACGACCAGGCACCAGACACACTGAACGTGCGGGAGCTGCATATCGGCGGAAAAACTTTAGTGACAACGCTGCTTTGTTCGAAGCAAACAAGCAAAACAGCCCTGAAAACACTCTATCATGATCGCTGGCAGATCGAGTTGGATCTGCGTAACATCAAGACCACCCTGGGTATGGAGATATTGAGTTGTCGCACTCCGGCTATGGCGGAAAAAGAGATCTGGATCTATCTGTTGGCCTATAACCTAATCAGACTTTTGATGGCTCAGGCAGCTCTGTTGGCCGACCTGATACCCCGCCAACTCAGCTTCAAGCACACCTTGCAGTTGTGGCTTTCCTGGAGGCGGGGCGATCCTGGAAATTACGATGATGAAAAACTTGGCCGCTTGTTCATCCTAATTGCACAACAGCAAGTCGGGAAGCGACCAGGACGCATTGAACCGAGGGCACTCAAGCGACGAGCGAAATCCTTTCCTCTACTTGTCAAACCCAGGCATGCAGCGAGGGAGGAAGTCAGGATAAATGGACATCCCAAGAAGCTTAAGTAAGTGCCATTTAGATCTGACCCCCTTTGCCAATCGTCTGCGCAAAAACTTTCGCCACTGGAGCAAGTGGGCCAAACGTCGGGAGGTAAGCTGTTACCGTATCTACGATCGGGATATTCCAGAATTTCCCCTGGCCATCGACTGGTATGAGGGACAGGTGCATGCCCAGGTGTTTGCCCGCAAGGGAATAGATGATCTGGACGAGGTACAGGAGAAGGCTATCGCGGGGGTTATCTGTGAGGTGCTGGAACTACCGGTCGAGGCGCTTGCGTTCAAGACCCGGCGTCGGCAGAAAGGGGCAGCGCAGTATGAGAAGAGCCGGATCTGGGGCAGGCCAAAAATTGTGCACGAGGGCGGACTGGCCTTCGAGGTCGACCTGCACAGCTATCTTGATACCGGCCTCTTTCTTGACCACCGAAATACACGGGCCATGGTGCGGGAGCGTGCATCAGGGCGGCGTTTCCTCAATCTGTTTGCATACACCGGCAGTTTTACCGTCTATGCAGCGGCGGGTGGTGCTGAGGGCTCGGTCACTGTCGACCTCTCCAATACCTATCAGGCTTGGAGTCAGCGCAATCTGCAACTGAACGGCTTCAGGGGTAAATCGCATCAGTTGGTGCGCGAAGATGTCTTCAAGTACCTGCATCTGTCCAGAGAGCGTGAGCGTTTCGATATGATCATGCTCGACCCGCCGAGTTTCTCCAATTCAAAAAAGATGCGCGATGTCCTGGATGTGCAGCGTGATCATCCCAAGTTATTGGAGGGGTGCGTGCAACTGCTTAATCCCGGCGGCGAGATTATCTTCTCCAACAATCTGCGCAAGTTCAAACTTGATCCGGCGATTGCGGAGCATGCTGAAGATATCACCCGCCAAACCGTTCCGGATGATTTCAAGCGTCATACCTCACATCGTTGCTGGCTGTTCAAGGCCTGATGGACCCAGCCGGGCCACTCACCCTTTTTATCGGAAGTTTTCTCGCCTCCACACTACTGCCCGGTGGTTCGGAGGCGATGCTGCTATTTGCGGTGTACGAAACTCCCGATTCGGCATTTCTATTTTGGACAGTGGCAACCCTGGGAAATACATTGGGAGGACTCAGCAGTTGGCTCATCGGCTGGTGGCTGATGAAACGCTTCCCAGGCCGGGGATTGAAGAAGGCCGGGCAACAGAAGGCACTGGCGCGGATAGCAAAGTACGGCGGTCCCGTCCTGCTCTTCTCCTGGCTGCCAGTGGTGGGTGATCCACTCTGTCTGGCGGCGGGCTGGAGTGGTGTGCGGATACTGCCGGCGCTGGTCTACATATCGATTGGCAAGGCGGCGCGTTATGCGGTGCTGCTGGGAGTCATCAATGAACTGATGGGCTAAACAAGGCCTGGGTGAAAGCGTCTCTGGCATCTCGACCGTAGGGAGAGATCTCAAACCTCTGTGCTTTCCAGATTAGCGCATAGCATTTGCACAAACCGGACAATAGAAAGGGTCGTTTTTCGGGCAAAGGGTGCTAAATATGAAAGTATCGAGTGGTTAACTATTTCCATTCCGGAGGCGGCCATGGAGAAATTCCTGATGTTGTTTTTATGTCTGTTTGTTCTGCCGCTTATGGCAGATGAGGAGGATGGCGCGGAGGTCGTCAATACACCCTACGCAGCCCAGAAGGTTCTGTTCGAATTCTATTACAACGATCCTGCACATCTCGCCTCAGCGCTGTACTGGGTACGTGCCACAATGAATCCCCTGATGGCCGCACCCTATGACTACTCACCGGAAGAACTCTCATTCAAGGTAGTCATCCATGGGGCGGAGATCGTCACGCTGGCGAAGTGGAATTATGATAAATACAAGGACTTGGTGGAGCGCATGCGCTATTACTCAGAGCTGGGAGTGGAGTTCAAAATCTGTGGCCTTGCCGCTCATGATTACGGCTATCAGGCGCAGGACTTCCAGGATTTTGTGCAGGTAGTGCCTTCTGCCATGACTGAGATTGCCCACTGGCAGATGTTGGGCTATGCCCTTATCTATCCTCAAGTGATGGAGAAGAAGTTTGCGATTGAGGAGATAAGGTGACATGGAAGAAGCGCAAGTCCGCATGATGGGTTCATAATATGCGGCTTTATATTTGGAAAACTTCCGGCAGGCTTTAGGACGATTCGCCGGTAACTGTGTGCCGATCAATTTTCAAAAGATTTAAATTGCCATATAAAGAATGTGGTCTATACTGAATCGACGTGACATCAGATAATTATTATTAGTCGTCCATGGGCTCTGGTTGTCTTCCGTTTATCCGGGTTGCCTGTTGTCGGCATGTGACAAATTTTTGTTGGGGGATCTTATGAAAGAGAGTGTCCAAGGCCGCCTTCGCCAGGCTGGCGGGGTTTCCGTTTGGGTTATTTTTCTTGTAGCCGCCGTCATCACCCAGAGTGCTCACGCGCGTGAGCTGTTTCCTGAGGGAACTGCGGGTCAGGATGTCTATGCGGGTGTCGGTGTGGGAGCGACGAACAACGATGCGCCGGACGACTGGGACGACGGGTCGGTTTCGTCTATCTCGACAGACAAAGCGGATGCGAGTGCGAAGGTTTTTGTGGGGTACGAGGTTACTCCGAATGTGGCGGTAGAGGCCTCCTACAGCGATTATGGCAAATCGGAATTCTCCGCCACCTCTGACGGGAGTGGCGATTCCTGGGCGCCTGGGCAGGTCAGCGGAGTCAACGAATCCTCTGGATTTGGCCTGTCCGCAGTTGGCAGCTGGCCGATGACCGACCGGATTACTGTCTTCGGCAAGTTGGGCCTGCTCTGGTGGAAGTCGAAGAATACGTGGAATGAAAGCGGATTTATCTCGGTGGAGGAAAGCTCCGGTAGCGATCTCAGCTACGGTGCAGGTTTGGAATACGATGTGGGACTTCCACAACGTTTCGTCTACCGGTTCGAATTCGAACGTCACGAGGTGGATGATTCTCAATACCAGCTAAACACTGGATCAGCGAGCCTGGTCTACCGATTTCCCTGATAGACAGTGCAAATGTAATCTCGATCTAACACTCGAAACGGAAAAGGCCTGGAGCAATAACTTCAGGCCTTTTTTTCAGGATATTTCGAAAAAGATGCTTTTCTGATTGTGCGGTTCAATCACCGCTAAAGACCCATTTCTCTCTAACTGATGGCGTAACATTCTATATCGTTGCAGCTTATTAAGTGGATGAAATTGGTGGGAGATTGCCTGTCAACACAATTGCCTCGACCGGTCTGCAGCAGGGGGGCAGCTATCAGCTGATAAGCTATTATTAAGTTAATGGTAATTAGCTTATTGGGGCGGGCTTGTGTTCGGTAAGCGGAAGATTAAGGGTGCGGAGGGATTATTATCTTTTTCTCCGCCCCCTGTTTCCGCTGTTCCCAGGGATCTTCCATGAAGTGAGGAAACGCCATGAGCATGAACGATGATGTCAAAGGCGTAAGGTTCGTACTGGATCGTGTGGCCGGGCAACTCCCGGGCTTGAATGCAGCGAAACAACACCTGCAGGCGGTCTCCGGTCATCTGACTCGATTCCTGGAGCATGACGAGTTCCGGCCCGATCTGTTGAGCCTGCGCATCGGCGCCCTGGCCAATGCCCTGGTGCCTCTCTCCCAGGCTATCCACAGCAACGCCTTGGCAGATCCGCCCGATCCCAATCCAGGTAACCAGTTCTCCCGGCGACATGTCACCCAGGCCGGCTGGGCCCAATTCGCTTGGGGCGTACTGACACCGTTCATCAAAGACCTCAATGAAATAAATCAGTTTTACATGAAGAACTCGTCGCGTTGTGACAAGGTCGCATTGACCTCGGGAAAGATACCCGCCTTCATAAAGCAGGGGGATACCTATCAGTGGTCAAAACCGTTGCGCTCCGACGACCTCGCGAGACGTAACCGCAACTTGATGGAGAAAGAGTTGGGTACGGCCTACACGAAATATTCCCGATGGCTCCTGAACCAGGACCGGCAGTTCAGGGAAGAAAAATCGACGGCCTGGCTCGCCACCGTGTTCCTGCTCAGGCATTCGCTGGCACGCTCGCCGCAGGCAGCCCCTTCCACCAAATCCTATATCGAGAAGTGTGGATACAACCGCTTCAACAAGACCGATGTGTTAGACGTCGACAACATAACGATCCATTTCGAGCAGGGAATCGCAAAGGCCTTCTTCCAGATCAAAGACCGCCCCAACAAACCCAGCTTCGCCTACCCGGGAGCGGGGCTTCCAGGTATCGTGCCGACCCTGACCCCTTTCCATACCCTGGAGATCAACCTGGAGATCGACAATCGACAGGTGAGATATATCAGCCGTCGCGAACGGGTACTCACCAAAAACCGCAAACAAAAACTGGTCGAGATGCCGAATTCGTTGAAATACGTAATGCGCCACGACGAGATACTGTTTGATCCCAATCCGAAGGTGGACAAATCCTTCCACTCCTTCCTGGTGGACGAGAAGTCCATCCAGGCAGCGGGGGGAATCACGGCCAACAACGGCAAGATCATCGCCATCGACAACATGAGCGGACACTATCGCCCCGGCTGGCGATTGCTCGCGCAGGCCGTTGACCGGCTCGCCGAGGTCCTCGATAACAACGCGGTCGTCGGTGTATTCAGTGATGGGGCGCCGGGAGGCGGTGAGACCTGGTTCTTCCCGGCCAGGGTTTTTGCACGATTGGCGGGCAATGATTTTAGGGCAGATGCAATCGAATCCGCCATAAAAACCTCCGGTACCTGGCAGCTTCCAGTCACCGCTGATGATAATTTCAACGCGTATCTTGCTTTGAACCTGCCAGGCAATAAGTCCACCGACGAGATCGGGAAATATGCTGAAAAACTCCAGCGTTTCTAGATGGAGAGAAGGCGTTTATTTTTTGCACTTCTGTAAAAATGAACCCCTTTCTTGTGCGATCAGTAGATGAGTTTCCTCAAGGTGTAAGAGTAGCGATTGGATCTCATCGTGCCAAGGAGTGCCAGAAGTCTTTGAGGTTATTTTGCCCGAGTGACGCTTTCAAGCGAGGGAGGTTCTTTTTGAGCACCTCCTGGTAGAGAAAGAGAATGGCACTAAGCGCCTGATTATGAGTCGACGTGGCAACATTTCTGTCGACGGCAAGATGAGACAGAAAGGTTTCAATCTCTTTGGCGCCCATCTGCTCGGGGTGGCGTTTGTCGTGATAAAGGATAAAACGACGGATTCATTCGGCGTATGCCTGCTCAGTCCGAATACTATAGTGTTTAACTCGGATTATATTTCGAACACGAACCAGCAGACGGAGTTTACCTTCCTTAGTCATGATGCATTTCCCTATATCCTTTAGGTAATCTATATTATGCTGTTGGGAAGTAAAATCAATAGGTTGAAAGTATTCTGGCGGATTAGTCATCAGTTTTGACGTGTTTTATCACGTCGTTTAGGACGCCTATATATAGTTAGGCAAACAAAAAAATGATGTACATCCGAAATCGTCAAGTTATGAGAATAAGTGGCATTATGCTTGGTGCATATCACCTCGAATTAACGTTAACCATTTAGAGATAAGTATGAAATATATACCATCGTTACTTTCTTGTTTTCTTTTATCTTGCTCCTTCAATATACAGGCCAGTCCAAATTATTGGGTTAAACACTCTGGCGATAGAATGAATATTATCAAACAAGGAGATTTTAGTGGAACCATTGACCTACAAGATCTAGAAAATATAGATCACCTATTTGCCGTAGGCCCACTTGAAGGTTTAAAGGGTGAAATAACTATCAGCAATAGTAAACCATCAATAAGCACACTTACCAAAGATAAACAGCAAAAAGATGTGTCCAGCTTCAAGCATAAGGCAATTTTCTTGGTTTACGGGAGTGTTAAAGAATGGAAAGAAATTGTAATTAGTAAAGAATTAAATTCGCTGAATGAAATCGAACAATTTATAAAAGAACGCGCTGTAAGGCACAATCTGCCGTTGGATAAGGCATTCCCCTTCAAAATTAAAGGAATGGCTGAAACAATCACATACCATGTTATCTATAAACAAGATAGTAAACCTCATAACAAAAAAGAGCATCAGCGTTCAAAAGCTAAATTTAGCAAGAAAAATGAAGACAACACGATAATTGGCTTTTGGTCAGACGCAAAAGGAGAAGGCGTATATACTCACCCTAATAAGAGAACTCATATGCACTATATATCAGAGTCTTCTAAAGACTCCGGTCATATCGATGCTATTAAACTTAACAGTGGTGCGGTTCTTTTTATACCTAAACCCAATGAGCAGTAACACTTAACGCATTGTTATAAAGATAATGTCTGGCTTATTTCAATTGCCTATCAATACAATACACCCGACCGCTACGGTCGCTGCGCTCACTTCGCGTCGGGTGATTGTAGGCGTTGAGGCTGTAGAAAAACCCAAAAAACGGTAAAATATGGGACACGGTAAAAGGCTAAAGGAATTGGATCATAGCCAGGTACAAGGACTACAACTACGATCAGATGAAAATGATCCCTGTGGCTTTTGATCGTCAGATATTAGCTGGCAGTTTTGAATATTCTCTCGCTTGGTTGATCGACCAGGAGCTCAATCTCTCTTCATTTGAGTCCCACTATCATAACGATGACAACGGTCGTCCTGCTTACGATCCCCGCCTCTTACTGAAAATTGTCATCCTGGCCTATTCCAAAGGCATTACCAGCAGCCGTCAGATTGAAAAACTCTGTCATGAGAACATCATTTTCATGGCACTTTCGGCAGACACGCGCCCCCATTTCAGCACCATTGCCGATCTCTTCAGTCAGGTCGTACTGATGTGTGATGACCTGGGCCTGATCGGTAAGAAGATGTTTGCCATAGACGGTTGCAAGCTGCCTTCCAATGCCTCCAAGGAGTGGAGCGGTACCCATGCCGAGTTAAAAAAGAAACGGCAGAAGATTGATCGTGCCGCTCGCCGCATGTTACACCGGCATCGAGAAGAGGATGTGGCGGAACTGCTACCGGACATACACGCCAGAGAGCAGGCACAGATCAAGAAGCTGCGCGCTGCCTCGCGCAAGATCAAGACCTTTCTTGCATCGGAGAACGAGCGTACAGGCAGCAGCGGCAAAGCGGTGAAGAGTAATATTACTGATAACGAAAGCGCCAAGATGAAAACCTCGCATGGTGTGATCCAGGGCTACACCGGCGTAGCAGCGGCAGACAGTCAATATCAGGTTGTCGTTGAGGCTGAAGCCTTCGGGCAGGGTCAGGAGCATGATCTGCTGAAACCGGCCATTGAGTCGATCCACGATACGTTTAGCCAGACAAATACCAAGACACAAGCCAAGATCAGAGAGACCAAGATCACGGCGGACTCCGGTTACCACAACAGAAAAAGTCTGGAGTACCTGGAGTCGGAAGGGATAGATGATTATCTGGCCGACACCGGTTTTCGATCCCGTGACCCACGTTTCAAGGATCACAAGGAAAAACCTGAGCGTAACCGGCGCAAAGTGCAGGCCCGCTTCACTCAGTCAGATTTTCGTATCGACCGCAAACAACAGACTGCTCACTGCCCGGCAGGTCACGCGATGTGGCTCAAGGCGAAACAGGCTCGTATCGGTCACCATCTGTTCATGCAGTTCCAGGCCTATGAAAAGGACTGCGCAGGTTGCACACTGAAAGTACGCTGCCTAATTCTACTTTGTCAGATTAGATCTATAAGTAACTCACTGAATAATATAAAATATATGCTGTGAATTTCTTGGCAATCATCGTAAGGAAGAGCATCAAATGACAAGCACCAAGGTCATTTGAATTACCTGATACGCGCATAAGTAGAATCGATCGCATAGCGGAGCGATTCCAACGTTTCCAGTACCGCTTTGAATCCCATTTTCGAAGCAAGACGAGGTCGGTGTTTCAACCGGTCACACACTATCTCAAAGGCCTGATGCAAGCGCAGAGAAAGAACATGGAACGCATGGAAGAGGTGGTTGCAGGCGCAGATGATCAGCGTCTCCAGCATATGCTCACCGAGTCCCCGTGGGATCATCGTGCGGTGTTAGACCAAGTGGCGCTGGAAGCCGATCAATGGCTGGGTGGAACCGCGGATACCTGTCTGTTGCTCGATGAGAGTGGCCTTGCCAAGAAGGGTAAACATTCAGTGGGGGTTAAACGCCAATGGAATGGCCGCCAGGGCAAGGTGGATAACTGCCAGGTTGGTGTATTCGCAGCACTGGGTAAAGGGCACTTGTCCACGCTGATAGATGAACGTCTCTATCTACCCAAAGAGTGGGTATCGAACCCGGCTCGCTGTCGCAAGGCGGGTATCCCGGAAGTTGAACGGAAACATCAAAGCAAGTCAGAGTTGGCGCTGGAGATGGTGCGTCATCAGAGGACGCTTGGCCTGCGTTTTGCCTGGGTGGGTGCAGATGGGGGATACGGGAAGGATCCGGCTTTTCTGAGGGGTTTGGAGGCGATGGGTGAAACCTTTGTGGTGGACATCCACAAAGACCAACAGGTCTACCTGGAAGATCCACAGCCGTTCATACCGGAGAGCACGACAACGCGCGGTCGTCGTCGAAGTCGTCTGCAAGCCCAGGCAGCCCGTCTGCGCGTTGACCAGTGGCTCAATGAGCAACGGGACAGCGAGTGGCAGCAAGTGGTATTACGGGATAGCAGCAAGGGCAAACTGCGCGTCGAGATCCTGCATCATCGGGTTTGGCTTTGGGATGGAAAAGAAGCCCAGGCACATCAATGGCACCTGATTGTACGACGAGAGGTCAATTCACCGGAGACGATTAAATACACCTTGTCGAATGCACCGGAAGAAACGCCATCCCATTGTCTTGCAAAGATGCAGGCGCAGCGGTTCTGGGTTGAGCGTTCGTTCCAGGATGGTAAGAGTGAATCAGGTCTTGCTGATTATCAGGCCCGTAAATGGAAATCCTGGCATCACCATATGGCCTTGGTCATGATGGCGATGTTATTCATGCTCGAAGAGCGAATTGTGCAAAAAGATGATCACCCCTTACTCAGTTGTTCAGACATCGAATCGCTATTGCGTGCCTTCCTGCCACGGCGAGATATTGAACGCGATGAAATACTACGGCAAATGACGAAACGGCATCGTAAACGACAAGCGGCTATCGACTCCCAATATCGAAAACAGACGCTGGAACAGTCGGTTGCCGGGTGATGGAATCTGACAAAGTAGAACTAAGGAGCGTCCAACAGATCACACCCCGACAGATCAACGTCACACTGGATATCACACAGGAGCAGAAGGCAGGCATCATCGAACGCATGAAGCGCAAGATCGATAGTGTGGCAGGACGCCATATCTACAGCCAGAGGCTGGGTACCGTGGAGCCGGTGTTTGGTCATATCACAGATGCCATCGGCATCCGGCGGTTCAGTCTTAGAGGCAAACACAAGGTGGATGGTCAATGGAAATTGATGATGATGCTACACAACATCCTCAAGATTCACCGTTATGGATGGGCATGGGGTTAGTGGATGGAAATGGCGGCGGTTACGAGATGGATTTAGACAGAAACTACGCAGTGATTGAAAATACGGATCAATTAACCGATTAATGAAAAAGCCTTGTCGAAAATCGACTCCATGCAGGATGCCGTGTGAAATGTTGGTTTTTCGACAAGCTCGTTAGCCGTAAAAAAGGAGGTATCACACATGATCGAACCAAAAAGCTCATTTCCCGTATTTATCGTTAAGGATCTCGATGTAGCGAAATCCTTCTACACAGAGAACCTTGGCTTTGATGTTGTCTTCTCGGGTGATTGGTATATTCACCTAGTTTCGAAGTCAGGCGTTCAGGTTGGTTTTATGTTGCAGGATCAACCCACTCAACCACCAATATTTCAAAAACCATACATTAGCGAAGGCGTCATTTTCAGCTTGGAAGTAGAAGATGCAGATGCCGCTTTCGCAGTAGCTAAATCGAAATCGCTTAATATCGCGCTCGAGTTGCGGTCTGAGGGCTGGGGGCAGCGACACTTCTGTATCCAGGATCCGAACGGGGTTTATTTGGACATTGTTCAGTCTTTTGAGCCAACCGAAGAATATCAGAGTGATTATGAATCGGAATAAAAACCTTACCAACCTTAAAAATATCGGCAAGAAAATTGCCGGTCGATTGAAGGAAGTAGGGATTATTTCAGAAGATGATTTAAGGATAGTTGGCGCTGTTGGCGCACATCGTCTGATCAAGGAGAGTCATCCGAATGAGGCATTGCCTGTCTGTTACTACCTATATTCATTTGAAGGCGCTTTGACTGACAAGCATTGGAATGAAATTGGTGAGCAAAGAAAACAGCAGCTCAAAGCACAAGTCGGCTAACAAGCGATTTGACCATACAAGGCGTTTCCAGTCGGATATTTTGCTCTGCTGCGCGCCGCAAAATCCCGCTGAAACGCGACGTTATGTGCAACACAATTCAGAGATCTTTCATGAACCTTATATTCCGACTGTTTAGACTATTCATAGCTTCATTTTTCAAATCGAGGCTTCGAGTAGAAAGGCCGACAAACTCATTGATCTTGCGAGTTCTCCCAAATGATATCGACCTCAATATGCATATGAATAATGGTCGGTATCTAACAATCTGTGATTTATCCAGAGTGGACATGTTTATCCGTACTGGGCTTGCAAGAACAATGATCAAAGAAAAGTGGATGCCAATTATTACTGAACACACTATGAAGTACATAAAACCATTGATGCCATTCCAAAAGTATGAGGTAAAAATGGAAGTAGCCGATTTGGATGGTAAATCATTTCAGATGTTACATTCTTTTCACATAAACAACAAAATCGTTGCCGAAGGTACATCAAGAGGAATCATACTCAGTAAGACCGGTGTTATAGCACCAACAGAAGTTATGAAGAAAGTTACCGAACGTTTAAACAAAAATGCTACATAACAAAAATAGCCAGCCGCTCTCCTTCGTTGGTAGCTGATTTTAACGTTATATGTGAAAGGTATAGAGCCCGTTATGGATAAAATTGAGAATCCTGATGTTGCAAAAGTATTCAAATATTATCCACAATCCATTCGAGAACGATTATTGTTTCTTCGTCAGCTGGTTCTGGACACAGCAACAGTAACAGAGGGTGTCAATAAATTGGAAGAAACTCTGAAATGGGGAGAGCCAAGTTACATTACGAGGAACGGGAGTACAATCAGAATGGGTTGGAAAGAATCAATGCCAAATCAATATGCAATGTATTTTCATTGTAAAACTCAGTTAGTTGATACATTCAAAGAACTTTACAAAGATAAACTCAAGTTTGAAGGCAACAGAGCTATTGTGTTTCATGAGGATGATGAAATACCTATTGAAGAGATAAAACATTGCATTAGCTTATCTCTCACCTATCATAGTAGAAAACACCTGCCAATGCTGGGCGTATGAATAGAACAAATAACAAGTCACTCCTGCTGCCCGCCTACATCGCTGTCGCTCCTTCGGCGGCAGCAGAGTTCAACCGTTAGCCGTAGGGATGAAAATAGGGAAAAATATGGCACAAGATTTCACCAAATTGAAAAGAGATAGATACCAGATGCCAGAATACATAAAGCAGGCATTGAAAAATAATGGTGTGGCACCTGATTATGAATCGCGTCCTGCATACCAACAAAATGACTACATTGGCTGGATAGAAAGAGCAAAAAGGCAAGAAACAAAAGAAAAACGTCTCCAGCAAATGGTCGATGAACTAAAAGTAGGCGGTGTTTATATGAAAATGAAGCATCCAGCATCACGCAAGAATAAACGGTAATCATGTGTATCAATCACCATACAAAGTAAATTCAGCGGATAGCGCAAAGCGTCAGGAATTTTGCTACGCTACAGCCACATCGCTTTTGGCTGCCGGTGATGCGAAGCGTTGAACTAAGCGTTATGTGTCAGAAATTGCATTCTGCAAGTTTAGGTGCAAGTGAAAAGGCTCAAAATCCTTGTCGGAATGGAGTAACGGAAGGTTATTGTTAATACAATATGTCGCAATCATTACATCAATAGTTTTTCTTACGGTCACGCCGCGCTTTCGTAGAAAGCGGAAGTTATCTGCACTCCTTACAGCAATATCTTGGCCGCCTAAATCAAAAATGGTAAGAGAAGTTAATAATTCTTTTGCAGTTTCATAATCGCGGTCATGTCTAAAGCCTTGCAGAACTTCAATAAGAACCAAATCACCAAGTCCTATTGGCTCCGTGCCAAGCAGGCTATCAAGTCTGTTCGTTTGAATAGACAGATTACCATTAAAAAAATCAATCCAAACGCTAGAATCGACAAAGATCAATCGTCTGATCTCATCTCATCAAGATCTCCTTCCCAAGTTAACTTGCCTCTGAATCGGCGAATATTCTCTTGTTTCTTTAGTTTAATCAAAGTCTTAAGGCCAAGCTCAACAGCCTCGCGTTTGGTTCTTAAGCCAGTCATTTTCAAGGCGTTAGCCATGAGGTCGTCATCAATTACAATGTTTGTACGCATGTCAAAACCCAATGTGTATGAAATTAACTTATGCTACACATTAAAGCCGCAAAACAAACCTTGGTCAAGGAGCAATCACATAACAAGTGCCCCCGCTTGTTAACGGTCTGTGAGACCATGGCATCATCGGGCTACTGGATCGGTAACTTGTTTGCCCAAGTTACGGGCTCCATTTAATCAGATTAATGAAAGGATTTGACCATACAAGGCATTTTCAGTCGGAAATATTTTTTCGCTGCGCTCTCAGAAATCCCGCTGAAATGTGATGTTAGGTGTATATAGATCCTGAGGAAAGATGATGCCAATCGAATCAATCGTAGCGTTTGTCATCGCATCGGCTTTGCTAAGCCTTGCGCCAGGCCCGGACAATATCTTCGTACTTACTCAGTCAGCTTTATATGGTAAGAAATCAGGTGTTCTGGTTACGCTTGGTCTTTGTACGGGGTTAATCGTTCATACAATCGCTGTGGCGCTGGGTGTCGCCGCAATATTCCAAACTTCAGTCGTGGCATTTACTGTTCTGAAAGCAGTGGGGGCCTTGTACTTGGCATACTTGGCTTGGCAGGCATTCCAAGCATCGGTCAGCATCCTCGAAGCACCAAGCTCAAATCTGCGTTCTAGTGGTGCTTTGTACCGTCGCGGAATCATCATGAATATCACCAATCCAAAGGTATCGATTTTTTTCCTTGCTTTCTTACCGCAGTTCGCATCACCTGGGCATGGCCCAATCGCGCCGCAGATATTTCTTTTAGGTGGCATATTCATCTGCGTCGCCTTGGTGGTTTTTTGCGTAATAGCTTTTTTGGCGGGTGCCTTGGGCGGATGGTTGCACAACTCGCCGAAAGCCCAAGTCTATCTGAACCGAATTGCAGGCACCGTATTCGCGGGTTTGGCTCTGAAATTGGTAACCACTAGTGCAGATGGCCAGTAAGCACCTAATGAATAAGGTTCAGATCGCGCGAAGCCGCGATCTGAACCGTTTGTTGGAATTGGCTACATATTCAAAAGCTAGATAATTCAGTCGGTCTCCTTGATCGGCGGCTGATTATTACGTTATGTGACCATAAACAAAGGGCGCTTGAAAATAAATGATCTGGTATTCAATATCGCTCAGGCAACAGGGTGGAAGTAATCAGAGGAAACTTCTTGCTGAATACAATATACATGGCTCAAAGTTGGTTGCATGGTCATTAATGATATTCTCACTAATATTTGGACTCGAAGCGATAGTCGAAACAATCAATGCAATTATGGAGAGTCAGCTGTCAAATTTATCAAACGTAGACGTGGCATGGGTAATTTTCAGTTTTATATTGTTTCTGCTGGGTTTGGATCAGATGTTTATAAAGGGGAAGCTAATAATTAATAAGAATTCAGTATTATGTAAATACAAGCATTTGTTTGGGAATAGTGAGTGGAATGAGCCAATGAATAACTATAAGGGATTAATAAGGAAAAAAGAACTAAATAGAGCTTCAGGTGCATTCGACCAGATTGTTTACACAATATGGCTAATCCACAAGAATAAAAAAAAGAATGTGAAGATATATAAAGCTTGGAGTAATGATGGTATTGAAAAGGATATATTAATGTACCAAGAAATGCTTGGCTTACCTGAGGTAATTGCGTAACGAACTCTTGAGATAATAGTGCCACAGAACAATGCAAATTCAGTCGGATTTCCTGGGAGCTCAATTAGCAGAGAGGCTGAATTAAGTGCACTGTTCCTAGAATTAAAACTCCTTTTCCATACGGCTTCGAAGGGCCTGGGAGATTGCCAGAACCCTCTGGTTTCCAGGTTCTGCAAACTCCGTGAATCATGTTTTTCTGCTATAAATATAGTAGAAGAGAGGTCGCTAGATTAACAGTTGATTACTGTGTAATCACGAAAGAATGATGAAGATATTCTATCGTGAGAAATGTGATAAGGAGGTTTGATAATGGATATTCAACTTGCTGATGTCACCATCCATGTCGATAAAAATGTAGGCGCAGAAGAGCGTTCCGGTATAGAAGAGGTATTACGAAATATCGATGGTGTTGTAAGCGTGCACAATCCAGTTGAGGCAGCTCATTTGTTTCTCGTGGGATATAGTCCAGAAAAGGCCAATTCGCATGATTTGCTGAGTGCCGTGACTGGAAAATACGGACATGGAGAGTTAGTCGGTCTCTGATGTATGGTGTGTAGCCTGTAAAACAGAACACGTCAAGATGGGAGAGTGAGTTCAATACGGTGTTCGCTACCGAGGAGGAGGTTCATCTGCTTTGCAGAAGAGAGGTTTTGTTATGTCATTACAGTCACAAAATGAGAAACCTAACTTCCTTGAAAAAGACACCAAACTATTCAATGCGTTATTTGATGTGCGCTTCGAAGAGAAGATGGCGGACAGGGAATCTGATAACCCCCCTTCTATTTGCATAATGGTTACAAAAGGGACCCTGGACTGGGCCTATCCCCCATTTATAATTGCTTCTACGGCATGCGCACTTGGTTGGAATGTCACCATGTTTTTTACCTTCTACGGCATGGGCCTACTCAAAAAGCGATTGGATCTGCAACTCAGTGGACTGGGCAATCCAGCTATGCCGATGAAAATGCCATACGGACCGGAGTGGTTTCGCGAAATAGAGTGGAAGATACCTAACCTGGTTATGGCCAATGTCCCAGGATTCGAGAACATGGCTACAACCATGATGAGTAAGACTCTGGCAGACAAAGGTGTCGCACCGATTAGCGAGTTGCGAAAAGTTTGTATCGAAGAGGGCGTCAAACTTATTGCCTGCCAGATGACGTTTGACCTCTTCGGTTGGCCAAAAAATGAGTTCATCGACGAGATTTCCGAATGGGCTGGTGCAGCCACCTATCTGGCTATCGCGCAGAATTCCAAGGTGAATCTGTTCATGTAGATCTGAAGAGGGCTTCGTGTGGAGTCAGGGCTTTTGTGCGTTACCAGGAAAACAAGCAAACTCCACCACAAACCCGATCAGTGCTAGTAGAACCAGGCCCTCATAGAGACTGAACCAGAGCAAGGGCAGTCCAAGGCTGAAATAGAGTCCATAGCGAAACAGTCGGCTGCGTTTCCAGATGGGTTCTTTCATGGCGACTAGTGGGCTTCATCCCAGTTGTTGCCGATTCCCACATCAACCACCAGGGGAACCGCAAGTTCTGCGGCGGACTCCATCTTCTCTCGCAGCATAACGCTGGCGGTTTCGACGTAATCCTCTTTTACCTCCACAACCAGTTCATCGTGGACCTGCATCAGCAGTCTCACCGGGGGGTGCTGCGACTCTATCCAGCCATCGACGTCGAGCATGGCGCGCTTGATGATATCTGCGGCTGTGCCCTGCATCGGGGCATTGATTGCGGTGCGCTCCGCGGCTGCCTTGCGCGGTTCCCGGGCGTTGATTTCCGGCAGGTAGAGACGGCGTCCGAAGAGGGTCTCGACGTATCCCAATTCATGGGCCGACTCACAGGTGCGGTCCATGAACGTCCGCACGCCAGGATAGCGGGAGAAATAGAGGTCGATATACGCCTGCGCCGCACTGCGTTCTATTCCCAGCTGTTTTGCCAGTCCGAAGGCGGACATTCCGTAGATCAGACCAAAGTTGATCGCCTTTGCGGAACGACGCTGATCCGGGGTCACCGCTTCCAGTGTTTCGCCGAACACTTCGGCGGCGGTGGCCCGATGGATATCCTTGCCTTCGGCAAAGGCCTGCAACAGCCCTTCGTCGCCAGAGAGGTGGGCCATGATACGCAGTTCGATCTGGGAGTAGTCTGCGGCAACCATCTTCCAGCCGGGTTGGGGCACGAATGCCTGGCGGATTCGGCGGCCAGCCTCGCTGCGCACCGGGATGTTCTGCAGATTGGGGTCGGAGGATGAGAGTCGGCCGGTTGCGGCAACTGCCTGGTGGTAGGAGGTGTGAACCCGTCCGGTAACGGGATTGACCATCTCAGGAAGCTTGTCAGTGTAGGTCGATTTGAGTTTCGACAGGCCGCGATGCTCCAGGATCAGGGCTGGCAGTTGATGGCCCTGCTCCGCAAGTTCCACAAGCACGGATTCTGCGGTTGAGGGGGCGCCTTTGGGGGTCTTGGAGATGATCGGCAGTTCCAGCTCTTCAAAGAAGATCTGTCCTATCTGCTTGGGGGAAGCCATGTTGAAGGGGCGCCCTGCGACCTCATAGGCCTGCTGCTCAAGATTGTGCATACCTTCCGCGAGCTCCCGACTCTGGGCCGTAAGCATCTCCCTGTCGATCAGAACCCCATTGCGTTCGATGCGGGAGAGTACCGGCACCAGGGGAATTTCGATCGACTGCAGTACGCGTGTTAGTGAAGACTCACTTTCAATCTTTGGCCAGAGTCTCTGATGCAATCGAAGCGTGATGTCTGCATCTTCTGCGGCGTAGGGGGCCGCCTGTTCGAGGGGAATCTGGTCGAACGTCAGCTGTTTCTTGCCCTTTCCGGCGATATCCTCGAAGTGGATCGTCTCATGCCCCAGATACTTTTTTGCCAGCGAGTCCATGTCGTGGCGGGTGGCGGTGGAGTCCCAGACGTAGGATTCGAGCATGGTATCGAAGGCGATGCCGCGCAGTTCGATGTCGTAGCGGGCCAGCACGCTCATATCATATTTCAGGTTCTGACCTACCTTTGCTCGCGTCGGGTCTTCCAGCAGCGGCTTTAGCTGAGTGAGTACCCACTCACGGTCTAGCTGTTGTGGTGTGCCGGGGCAGCTATGGGCAACCGGGACATAAGCGGCCCGGCCCGGTTCGATGGAAAAGGAGACGCCGACGATCTCCGCCAGCATATAGTCGAGGCTGGTGGTTTCGGTATCGAAGGCAAAAAGATCCGCTTGCTGAAGTTGTATTAGCCAATCGTTGAAATCGGCCTTTGTCAGGATGGTCTCATAGTGCTGCTCGAAGATGGTGTGCTGTTCAATAACGGCTGGTTTCACCTCCGCGGGCGTGTCACGGTTTTCCAGCGTGGAGAGCAGCCGGGAGGACTCCATGCGGGTGTAGTGTTCGCGCAACCGCCCGGTATCCGGTGGGGTCGGCAGATACTGCTTCGGCCCAAGTTCCAGCGGCACGTCCAGCTTGATGGTGGTGAGGGTGCGCGAGAGGGGCAGGAAGTCGAGGCTGTTGCGCAGGTTTTCGCCGATCTTGCCTTTGATCTCGTCGGCGTGGCCCATGAGATTGTCGAGATCGCCGTAGGCGGCAAGCCATTTGGCGGCGGTTTTGGGACCGCACTTCGGCACGCCGGGAATATTGTCCGCGCTGTCCCCCACCAGTGCCAGATAGTCGATGATCTGTTTCGGTGTGACGCCAAATTTGTCCATCACGCCCTGACGGTCGGAGAAGGTCTCAGACATGGTATTGACCAGGCTGACATGCGCGTTGACCAGTTGGGCCATGTCCTTGTCGCCGGTGGATATCAGCGTCTCCAGGCCCAGGTCAGTGGCTTGTTGCGCCAGGGTGCCGATGACATCGTCCGCCTCCACGCCTTCGATCATCAGTAGCGGTAGCCCCATGGCCCGGATGATGTCGTGCAGAGGTTCGATCTGCACACGCAGGTCTTCCGGCATCGGTGGACGGTGCGCCTTGTACTCACTGTAGAGCTGGTTACGAAAACTGCCGCCAGGGGCGTCGAAGACCACGGCAATGTATTCCGGGCTGTAGTCGTCGATAATTCGACGCAGCATATTGAGCACGCCGACGATTGCCCCGGTGGGTTCACCCTTTGAATTAGCTAGCGGCGGCAGTGCGTGAAATGCACGAAACAGATAGGAGGAGCCGTCGATCAGGATGAAGGGTTTACTGGATGTCATGGTTTGTCGTCGTGGTGGGGAAGAGAGGGGATGTTAGCCGATCTGCCGCCTGTTTGTCGCCGGGCCTTTGCAAAGAGAGCGGAGCAGCGATGTATGATCGAAATGGGATTTTTGTGATTTATTGCTAAAGATAGCAACAACCCTGCCGATGCCATGTTTGATCGCGGGATATTACCCTCCCCCTGTTGCCTGCGTTTCGCCGTATACCTTCATCACTATTAAAAAAATATTAGGTAACACTATGTCTGAACTCATGCCCTGCTTTCACATTGATCTGCCGGACAAAGCGCAACAGCATCATGCTGCAGCGCTTGATTTTCTCGAGCGACATGGAATTTCGCCAAATCCAATTTGTTACGCGATTGCCTATGAGTATGATGCCGGCCGCAAGCCGGAGTTGAATCTGGAGATCGAATCGCATCTGGATAAAGGAAGGGATCTTGATGCGCACTACCTTAGGGAGTTTTTTGATACCCATTTTATGGGACAGTCGGATGAAAAGATGGGTGAACATATCGCCGATCTGCACAATCTGCTCTATAAGGTGTTGGAGGGCGTCTCCGGCGCCTGCTCAGGTGCAGCTGATTTCGGCAAGGTGCTTGAGGCTCAGACAGAAGAGTTGAAAGGGGATGTCGACATGGCCGGATTGAAGGAGATCGCCGGAAATTTGCTGACAGCCACAAAAAAGGCCATATCGTCCAATCAATCGATGCGCGATCAGCTCGAATCCGTTGAGAAGGATACCTCTGACCTCAAGAGCCAGGTCAAACAGCTGCAGGATCAGGCCAGCAGGGATTCTCTGACCGGGCTTTACAATCGTAACGCTCTGTCGCAACAGCTCGACTCTATGATCGAACGAGGTGCCAGCAAGGAAGCTCCGCTCAGCCTGTTGATGGTGGATATCGACCATTTTAAACGTTTTAACGACAATTTCGGCCATTTAATCGGGGATGAGGTTATCCGGCGGGTGAGTATGGCCCTGCAACAAGGCGTGCGGAACGTGGATGTCGCGGCGCGTTTTGGCGGAGAGGAGTTTACCGTGGTACTGCCGGGTACAGGTCTGGATAAGGCGATGGAGGTAGCGCAAAAGCTCCATGAGGCCATCAGTAAGTTGGTGTTGGTCAGACGTAGTACGAAGGAGAAGTTACCCGGTATTACGGTCTCGATGGGTGCCTCCTGTCTGCATCCGGGTGATTCGCGGGAGTCACTTATTGAGCGGGCCGATCAGGCCCTCTATCACGCCAAGGAGAGTGGTCGAAATCGTATTGTCAGCGAAACCGAGACCTTGATTCATTGAGTCAGTTCGAGGGGGTGCGGCGGATGGTGGTTACTTTCTGCACCATTGCGCCACATCAGCCTTTAACTGCTCAATGAATCGGGCTCTCTCCTCATAGCTGAAATAGCGCCGTCCATGCTCTTCGGTGTAATCGTAAATGCTGCCGGCGGTTGTGTAGCTCTCCAGCCTTGAACGGGCTTCTTTGCAGCGAGCCGTGCGTTCGGTTTTTTTCTGCTGTGCTTTCTTCTTCGCCTCTTTGCGTGCCGCCCGCTCTTCACGATAGATGTCGAGCATGCGCTGCCGGGTCGCCTTCCTGTCGTTGCGGATCGGAGGTGGGGTGCCGTTACCGGGTGAAGTGCGTAACTCTATCTCCTGCCGGTTTTCGGCTATGGGACGGTCGCTGTAGTGAGTTCGCCCCGCCTCATCCACCCATTTATAGATGCCAGCCTGGGTGCAGGGGATGATCAGCAGACCGACAATAAAACCGACTGTCCACTGAGAGATATGTCCCATTTGCCGCTTTCCCTATCTGCCTGATACTCAAGATTACCACGAATGTATTTTTTCGAGACATAAAAAAGGGCGCCAGAGGCGCCCTGAAATAGAGAGATAATCGTTATTATTCGTTACAAACCTGAGCCGCGGGAGCCGGTGAACTCGGGATAGGCTTCCATACCGCACTCGCCGATATCCACGCCTTCATACTCCTCTTCCTCGCTGACTCGGATACCCATCACGATCTTGATGATCATCCAAACCACAAAACTCGCACCGAATACCCAGATAAAGATCGTCAACAGGCCGACGAGCTGACCTATAAAGGTTGCGCCATCATTGGTTAGCGGCACAGCCAGCAGGCCCCACATGCCCACCGCACCATGAACGGAGATCGCACCCACCGGGTCATCGATCTTCAGCTTGTCCAGGGTAATGATGGAGAAGACCACCAACGCGCCACCTACTGCACCAATCAGTGTTGCCACCAAAGGAGTCGGGGTGGAGGGCTCTGCGGTAATCGCAACCAGTCCAGCCAAGGCGCCATTCAGAATCATCGAGAGATCCGCCTTGCCAAACAGCATGCGTGCCACGAGCATTGCTGCAACCACACCACCGGCAGCCGCCGCATTGGTATTGAGGAAGACCATGGCAACAGAGTTGGCGCTGGCAACATCACCCAGCTTGAGCACAGAGCCACCGTTGAAACCGAACCAGCCCATCCAGAGGATGAAGGTGCCCAGGGTTGCCATCGGCATGTTGGCGCCAGGGATCGGATTCACTCGGCCATCGGCAGAGTATTTGCCCTTTCGAGCGCCCAGCAAAAGCACACCTGCAAGGGCTGCAGAGGCACCGGCCAGGTGCACGATGCCGGAGCCGGCAAAGTCAGAGAAGCCAAAGTCATCGCCCAGGCTGAAGAGGCCGAAGACCGACTGGCCGCCCCAGGTCCATGCGCCTTCCATCGGATAGATGACCGAGGTCATCACGACGGCGAAGAGCAGGAAGGCCCACAATTTCATCCGTTCAGCCACAGCGCCTGAGACGATAGACATAGCCGTCGCCACGAACACTACCTGAAAGAAGAAATCGGAGGCATTTGAATAGACCGAATCACCACCAAAACCGGCTTCGGCTGACTCTTTAAGCACGGTCGCGGTCAACGCATCCGCACTCTCCGCTCCATCCAGCGCAATGGCGTTCAGGAAGAGGCCGCCGTCATACATGAGGTCGTAACCGACAACCAGGTAGGCGGTACATGCGATGGCGAAAAGCGCCACGTTTTTGGTCAAAATTTCGGTCGTATTCTTGGCCCGAACCAGACCCGCTTCAAGCATGGCAAACCCTGCTGCCATCCACATCACCAGCGCACCCATCACCAGAAAGTAAAAGGTATCCAGGGCGTACTGTAGTTCGAAAATCTGATTTTCCATCTGCTTAACCTCTCAATTGACCTAGAGTGCGTCCGGGCCGGTTTCGCCCGTGCGTACACGGACCACCTGCTCGACGGGCATGACAAAGATCTTGCCATCGCCGATCTTGCCTGTTTTGGCGGCTTTGGTGACCGCATCGACCACTTGGTCAACCGCAGACTCGTCAACGGCGATATCGATCTTGATCTTGGGCAGAAAATCCACCACGTATTCAGCGCCGCGGTAGAGTTCTGTGTGACCTTTCTGGCGCCCGAAACCTTTGACTTCGGTTACCGTGATGCCGGCGATGCCGATCTCAGAGAGTGCCTCTCGAACGTCATCGAGCTTGAAGGGCTTGATGATTGCGGAAATCATTTTCATGAGTGTTTCACCTTAATTCGTCCGGCCCGCCAGTGGGCGGGCCGTGGGTTATGATGCAGGCCTGAATTAGAAGGACTTACTCCAGGAGACAAAGAATTTAATGTCGGAGCCATCCATGTCTGTATCCGCAAGGCTCAGGCTGACATCACCGTAGTCACCGGCGGTCTTGCTCACGTCGACCTGGTAGTGGGTGTAGTCATCATCGCTGCTGTTGGTGAAGTCATACTTGCCGACAGTACCGCCGATGCTGAAATCCTGGGGCAGGTCGAAACTCACGCCAGCGTAGTAGTACATGTCGCCACTGACGTAGAGGCCGGTGTCGTCATCGGCTTGGCCGCTGAGAGTGTAGTTCAGACCTGCGGAGAGGAATTTCCAGCTACCGCTCAAACCGAGTTCGAGGAAATTGGAGTCTGCAGTGTCATCATAGGTGTAGTAGATCAGGCCTGCGTCGTAGCCGAAGTCGCCGATCTCACCGGCATAACCGCCATAGAGATCGAGTTCATAACTGACTGGACTGGGAGTTGTTGCACCGGCACCGTCAACTGTGCTCCAGTCAACGTTGGAAGCCCATGCGCCAGCGTAGAAACCGCTGCCGTGAGCGTAGTCCACGCCGCCGGAAACAGCTGCGCCGTCATCTGTCTGAGTCACGCCGCGCCAGATATAGTTACTCGTGACGCCAATGTTCATGCTGAACTCATTGTCCGCAACGGACAGGCCAGACATGCTCAGCATAACTGCACCGCAGGCCAAGGCGATTTTATTCATCTTCATGTTCGTTTCCTCACTCTAGGTTTCTAAAATTAATCAATTCGGTGCAGTGTCTGATGCAGCTGCAATTATGGATCTCACGCATAGGAAAGCAGAAGTCGTGCCAATCTATTTTTTTATTAGTTATTTCAGTATGTTGCACGATTTTATGGTATTCATTGTTCATGCGTAACATCTATCTTGCACCAGGATGAAATGAGATTCGGTATAGGGCACCACCTTGGTGCGCTGTTTTGGTGCGTAGCTAAAATGTTAGCGAAAGGGGCTCTGGACAAGCGCCTGACTGCCCGTTAAGGTGCTTTCATGCTTGACCCGAAACTCATTGATGACTTGGCCGAACGGCTTGCCGGAAGCGTGCCGGGCGGTATCCAGATCCTGCAGGATGATCTGGAGAAGAACCTGCGTGCGACTCTGGAGGCCGGACTCGCCAAACTCGACCTGGTGACAAGGGAGGAGTTTGATGTGCAGAGCGCTGTGCTGCTCCGTACCAGAGAAAAACTCGATCGGCTGGAAGCCATCATCCGGGAGTTGGAGGCAAAACAGTCGCCAGGGGCGTAGGCCCGATCAAGCGTAGCGGATCGGGCATTTTTAGCATGGCCAGCCTGATAATGTGGTTGCCGGCTCCGCCAGGATGTAGGGTGTGCCGTGCGCACCATGATTGCAGCTTGTTTTGGTGCGCATGGCGCACCCCACACATCCTAATTTAATTAAACCGGTATGCCAGGGAAGGTATCCATGTCACTCGCAATCCTCTATTGCCGCGCCCGTGAGGGCATCAAGGCGCCGCTCGTCACCGTCGAGGTGCATCTCGCCAACGGTCTTCCCAGCCTCTCCATCGTAGGCCTGCCTGAACTGGCGGTCCGGGAGAGCAAGGATCGTGTGCGTGGGGCGCTGCTCAACAGCCATTTCGAGTTTCCGGCCCGACGTATCATTATCAATCTCGCCCCTGCTGATCTGCCCAAAGAGGGCGGGCGTTTCGATTTACCCATTGCGCTGGGGATCCTGGCAGCCTCGGGCCAGTTGCGACTGGAAGGGCTCGATAATTACGAGTTTGTCGGTGAATTGGCGCTTTCCGGGGCGCTAAGACCGATAAAAGGGGTGTTGCCGGTGGCGCTGGCCGCCAGAGATGCCGGGCGCAGCCTGATCCTGCCCCAGGAGAATATTGCTGAGGCGGCGTTGGTGCAGGGTGGGCAGGCACTCTCCGCAACCCACCTGCTGGAGGTCTGCGCTCATCTGGACGGGCGGGAGAAGATTCCGGACTGGGAGGCCGGTAATGAAACGCCAATAGTGGACAGCCTGCCTGACCTTGCGGATGTCCAGGGACAACACCAGGCTCGCCGTGCCTTGGAGATCGCAGCGGCAGGCGCCCATTCGCTGCTCTATCTCGGTCCTCCGGGAACCGGCAAATCGATGTTGGCGACCCGCCTGCCTGGCATCCTGCCGGAGATGACAGAGGTCGAGGCGCTGGAGAGTGCGGCCATTCGATCCGTGGCAGGCCGGACGCTGGAGGTGGCCCGGTGGCGGCAGCGCCCATTTCGCGCACCTCACCACACGGCATCTGCGGTGGCTCTGGTGGGTGGCGGAGGCAATCCCAAGCCGGGGGAGATCTCCCTGGCCCATCACGGTGTGCTCTTTCTGGATGAGCTGCCGGAGTTTGAGCGGCGGGTGCTGGAGGTGCTGCGGGAGCCGATGGAGACGGGGCAGATCACCATCTCGCGGGCCAGTCGCCAGGCGGAGTATCCTGCCCATTTCCAACTGATTGCGGCGATGAACCCCTGCCCCTGCGGCCATCTTGGCGATGGTACCAGCCGCTGTCGCTGCACCAGTGAACAGATCGCCCGTTACCGTGGGCGTATCTCCGGTCC